>JAICXY010000010.1 GCA_025934495.1 Candidatus Nitrosocosmicus sp.
CCATTTCCAAATGGAAACAAGATGACTTATCTTTATTATTTTTAAAAATGATAATGCTTTAGCAGTGCTTCTGAATGATAAACCTAAAAAGTACAAGTATAAACCATAACCAATTATTTTTGAGGATATTCTGTTTTTAGTAGACATATAATAATTTATGGTTGTTTTAAAGCTAAAGGTTTTTCCTTAAGTTAACAGAGCCAAACTTTCCATTCTATTTTACATATATTGCATTGTCCTTTAGATAGTGCTATGCTCATAGAGGGGATGGATATGATGTTTTAGTTCCAGAAACCTGCATATACTTGCAATATATGCCAGTTCCACCATCTTATGATATCGGATTTCTACCAAGGTTTCTAGTTAAACTATAAATAAATTTTTCTGCAAAAAACCTGTTTCCTTTTTTTAGATTTTTCTTTTTCTTGATATCTTTTTTGTTTTATGATTTTGTATCCACTTCCAGCAGATAGAAACCTGATTTATATTAACAAATTTTTAATTGTTTCAAAGCTTTTACAGCGTTTCCAAATTATGAACTTATAAATTACAAATACAATCTATAATCCCGTATACTCTAGAGGTATTTTGCGGTTTCTGGCGTTCATATGCGAAATAGGCTATCTCCGGGCTATATGCTTTTTTCTCAAGTCAAAAGTTATGTAAATATAGTGAGTTTTAGTGCAAAATCTATATAGTTATTTTAATTCTATTATTTTAAATATTGTAAATATGGATAATCCATTACTATAACTAACTTTGATTATTAAAACAACTCTATTACCTGTTTACAAATTCAAATATTTCATAATTTACAACTGTCAGCAGAGACGTTGCTGCTAATAGATATCCATTTACACATTTACATTTTATATATTCTATTGTGGTTTTTCTTAATTATTTTATTTTTAAAAACTTAATTATTATATGCTATAGTATTAAATATTTCATATTTTAATTATCTTTTAGATTAAAATTGATCTGGAATTGAGGCTCTGTTCACTTAACGATAAATCAAGCTTGAAGATGTTCTATTTCTTTTACGAATACCAGAACTAGGACACCTTCAGAATACATATGTTATGCTTTGTATTTTTATTTTTCAGGTCTTTCTTTAAGAAAGGTATCAGAAAGATTGCCATCTTGCTTTATTAAACGGAATCACGTATATTTGAAACTGGATTCAAAAATACAATCCTCACATGGTATCGTCAAAGAAAAGGAAAGTTTTAGAGTATGTAATAGATGAAAACAGTCATAAAAGTTGGCTCTGAATTAATATGGCTTTGAGGGCTTTCTATTGAGATTGAAAGTAAGAAAATCATTGGAATAAGCATATCAAAAGAACGAAAAAATATGTTTGTTGCTATTGAACGATTCATGCCGAACATAATTGATGAATATGGAGAACATCCCGTTTCAATCGCAGATGATGGTGGTACATGGTATCCACCACAGCAAGCCTGTCAATTTTTGAAAATAAAACATCACATTCACTCCCCATATGAAAGTATCATTATTGAAATGACGATGCAATATCAAAGATAGAACACTGAATGTTTTGACGATGACTACTTTCAATGCAGAAAAAAGAAGAAATGTAAATTAAAACATGTATTAATTGGTTGAATTTGTTTGTAGATTTTCAGAACAAGGAATTATGTCTTAATTGAACAGAGCCGGAATTGATCAGTTAAAGTTTATTAAATCGTCATAAATCCTATACAATTTTTTTTCCATTATATGCCAGTTGTATTTTTGTAAAAAGGCTTTACGACCATTATTTCCTAATTTATCTCGTAATTCCTTATCATCGCGTAATCTTATTATTGCATTTTTGATTTGATCAATGCTATCATAGTCCACTACAATGCCACATTTAGCTTCTTCAATAATATCAGTTGCTATATTGGTAATTGTTGGGGTGCCAAACATCATAGCTATAAAAATTTTATTAGGCATAGCAAAGTTGTTTATGGGGATTCTAAGGTCATATAACACAGCGATTGCGTCACCATGACCTTCTAATTTTAGTGCATCATCCGCAGATAAAATGCCATTATAATGCACATTATTGACATTTAAATTATCATCAAGAAATGCTTTCTCATTAATTCTTCCTGCAAAAATAAATTCTACACCTGTTAAATCTTTTGTAGCTTCAATTATATTTTTTATTCCACGAGATCTAACAATATTTCCAGTATAAATTATCTTAAACAGGTTGTCGTTTGACTTTGTATTGATTGTGGTGTCTTCAGGACAATTCATTATTATCGAGTAAATTCTTGGTTTATGTTTAAATGTCTCCAATAATTTTGTTCCTACTGTAACCAATACATCAGATTTACCGGCATAAAATTCTTCGAGATATTGTATAAATGAATATAGCAGATAAAAATTTGGATCGATATAAGACATTGCATATCTATCAAATACATCAAAAATGACTTTCCTTCTGAATATCAATTTATATAGAAAAGCTGGAGGAATTGTATCCAGATCACAAGCATGTACAATTTTTGGAGAATATGAAACAAGTTGTAAAAAAATCCATATCCAAAAAAAAGGATAATATCCAATTATGGATGGTTTTCCAAATGGGGCTTTGATGTTAAGAAGGCGAAGATTATTTTTATACTTGGAACTAGTGGCCTTGGATCGTCCTTCACGATTCCATCCTAACAATAGTACTGAATACTTTTTACTTAATGATTCAAATATTTTTTTAACTCTTGTATCTGATATTATAGAATTGGATCTTAATATTGCAACTTTAGTCAACTAATATTATTCTCACTTTATTATAATATTGTCAAATTTTAAGTGATCCCAGTAGCATGTTAATCCAAAAAAAACCTTCTATAGATATAAATAGAAATTAAATATTGTGATTCTTTTATTTTGATGTACATATGATAATGCATAGTAATGATAATCAATAAAAATATGATACTCTTAAATATAATATTATTGGAAAAAATGTTAAATAATAACTAAAAAACCAAATAGTAGAACGAGCATAATGTAGAAATAATATTAACATTGAAAATGAAATTAAATATTTATTTAAACATGGCGGTAAATTTATCATTCAAAAAATTGCTTTGACAATAAATTAAAAGGACATATTTTTTATAATAACGTTTATTTGCTAATATGATACAACTATTTTTTATTATCTATAAAATTTTAATACTTATTACTTTAATATTAGGAGTAACAAATAAGGTTTAAAATAAAAGATATGTTATCTTATACAATATCTCTTTTTTATATGGGATTCAAAGAAATAGATTTATAACAAATAGATGTTTCATTAACTTCATTCATATATTTTAAAGGATAAGTATTATTATATAGGCAAATTAATTTGATTTAATATTTTAATAATAGATATAGTTATCCTATATTAATTTATAATGTATTGGATATTTGTGTAATTGTAGGCGCAAGACTTGAAATAATAAAAATGCAACCGTACTTGTCGAAAAAAAAGAAATCATAAACCCATACTTGTACATCTAGGACAATATATGACTTTATGATGTCCGATGTATTTATAAATGAATTAGAAATTTCTAAACCTGATTATTTCCTTAAAGTTAAAACATTATCACAAGGCATGCAAGTAGGTGAGATTATTACCTCTTATGATCTAATATTAAAATCTGAAAACCCTGATATTGTATTCGTTCAGGGGGATACAAATTCTGAATTAGGAGGCTCTATTGCGTCTGCTAAATTGGATATACTCATCGGGCGTGTTGAAGCTGGTTGCAGATCTTTTGACAAGCATATGCAAGAGGAGATAAATCGAGTTTTGATATCTGATATCGCCAACTTTAAATTTTGCACCAACAGAAAATTGTTTGGTTAATCTTCAAAGGGAAGGAATAAAATCAGAGCAAATTTTTTTAACAGGACATCCAATAGTTGATTTTTGAAATACTGTAAGCGGTACTAAAATAACAACTACTGTTTTAGATGACCTTGGCATTAAACAAAGAAATTACTATCTTGTAACTATACACAGAAGGGAAAATATTGAAAATAAAGATAAAATAAGTGATATTCTAAAAGCATTATCTTTGATATCTAAGGAGATACTGATCATTTTTCCTTGTCGTCCTCCTACAGAATTACAAATAAATAAATTTGGACTTACAAATTATATAAAAAAAATAAGAACTATTAAGACAGTATGATATTTTGAATCATTAAGCCTGATTCAGAATGCACGAATTGTTTTAACAGATTCTGGAGGGATCCAATAAGAATCGGCAATTTTAGGCACACCATGTATAACTATAAGGAGTATAACCGAATGGAGTGAAACAATAGAGAAAGGGCTCAATTTTTTGACTGGACATAAATTAGAAAATATTACTAAAACAATAGAATTTGTGGAAAGAGATTATTCATTAATAATGAAAAGGTTTAGATTAGTAAAAGGATTATTTGGTAAACCTCGTACATCTACCAAGATAATAGAGACAATAGCGAAAGAACTAGAGTAATATTAAAATAAATATAGAAATATCTTAAAAAAAAACTAAATTAAAAGAATAATTACTACAATTTTTTTATTTATATATTTTTCGGGTTAGATGATTTAAAGATTACCTCAATTTATTTGAAATTTTTATTATTATATTTACCATAGGATCTGCAATCATTTTAGGCAAGATTTTCAAAATATCTTGTATATCTTCTGTATCAATAATACGTAATTTTAGCAATAAAATATATGATATCACGATTGCTATGGATATACCAAAAATATAGTTTAAACCCAAATATTTCAAAAAGATTGTTAATAGTATTGGAATGATTGATATTGATATTATTTGTTTCCAGAATAGTTTAAACCCTATTTTATTCGCAATAATTACTGAAACAATAAGTCCTATAATGGAGCCCATCAAATAAGTTATTGCTGCACCATTTCCTCCAAAAATTGGAACAAATATAAAATAAAGTAAAACTCGAGGAATACTTGTAAAAAGTCCTATTATCAAAAGTTGTCGATTATTACCATATGCATACACCAATACACCAATACCTGATGTAATCGCAGTGGGAAGAATAGATAAGAGTAATATTTCCAAGTTTAAGGATCCATTTGCATAACTACTTCCAAATATTCGCAATATTTCGGCAGAGTAAATAATAATGGCATGAGATAATGGCAGTGTAATAACCAATGATATCTTTATCAATCTCCATACTGCTCTTTTTCTACCATCAGTCAATGAACTTATTGTAGGATATGCAATTGTTGACAATACCGACATAATTACTGCTATTCCTGAAACAAGTGAAAAAGAGATAAAATAAATACCTGCATAATTCGCTCCACTAGATATCATTACAAGTATAGTTCCTAATTGAGATCCTATTGTAGTAATGGTTGGTGGAATCCAAAATCCTAAACTTGAGATAAATATATTTTTGGTAGAATATAATAAACTAATTGTATGATTTTTATTTATTTTATCATGATGATTATAAAAAGTATTCTTGACTGTGATAATTAAAATAATTGATGAAATTAGTGGGTATAATAAAAATCCTACTAGAATACCCATTACGCCAGAACCGAATAAAACCAAGATAGTGGTTACTGTTAATTTTATTACAACTGAGAAAATTGATGAGGTTGTTATAATTTTTGTATTTAAAGATGGAACTATTATGGCACGTAATAGGGAATATATGGATGTTAATGCCATTATTATAATAGAAATAATAACTAATCCAAAGTCTATTTTAAAGGAATAGTATATCCAATTCCTGAGTATTAATATAATAACACTTGATCCTACTATACCTATACTCATTATTATTATGGATGAATTTATAAAACCTTTAATGTCTTCTATTTTTTTATCTGCAAGACTTTTTGCTAGAAACCTTTGAATTCCTCCTCCAACGCCTACAGAAGAAACTCCAATGAAAATTGAAATGAAAGAAATTATTGCCGAAGATGTTCCTATTACTGAAGGAGAAGTAATTTTCGATAGTATTAACCAGAAAATGTATCCAGAGAACATCGTAGCGATTGCTTCAATATATAGATATGCCACTCCTTTTCCAATCGCATTTTTGTTTATCATGTCCAAATAGTCCTCTTATTTAAACTTACTCCAAGTAAATTTCTCGAATAGTACAGAGATATTATTTTCTCCAAAAATTATTTTATGATTATTATTTAATGTCATTGGACCTTTAACATACTTTACAATTGTTTTAGTATTTATATACATAATTACGCATTATAAATTCCGAGGAGTCTCTATCCTTTTGACATTTTTTATAGGTATAATATAGGTCATTGAAAGTAAATATGATTTTTTTGATTTGCATAGATCTATAATTATAGCATTGTAATTTATATTGATATAACCAATATATTCTACCAGTTTAATTACCATTACCTTATGATATTTCCTAATTTTATTCAACAACTTTAGATTTTATGATTATTTTTTTAATTCTGGATGCATCGAAGATACTATTTCTATCTACTGGTAATGTCTCAATTATAAATATTATCGAAACAAAACTATTGGAAAATTCTGTATCTTTAGGTATATATAAGGTAAAATGTACATATAATTTAGAATTAAGTTGGAATTTGTTGAAACTTAAGGTTTTGACTATAATTTTTTTATTTTCATTAACTATCTAATCAAAAAGATTTCCAGCATAATATACATTTTCAAATGTGATTCCCTTCTAATTGAGCTTTCTATCAAATTGGATATAAATATATTTTTTTTATTATTTGTTATAATTCTGATCTAATGCTTTTTGTATTCCTATGAAATACGACACTATAAAATTATTCAACTTTCATTTATGTGATACGCATTGTATGATTTCAAATACTTTTTTTCTTTTTTTCTTTTTATTTTTTTTGTAAATACATATATCATATGTGCCATTCTTTTAACAATAATTTGTTTGCTTTCTTGCATAATATTTTACTCATTTTTTGTAACGCTTTGTTGATAAAATTATAAAGTAAACAGTGAAAATTATATTATCATTGTCCTGATTGGAGCATTAGATCTCCTATAATTAGAAACAACCTAATACTATCCCCATGATTTTGTATCTGTTAATAATGATAATGGTTCGTTATTCATAGTTTAGAAGGCCTGTAACTGTATCCGAAATTCTATTGTACTTTCTTAACCTATTTCTGAATATATCATTCATTATCCTGCTATACTTCTTCAATCTGTAGATGGTATGTTCCACTACTTTTCTCTTTTTTTAGAATGAATTTTGTTATATTCTAGTTCTTATTGTGATAACTAACTGTTTCTCTTCTTTTATATGATAGTGCTGATAGTTTTTGTGGGAAATCCTTTTCTATACCAAATGTATCCTAGATCAACGACATTTACAACCCCTTTGGAGTAAGAGTGATTCTTTTTATAAACGCATAATCATGTCTTTTTCCTTTCTTATTACATGCTTTGTGAATGATATAACCACTATTGTCAACCATAATATGGTTCTTTACCATATTCTTTTCTTCTTGTCTGAATAGAAAATCGTTCTTCTATTCTTATCCACCAATCTTGATATCTGTTGTTCAGTGCAAACTATGAAAGATATAAAACCTAAAAAGTATTGTTCAACTTCCTCTTGAGTTTAAAGTCTTTGCAATGTTGTACATCTTCTTCGGAATTAGTACACATTGCCTTACAGATCGCTTAATCTTTTGGATACCTCAGACGTTGCTCTGATCTAAATCCAATAGAAATCCAGATAATGCGTAAGTTATGTATAAACGATAGTAAATAAGTAACACTAGAAATCGATTTTTTACATCTAGTTTGAAAGGTCTTCCTATTGTGCCTTGCTTTTCGTTCTCCATTTTTGCCACCGTTTCTTTTAGATATCGCTGTATCTCTTTTTTCGTATTTTTTTGCTGTTTCTTTATCATAAATATCCTTAAATTCTTGAACTGTAAGATTGGTAAATGACTTGGAGAGCAATGGCTTTTTTTTGAATAGCCTTTCTCTCGTATGATAGCAAAGAGAGAACAGGTTGATGAGGACCTAATGGTTATAAAGCTGTTTGTAATTAATTATACGAAAGATATGCTATAAAAAAATACATATTGATCGCTATTATTTATCATGGTGATTGAGTCATGAATGCAATTTTCGTATGCCCAAATTGTAAAAATATGCTTAATGAAAGAAATGACTCTTATCTTTGTAGAAATTGTAACAATTCCTACGATATAAAGAATGGTTATGTAGATTTTATATCTGATGTAGACTTCTATGCAGGAGAAGTTTCTCAAATAGATATGAAAGAATTAATAACCGAGATTGATTCGATTGGTTTTGATACTGCTTTAAAAAATTTTTTTATTAAATTTCCATTTTTACATTCATATATCACAGATAAAAGAAGATCGGATTGGGTGTTTCATGGTCTTGGAAAAAATAATAAATGTTGCCTTGACCTTGGAAGTGGTTTAGGAAATATTTCTGAAAGGTTATCTTTTTTGTATGATGAGGTTTATTCTGTTGAAGCTGTAAAAGAAAGAATCGAATTTCAGAAAAGACGATACAAAAATTCCAATAGATCAAATATTTTCTTGTCTCGAAGTAATATAATAAAACTTCCATTTCAAGACAACTCTTTTGATTTAGTTGTCTGCAATGGGGTTTTAGAATGGGTAGGCATGATGAACATAGATCAACCTCCACGTAAAGCTCAATTATTATTTCTCAAAGAATTAAAAAGAGTCCTAAATGAGAAGGGCCGTATCTATATCGGAATTGAAAATAGAATGGGTATGCAATTTATTTTAGGTGCAAAAGATCATAGCGGTATGCCATATACAAGCCTCCTACCGAGACAGTTAGCAAACATTATAGTAAAAAAATTTGGTAACTCCGGAGGAATTTATGGGGATAGATCTATTAAAAAAAAGGAGGAAAGAGGTTATTTTACCTATACTTATACCATATTTGGATATCGATCTCTTTTAAAAACAGCTGGGCTCAAAATCAAATCTTATTGGGTATTTCCGTCCTATAACGAGCCTTATTATATAGGTGATCTTAATGACAAACAAAGCCTAAAAGGTTTTATTCATTTTATAAAGAATACATATCCTAGATACAATGCAGTAAATATAGGATATAAGATTTCTTTATCTCTAATTGATAGAATGCATAAATCTATAATAGGATTAGTTGCCAGTTTATTAACTCCTTCTTTTATATTTTATTGCCATAAAAATGGAACTGAAATGTCATTAGACGATTTTGTAATTCATGAAACATCTTTGACAAATTTTACTACTATAAGTGAGGGAACATATGTAAAATATTTATTCTATGATGATAAAAGAGTTCCATTAAAGGTAGTGTACTTAAAAAGAGATATAAAATATATTCCCAAAGAGATCTTTTTTCACGATAAAACAAATCCCCGTGATTTACCAAATCCTTCTGAAAAAATTTGGATTGGAGATTGGCTACCTGGTAAAACAATTGATCCAAATAACTTTGACGAAATAAAATTAGCAGTTAATTGGCTAATTAATTTTCAAAATCAATCAAATAAGTCAAATATGACAAGAGAATTTATTTTAGATGAAATGGATAATGCAAGGGCTGAATTAAAAAAAGTGCCCGAACTAGATATTACAAAATGCTTAAAATTAATTGATAACTATGAATCATATTTACTAAATCATAGTATGAATATCTCACCTGAACACGGTGATTTTTGGCATGGAAATATTTTATTTGATAATGCTAATAATGAAAATAAGATATCTGTAATTGATTGGGAATACTATCGGGAATTAGGGGATCCATTATTTGATTTTATGTTCCTTATAATAAATTCTATACTTTTTTCTGAAATTTCTAGATATGAAAACATAAAAAATGAATTTGAGAGAGATCGTATTAAAGAAATAAAATCTATGATTGGAAAACACTTTAATTTTGAGATCGATTTACAAATATTGATACCTTTTACTTTATTACGATATACAATTAGGAGGAGATTGGAAAAAGGTCCTCTTGACAATGATTGTATGAGGTACTGTGATATATTAAATAAAATAGAAATAGAATTAGGAACATTATGAAGATATAAAATAATCGTTAATTTTATTATGGAAGTTATAAAGCTTACTTTAATAATAAAAAAATATTAGATAATAGTTAAAAACAACCACATATATTATATTTAATAGTTAAATTGAGATACATTTATCGTTTATTCGAGACAACCTGTTTTCTATTAGTAATGTAAATGTTATATATTATAAATATTAATACCAATACCATTATATATGTAATATCTGATAACTTAAAAATACTAATACTTTCAACATTTTGATAATATGTTGATTGTGGTGAAATGATTTTACCGTTCAAAGATGTACCATTACTTATCATAAATTTATCAGAATAGATAATGTTTAAATTTACTTTTCCATCTGTTACTAGATTTTTTCCTAATACTTTTATTTTGCTATTTAAATCACCATATGCATAAAATTGGCTAAAATTTGTAATACCATTTAAAACAATTTTAGGCTGTCTAGACAAAATATTTATTTTGTTTAGATTTATTTGAATATTTTTTCCTTTAACATAAATTTTATGATTGTTATCTAAAAGTAATGAAATAATTGCTGGTTTTCCAATAAAATTTATAGTGGAAGGTTCTTGTATTGTCAAATTGGTATAAAATCCTGATCCCCCATTAAATATAGCATTGTTACTCTTTATTTGTACATCATTTACATCAATAGGGGTGATATTTTTCAAGTTATTTATAATATACTTTGAATTATTGATGTTAATTGAAGTGGGAGATTTATCGGAAAATATTAATGATGATGGCGAATTTATGGAAATATTTCCTTTTAGTACTGCTTTGCTAAAGGCTGAAATGCCTCCAGAAACAAGTTGAGATGAAGGCTTATCAATAAATTTGTAAGATGGAAAAGTCATATTTACCATATTTAATAATTTACCGAGGACCGGATACATAGATTCAGAATTACTGTAATCTGAATTTATATTTTTTATAATCGGAAAAACATTTACATAATAAATATTATAAGCATCATTGGACTTTTCTAAAACAAATGGAATCCCGTTATTGTAATGGGCTCTAACAATATATGCTGGATCATGAATAATTGGGTTTATATTTAAAATAGAAGGAAGTCTTATAGTATTATTATTTAAATTTGATTGTATACTATTTTTAGATATTATTGAATTAAATTTATTAAATTCTTTGTTTCCGTTGTCAGATGCTATTGAATATGAAGGATTACTGCTATTCTTTAAATATGTGCCATACACATTGGCGATCTTCCCATAACCATCAAGATTAAATATTATCATGCTTCTAAATTGAAGATTATAAATATTTTTATAATTTGTTATAATAGATGCAATTTCTTCATTAGGCACAACAATTATTTTTGCTTTTTTAATTGTGGAAATATCAGATAATTTAGCTGTTGTATAATTATATTTTCCTTGAGATAATATATCATATGCATAATAATAATGGGCTTTTACAGTATTATCTGGTAAGACTAAAACCATTTCGCTCTTTGATGTTGGTGGAGATAATTTCGGAATTTGTATTATTTTATTCTGATCATTATCAATTGAAATTTTGGGTGCAACCTGCATAAGGTGTGTTGAAATATATCCATCCTCATACCCACTTTTTTTTATCTGATTTATATCTCCTTTACTTATATAGATATTTGCAGAATTATTTAATCCATTTAAAATATTTAATGGTAATTCAGGACTTTTAGATGGCCAAATTTGAAATTTGTAATACCCTATTATATAATTCAGGTTTGCATATTCAGCGACGGAACTTGAACGGGATGAAACTGTTAACAATGTCGAATTAGGGTTTGTAAACAAATTATTGTTCTGTAGTTGTTTTTCGTTATTAGTAAAAATATTTTGTGAAGTTTGAAGTGTTTGATATTCTAAACTCAAATATGTGGATAAGGTTCCCACTAAAACTAAAAATGAAACCATAGTTACGATTGTTAAATTTTTGAAAAAATTTAACTTTTTAGGAGGTGTTATTTTTATAGTAATATAGTTTATAATTTTATATATTGTAATAGTAGCTATGATTGAGGTAGACATACCAAGATAAGGAATTAGTCGTCTTTCCCAATATCCTAAATTATCAAAATTAATATTAATAAAACTAATTATTTTTCCTATAATTATTATGGATAATAAAATAATCGGAAATATGATAATCGGATTAGATCTATAATCCTTTAATATAATTATAATGGCAGGTACGGCAAAAATTCCAGTTATTCCAAGTAAAATTGGATAAATCGTAATAGGAACGGCCAAAATATCCATAGGACTCGATATAATATCATTAATAGCACTTGCTACAGTATTGCTATTTGCTATCCAATAAGCAATAATGATTCCATATATAAGTAACATAAATGAAATGATTCTTTTATCATTTATTTTGAATGAGAATTTTAATCTCCTTGAGTATTTCAGAAATAAAAGTGTAAGAGATGATAGAATAACTAAAAGTATTACATACTCTTTATGGAAAGAAATACTATTAGGCCCCAAAATATTTAGATAAACAATAGATATTAAAGAATAAAATATTAAAGATATTATTATTGATAGTACTGTCTCTTTAAAACGAATTCTAAGTTTAGGTAAAAATATTGATATAATAAAAAGCATTATTACAAAAATTGAAAATTCAGAAAAATGAGTTAAGCTGAGAATTAGCATCAACATCGAAGATATTATTATATAGGTAATTCTACCAATTTTCTCAATACGCATAATATACAATAGTAAAAAAAAGATGGTAAACCCAACAGTTATTGGCCTGAACCATAACCATAACCAAGTACTTTGACCTATGCCTATATCATAATAAGTTCCAAAAAAAGATAACGAGAGTAGATGGAATTGATCATTGTGAGAAAAAGAGGACAAATTTTGAATAAAATATATCCACCCCAATCCAGAAAATGTTGTAAAAATTGATGTAGCTAATAAATGCGCATTCCTGTTGATACTAGAAATATAAGCTTTTGACATTATATAAAATGAAAATATCATCATTATACTCAAAAATGATATCCCTGATTGAAATAACCATATTTCGGATTTTGATATCTCGTTTAATGATGCTAGACTAAAATGGAACCATGGATATTCGCTATGAAATGATTCCGATAAATCCTTTAATTTTAAAATTGTTGAATAATGTCTTATTATATCGTTTCCTGGGACATAAGCAAATTGAGGATATAAAATTAAGATGGTGAATATAAAAAAAAATGATATCCAAGTAATCGTAATAATTTCAACTAGGTTAAAGCTTTTACTTTGATTTTTTAAATGAATCTTATTTTTATCCAATTTTTTATTATGATGTTTTAGTAAAGGAAATAAAGATATTGACAAATAAATTAACAATAAAATTAGAGTAGATATTTCATTATTTCTTAATAATTTAAAAGTATAGATAAGTGAAGATAATCCTATGCTAATTGAGAAGCAAAGTACAAGAACAGGTAATTTATTTATTTTATCATAAATATCTAATAAGCGAATAAATACCCAACCGGGTAAAAAAAAAGAAACCATTACAGAAAAACAAAATCTTACGATTTCTATAGTTATAGATGATATGTTTATGATATTTAAAAAAAGGACAAGGAGAGCAGATAGTATAAAAAAATAATCAACAGTATTGACAGATATCCTTATAGGTAATCTTATTTCAATATTGCCCTTAAAAATAACTAATAATAGAATACCTATTAAAGATATTTCAAAAAAATATAGTAATTCCCTTAGTGGTGAGATTAAAGTTATAAGTATTAAAGATGATATAAGAGAAATTACAATTAAGGAACTTATGATAAAAATTTTAGACAATATATATCATTTAATAATTATTTTGTAAATATTATAAAATATAAAACATATGGTTCTAAATGAAGAATTCTCCAATGGATTTGTGTTTGTATTAATTCGATAACCATTGAAAGGGAGTCCTGTTTCATTATTTGCACTTTTACCATATTTAAATTATCTATAATATATATAATTATGTATTTAAATCGCTAAAATTTATAAATAAGTCCCTGTTATCTAAACCTATAAGCAGCTTTTTCCAATTATTTATATTTCTTTATTATATATGAAAAATGATATCAAAACTTTAAGTATTGTGTTTGATATATTACATTTTGTTCTCTCATAATGCTTTTCTCAAAAGGAGAATGTAATCAATCCGTATATTCAAAAAATGTACCTCAAATATATCCACCTTTCATATATGGATTCTGAATTTTTACCATAGTTTATGATAAATCCAGAAATGAAATTTTCCATTATAAATATATTCTTTCATTTGGTATCTTTTATAGAATATTTCTTCTTTGCATATAGGATAGCAACTTAAATCTAAATATATTCAAATACAACTTTGATTTAAGTTTCATAAAATATTTGTGATCAATTGGTTTTCTTTAGATGTGCTTTTTTGTAATCATTTAAATTATTTATAAAGGTCACCTAATGTGTTAGGGCTCTGTTCACTTAAGGTTTAATTCCTTATTATGATAATCTACAAATAGATTCAACCAATTGATCACATACTTTAATTTACATTTCTTTTTTCTACTGCATGGAAAGTAGTCATCAAAACATTCTTTGGTTCTATCCTTTATGTACTGCATTTTGTTCTTTCCACCTGCTTTTTTCGTAAGCAGGTGGAGATGATGTTTTAGTTTCAAGAATCTGCATGCTTGAGGAGGATACCAAGTACCATCCTAGTCTGTTGAAACTGAATGTTTGCCGTGTTCATCCACAACTTCCGAAATAAATCGCTCTGCCACCACAAACATATTTTACTCTTTTGATGTGCTCATTCCGAGGATTCCTTTACTTTCAAGGCTCGATAATAGCAACCCATACCCAGATATATTCTGACCCGACTTTTACAGTTTCATCTTTTTGTATATAAGAATATTCTGAAACTTTTTCTTATTGATGATATTTTCAGGTTTGTATTTTTGAATCCAATTCCAAATGGAAATGTGATTTCTTTTGACAAAGTGGAATGATGGTCTTTCAGATGATCTTCTTAAAGAAAGACCTGAGAAATAAATATATAAACCACTTTGTATGTATTCTGAAGGTATTCTATTTCTGGAGTCCTTAAAGGCGATGGAACACTATTAAGCTATAGATTTATCGCTAAGTGAAGAACCTGTGTTAGATAGATAATTTATAAATTATAAAAGTATAATATCTCGATCATGAATTATTTAACAATGTTACATTTAATTTTACTTTTTATATTTTTATATTTCTTATTTTTATATGTAGGTATTTCAAAATATGTATTCTCTGAAAATAATCATCCTATTAAACATATAATTATCATAATACAAGAAAATACATCATTTGATCATTATTTTGGAACATATCCTCATCCTATAAAATTAAATGAATCAAAATTTAAACCCTCAGAAAATACTCCTTCAGTTAATGGGTTTCCTAATGTTATTATGAATAATAATCCAAATTTAGTTAATCCGTTTCTTTTAAACGTATCTACTCCTACTTGTGATATGAATCATACCTATTCGGGATTACAACAAGCATATAATGGGGGTTTATTAAACAAATTTGTTGGAAATATCGAATCAAAATCTTCTGATTGTAATCCCAATCAATCTTTAGGTTTTTATGATGGTGATACAGTAACTGCATTGTGGAATTATGCCCAAAAGTTTTCCATGAGTGATAATTTTTATAGTACTATATTTGGACCTTCAACTCCGGGTTATATCAACATTATTTCCGGCCAAACACATGGTGCAACACCCTATAATCTTGATAATGAAATTGTAAATGGAACAATAATTTCGGATGCAGAACCATTTTTTGATGATTGTTCACATGGAAAAGCATTTCTAAAAGGAAAAAACATTGGAGATCTTTTAAATTTAAAAAACATTACTTGGGGATGGTTTCAAGGTGGATTTAAACCATCAAATATGACCGTTGATGGTAGAGCTATCTGTCATACTCAACACGTAAATTATTATGGGGTAAATATACGCGATTACATGGCCATAGTAAACCCCTTCCAATATTACAAATCTACTGCCAATCCTCATCATCTTCCTCCAATTTCAATTTCCAACATTGGTCATACTGATCAATCAAACCATCAATATGATATGAATTATTTTTGGGAATCAATCAATGCAAATAATTTACCTTCGGTTAGCTTTTTGAGATCTTCAGCTTATCAGGATGGCCATCCAAATTACTCCGATCCTTTGGATGAACAAACATTTCTCGTAAATACTATAAATAAAATACAAAATTCTGGTTTTTGGAACGATTCTGCTATTATAATTACATATGATGATTCGGGTGGATGGTATGATCACGTTATGCCACCCATTGTTAATCAATCTAATGATCCAAATAATGATTTATTATTAGAAAATGGATTTTGTGGTCATAATAACGACAAGGAGAATCAAAATCGATGCGGGTATGGTCCGCGATTACCATTTATACTTATTTCCCCATGGTCAAAATCAAATTATATCGATCATACACTTTTAGATCAAACATCTATACTTAAATTTATTGAAGATAATTGGAATTTAGGTGAAATTGGTAATAAATCATTTGATCTATATTCTGGCACATTATTGAACATGTTTGACTTCAATCAAAATCCAAATAAAAAATTAATACTTGATCCAAAAGTTGGGTCTATTATATTAAATAATACTTTAGATACCAAGTAAACTAATTTATGGAAACTATTTTTATACTGCTTAACATAAATTCGATAATTCGCTGCTCTTGACAGATGCTTTACGTCTAGATGGAACCATCTTGTCTTATAATATTTAGCATTGATGATTCTAAATCGATAAACTTGGAATAATATTTTGATACTGACAGATGATATTTTCCCTTCTGTCTTCATCAACATTCTTTAACAATCGCATTAAATTCAGGTGAGCCTTTTGGAAAATAGATTATTCTCCCCGAATCCTTATTCCTCTAAATGTTCCTTTACCTTATTTGATTGATACTGTCTTGCTCATCTATAAACATGACAACCTTTCTTAGGTATTTCTTTACTAATTTTATGTAGTCAAGGAAAGTATCGGGGTTAAACACATAATACTGACGAAATACTGCTTATCTTCCACAGTTAGTGTACCAAACTCACATGTTCTCTGATACGAGCCTGTGGCTGTAACTAATGGGCCTAATTCCTTTTGAAAGCCATAATTTTCTTCTAATGGGTATTTCATGGACAAATATTGATTTATCTTCTACTATTGCTATTGTGAATTCTAGTGATTTATGAGAGTATTTTTGTACCTCTTTTGAAAGCTTCTTGCTCTTCTTTTGAGGATATTAACAAATCTCTTCTGAGGAACTTTACAGGAAGCCCTATTTATGAAGGAGCCTATAAACATGTACTTCGTGGTATCTTTTCCTGTATCTTTATCAATTATATCCATTATTTGCTTGGTCTGTTATCCAGACTTATCCTCAGATATTTCCTGTCTTTTCTTTAACCTCTTTTTCTTGGCTTAGTGAGGTAGGGGGTCTACCGCTCCTTGGTTGGTCATTAAATCCCTCTATACCTTTTTATAGAGTCTATCTAGCCACTTATAGACCCACCACCACCTTGACCTATATGATTCTCTTTCTCTGCTACTTTGGATGCTTCTTGGTCATCAATTCTAATTCATCTAATAAGCAGGATTCTTCCTTTTACATCAGCATCTGTTTCTTTTTTATATTCTCTCTTCAATTGCTCCAGAGAAATCTTCTACAACAATTAATATTGTAAAGACAAAAATAACCACGCTAAATATACGAAGGATAAATTATTTTACAATTGTATGAATTTTTGTTAAGTAGTATAGTTATACAACAAAGCATCTTAAACATAATTTCAGAAATTCCAAGTACATTTTTGATTATACTTTTGGATTAGATTTTCCTGTTTTTCTGTTCTACATGCTCTACTAGCTTAATGTAGTCCATCCTATGAGAGATGGTTTCTCCCATCAGGACTAGATTTGTTGTTTTGAAACATCTCGATCATATTCTTCAAATATATATATATATATAAATAATGATATAGATGAATCCAATACATATTGTATGTTTCTTTGTTTTCATATTCGTTACATTACCATTATCGTTATCTCTGGCGATTTAGTTACATGAATTTATATCTTGATATTTGAAGAACATTAATTATGCCAAAGTCAAGTATTTATCTTAGGGAATATTTTTTGATAAAGTTAATAAACTTTGTTATTTATTGAAGTCATATGCTTAAAAACACTTCATTTTTAACAAATACGATTAATAAAAAATTAAAATATTCTTTTTTGTCATTGTTTTGTATCACGATGTTAATTGTGGTGGTTATATTGCCTTCGATTACTATTCAAAAATCTTCCTTTGTTTATGCGCAAACGCCTCTAGCTCTCAAGACTTTTGATATCAAATCAAAATTGAGCAAAAAGGTAATAAAATTGGGAGATAGTGAAAGACTTAAGATAACAGTAAAAGATAAACAGAATCATCAGCCTGTTTCTGGAACTTTTGTTAAAATCATTGTAACTTATTCTGGACTAAAGACGCTAAAAGAAACATCAGCTATTACCGATATTAATGGAAATGTCTTTTTTAAAATTCCAATTAGTAAGAGTTCTCTGAGTGGTTCGTATTCAATAGATGTAGCGATAGGACAAACCGGATATAACGATGCAACTTTTAGTATTTTATTTGCGGCAATAGGTGCTCATGTTCCTGATACAATAAAATGTTCACACCATCATCATCATCATCATAATTGCTTTGCGTAATATGGATTTAAATAAAATATACTAATTATTTTGCTACAGAAATATCTTTTTTTATGATTGTGTTATTGCTTTGCTATATGACTACATATCATAATTTATTTTCAATTCATTTATGTCCCTTTTTTCAAATAGAATGCGCGTTTAGATTTAAATGATACTTTCAATTTAAATTGGAGTGTTACTTAATACTGATACCTTAAATTCGGATCTTTTAGATTTATTTTCAAAATCCTTTTTATATGGTTAAACACCTTGCAAAATGTACTTTATTTGCGATTAAATTTATATTAGATATAGGATGTAAGCCTTACCTTATTATGTAACAATCTGGTAGGAATAAAATATTTATGGAAGTTCTTTAGTCGGTATAACTATTAATTGGTGTAGGTATATTTATTTAATTCGGAATTAATGAGAAAAATATTAGAAAGTTATGTAATAGATTTCTTGCATAATTAGGATCATTAGAAAAATTTCTAATGATCGAATACATCTTGATCGAAATCAGCAGATTAAAATGTAATGTTACACAATTTCATCAATAGGCTGCAAAATTTTAATAGGCGTCTAATTATGCAAAAGATCTAATATGTTGTTCAGCTGTGTTTGATAACAAATGATTACAGCAATAGTTCATTTGATACACTTTACTTTACTTAAGACAAATAAAATAACTATAAATATTTTATTAAACATTATAAACATATTCACAAAATGGGAAAAAATTAATAATAAAAATATACATATTATTTTAAAAGAGATGTGATTGTTACATATTTAGCTTGTAAATCAAATACTATAAAATAATTCTTAGATTATATTATTATACATATGTATCAAATACAAATAACCATTATTGTTAATTTAGAAACAATATGCTTAAAAACACTTCATTTTTAACAAATACGATTAATAAAAAATTAAAATATTCTTTTTTGTCATTGTTTTGTATCACGATGTTAATTGTGGTGGTTATATTGCCTTCGATTACTATTCATAAATCTTCCTTTGTTTATGCGCAAACGCCTCTAGCTCTCAAGACATTGGAAGTTGTAGGGAAATTGAGTAGCAAGTTATTAGAACGAGGAGATAGGGAAATCTTGAAGATATCTGTTTATGATCAACAGAATCATCAGCCTATATCAGGAGCTCTTGTTAAGGCAATTGTGGGATATCCTGGCGGTAAAACAATAAAACAAATGGCTTTTATTGCCGATAGTGACGGACAGGTTTTTTTCAAAATACCCACAAGTGCAAATGACTTTTTTGGTACCTATACTGTAGATGTACAAGTTTCGCTAACGGGCTATAATGATGTGTCTTTTGCTACTTCGTTCTCTACTGCAAATGTTCCAAGTGTTCCTATTAACAATGCCGCAAATAGTGTTATGGGCATCAATGTTCGCAATGTTACTGTAGATGGCCAAGGTGTACATATTAGCAGTCTCAAAACAAGCAATCAAGATGTACGTATTAATGAAGTGAAATCTGGTAATTTGGGTGTTCCAATCTTTTAACATTCATTTGGATTATAAACGGTTATAATGCTGACACAGCAATAAATCTGTTTTTGATGGTTTTTTAAACTCAATGTCATGCAACAAATCAAACGACCAACATTTGGTATAAATGATTGTAAAAGGGGCAATAGCTCTGTAAAGTTAAGGAAAAAATCACATACTCTCAATTGTTTATTGTATAAGATACTATAAATTGGAAAAAGAACAGAACCTAAAGATATGGCATGTTTTTTACATCTTTACTTTGGTAGTGGTCTTTTATTAGGAAATACATCCAAAGCATATCATTCTGTTTGGACATTATTACAATAAGTCACACTAAAAGTGTAGATTTGATACAAAATTACAACTTGCAGAAAGATAATTTCATAGTAAAACCGAGATATCTAAATTCGTAGTCGATGAATTCATTAAAAATCGTTGATTCCGAATACATCTGACTCTTGGCTGATTTTATCAAATCTGAAACATTTGCTAGCAATAAATACTATGGAATTCTATCCATAAGCGAAATCGCCTATATTTATATTTATATATGATGTCTGACTCTGTTAACTTTAGGAAAAAATTTTTATTTTAAATATATTCACAATAGTGAGTAGAAAAATTGTTTACTACTTTTATCTAAATTTCAGTTCAAATTAACATAATTATTGAAAATGATGGTGGAGAAAAAATGGCAGTTGATAAATTCAAAACAGTTGATAAAATCGTTAAGTTAGTAGAGCCCAATGTCTTATCTATCTTAATTTTTTTTATTTTTATATTCTTTCTCTAAAACTTTTTTAATATCTAAAGATAAGGAATTTAGTGAAAATTGTTGTAATGTATTATCAACATTTTTTTCAATAATGTGAAATAAATCCGAGCAATCTTTCATTTTTTTTATAAATGGGATTAGTTTATCGATATTGTCTGAATCAACTGCATAGCCTATATTATTGGAATTTATAATTTTAGAAAGTTCCCCTTTACAAATAGCCAAAACTGGTTTATTGCTCGCAATATATTCATAAAATTTTGTTGGAAAAGCTATGTCGAAAATTGGCTCTTTGGATAATAGTACCGTTCCTATATCAACGGAAGAATAAATAAGCGGCATCACATTTCGAGGCTGATAATTCAATAAGTGAACGTTATCTATAGATTCTATTTTTTTTGCAATTTTTGGTTTATTTTCTCCCTCTCCAAATATAACTATTTGAATATCATGAATATCTTTAATCTTTTCTGCTAAAATGATTAAATTTTCGACATCTTGAGCTGGTGATATTAACCCGGCATATAAAATGATAAATTTTTCTTGTAGTTCTTTAGGTAATATTTTTTGTTTTATGAGTTTGGCTCTACTCTCTTTTTTTAATAGTTTTGGAAATAAAGATGGGTTCACGCCTATAGGAATAACGTATATAGGTGGCCTAGGTTTGTAATTATCGTAAATTATTTTGGCAGCTGAATTACTGATAGTAATTATAATGTCAGGTAAAGAATATGATATTTTGGCAATAATTTTTCCAATAACCGTAATGAGTGGAGATAATGTGGATTTGAAAACAATCAACTCTTCTGGCCATAAGTCGGGAACATCATATATAAAAAAAGCACTAGCTATCTTGGAATAAATAAATCCATTTAACGATGAAAATATTATTGGTGCTAGCGAATAAACTATATCTATTTTACCTGTTATTTTCAATATTTTTGGCATAAGTAAAATACTAACAATTACAAAATTTGAATACAAGATAAATCGTTTTATATATCCTTCATGCTTTATTTGAAGGAGTCTTAGACGAATTACTGTAATGTTTTGAATAGTTTCAACATATATGAATTTTTTATGGTATTTGGGTTCAATGATTTTTCCGTTCGGATATGTGGGAAAACCGCACAATATGAAAACATTATATCCTATCATTTTTAAAATAGTGGCTCTGTTTAAAGCGGCAGCTGCTCCTCCTCCTGGTTCTGGTAAAAAATACATGCTAATAAGCAATAATGTATGCTTTATTGAATAACTATATTTGTGGTATTTATTAAATGAATCCAATTTCCATCCCTCTATTGTAAATTTGAAATTGTTTTTATGCTATAACAAATTAACCTTGTATAACAAATCAATAATGTGGAAAAGACATACCTTTTGCTTTTAAATTTTTTATTATTGTAAAACAAATTCATTTAGGATTTTAAATTTTATTTTATATGTAGGTTTGTTGGATGAAATTGAGATTGATAAACGTTTGTAATTTAAAATTGATATAGGTCTATTTACAAACGCCTTCATCTATCTAGTTTCCGTTTTATTCTATTTAAAGCATAAAGGATAAAGGAAATCATTATTAATAGAATGCCTATAAAAATTAAACCCATTGATATTAAAAATAGAGGTATGCTAAAGTAACGGGTTTCATTAAATATGATTAACATCTTTATCATGGGTAGTAAAGAAATTATGATGAGTATAACCCCGCCTAATCCAAAGAAAAGTAATGGTCTTTTTTCAATTGCTATCTTTAATATTATTGAAACTAGATGAGTTCCATGGAAAAAGGGATGCTTTTTGGATGTATTTTCCAGCCCACCATATTTTATATTCACTGGAACTTCTACTATACTAAATCCATGCGTTTCGGCCTCAGCTAATTGTTCGTTTTCTGCGCCATATCCTCTAGAATCTGAGTTTGTGATTACTTTGATTACTGATTTACTATATGCTCTAAAACCACTTTGAGTATCTTTTACAGTAGTATTTTCTAGTGAGTGATTTAGCATATTAATAATTGATAATCCCACTCTCCTCACTAATGGCACTTCATTTATCTTTTTTGTAATATATCGTGATCCAATAACCATGTCTGCAGATCCATTTTGAATTGGTTCGAGAAGATTTGGGATATCATGAGGATCGTGCTGTCCATCTGCATCAATAGTAACAATTATGTCCGGATCATAGTTGATACTTTCTATTAATCCTTTTTTTAATGCTACCCCCTTGCCACAGTTGCGTCTATTTCTCAATACTTTTGCATCAGTACTGAGAGCTTTTTGCAGTGTGTTATCCGTGGATCCATCGTCTACTACAATAACTTCAAATGCATATTTTTTGGTATCTTTAATTATTTGAATTATGTTGTTGGATTCATTAAAAGCAGGAATAACTACTACTACTTTTTGCATTTTATTTGATTCTTTTGATATATTATTTTGCGGAAGATGATCCATTTGTGGGATGTGATCCATTTGTGGGGTTTTCGTATTTTGTTAATGCAGTGCAAAATATAAAAACTTATCTATAAATATCCCTGATGACGTTTACAGTAGTCTGGTTTGTATCTATAACAAATTTATTTTTCTTATTTTTTGCATATAGTTTGCAATGTCTCTCTGCTTTGTTACCTTTTGTCTAATTATTAGTATATCTAGGTTAAGTTTATGGAAAATGTGTGAACTGTAATAAATATAATTAACCTCTAGTTAAAAGTGGGATAATACTGCTTGGTTTTGGTTTTATTGAAAAGTGATAATATAATAGATCTATTGAATATTTAGAAACATTTCATATGATCCATTACTTTTGTATTGTCTTTTATTTATGTCTGGTTCGCTATTCTATAGTTTATCAGACCTGTAACTATGTCCGACATTCTATTGTATTTTCTCAATTTATTTCTAAATATATCTATTAATATCCTATATTTTCTCAATCTACAGATATAGTATGCTTTATCAATATCTTTTTTCTAGAATGATTTTTGTTATACTCTTTTTCTTCTGCAGATAGTTCCAAATTTCTCTGCTTTCTATTATAGATGTGGATGATGGCCGTTCTGGGAAGTCCTTTTCTATGTCAAGGAAGGTATCCAAGGTTAAATACATTTAAAACATCTTTGGGTGTGATGGGACGACTCTTTTTATATACTCAATATATAGTCATGCCTTCGTCCTTTCCTATATCTTAATTTATGAATGATAAAACCTTGTTTGTTAACCATAGATATGTCTTTACAGTAGTGTGCCTTTTCTTTTTGCTCGAGTAGTATGCCTTGCGTCTTTTATTATCTATTGGTCTTGATTGCATATGTTGTTATATGTACAATCTATGAAAGACAGAAAGCCTGGAAAGTATTGCTCAAATTGCTTTGTTGCATAACTAGTTTTGCTCAAATTATTTTCATCCATTTTATACAATTCTTCTAAACAGATTGTAAAGATACTTTCATTGTCATCTCCTTTACCATGTTTTGAAACCTGATAGCGGCTGTATATTCACCAAACAAACGCTTTATAGAGGAAAATGCAGTTTTGGTTATCCATCTTCATCCATACATTCTTCTCTTCTTCCATTTTAGCAGATTCTTTAATTGAGAATAAACTTCTCTATTTCTCAAATTATTGTTTTTGAGTGAGATGATGGAATTCTTTCTAACCTGGATTGCAAGTTTAATCCTTTTTTCTTGAAAATATTTAAAATTCTCATATTATCTTAGTAATCATCACCTAAGACTGATTTGATTTTAATATTGTTATTGTTTATTAAAACATATATAATCAACTTTGACATAACCTTTCTTCCATCATCATGCGCCTTCTCATCAGTAACTTTTAAAGCAAGTATTTCTTTGGTGTTGATATCTACTGCAATGTGAATGAATCTTCAGATGACCTTTCTTCTTTTTAATCAACCATTTCTCTTGCATCCACTGGCCTCTGTTTGTAACCTTGATACCTGTACTGTCTATTGCAATGATTATGTCATCTTCATCCTCATCCTCATCCTCATCATCTAATCTATTGCTTGTAATATTCAATTTGTTTATTCTTCTATAGCAAATTTGCGAATAACTTGGATGATAAGGAAGATTCTTTCCTACAATTGATTTTATGATTCCTTCTGTGTTTGTCTATATGGAAGATGAAAATATACTCTGATATATCCTCTATAACAAGGATGAAAGAATTAGGAAAAGAATATGGTTTGCCTTTCTTATTTTCATTCAGGCTATCAAGATTGTCATCCCATGTTCCAGAAAATCATATTCAAAAATTATCTCGCCTCTTTTTACAAGAGACTGGTTATAAGAAGGTCAATGGATCACAATTATTGAATAAACCAATCCTAGCTAAAAAGAAAGTTATGCAACAAAGCAGTTCAACTTCCTCTGGCGTCGTTTTCAGTCTCTTTGTTATATTATATAATTTCTGCTGGTTTGGTGAACATTTTCTTATCATATTCAATATCCAATCTTTTGTATATTTCTACAGACGTTGCAATCCTGATCTAAATCAAATAAAAAGCCTGTCAAAGTGTAAGTGATGTATAAAAAAGACGATAATACGCCAAAATCATTAAAAACCTATTTTTTACATCTAGTTTGAAAGGCCTTCCTACAGCACCTGTTTCTCTTTCTCGATATTTTTTGGACAACCGTTGAATTCCATGTAACCTATCTTTTTGTTATTTCTTTATTGTAAATATTGCCTAACTGTTGCACTGTCAAGAAGTCAGTATTAAATGATTTAAAAAGTAACAGCTCTTTGGACAGACGATCAAACGAAAGCAAAAGAATGACAAGAAATTGATCAATTTTTGATAATATATCTTTATTCTAATTATGCAAGATCTAATGAATTAAAACAATAGAACAAAGATAAATTTTCCACCATTTTATATCTTAATTATTTTTATTTTTTTAATTTGTTATCCCAAATGCAATTGCATATGATATATGCAAACATAATACTTGTTGACTTTTATTGAATGCTATTTTTAAATGAAATTTTGAATATTGGAGTATTACATATACTTTGCTGTATAGTTGTATAACTATAAAATCATTATGGAATTACCTAATTTCTTACATTATGATGCGAATACAGATAATTTGTATTTATATTGGACCTTGTTCAACTAAAAATGTGATAACACCATAAATGGATCACATCCCACAAAACAATATAATAAACGAAGCAAATAAAACTATAATTCTTAAAAATTATATTTAGATTTATGTATTATATTATCAAATAGTCTTAAAAAGATATAAAATTCATAAAAAATAGAAAGGTTATTATACTTTGGGTTCTATTGAAACACATGCTAAAACATCTACCTAAAATCATAAATAAATACAAAGCATTCATTGCTGTTTCAATTGTGATTGTAGTATTATTGTCTATACCCCTTATTCCTCGAAGTCTATATGCACCACAAACATCAGCTGCCGCTTCCTCATTCGGAAGTCATTCAGATCCAAATAGCCTCAATAGTGTGATTGGTCAGTTTAGCAGTTCAAATTCATTTGGCAGCAATCCCTTCAACAGTCAACCAAGTCCATCTGATACGATAAATCAATTTACAGGCCTCTCTCACCAGCAACCCCAACCCCAGTCTGATCCAAATAGTATAAGTAATTCTGGTAACAATGGCTTGACTCAGTCGCAATCCAATTCTGGAAGTACTACTGGTTCAGGCGGTATTTCACAATCACAAGCAGGTACTCAAACTAGTGACGTTTCCTCCACTACTGGTTCACCTTCCACTGGCAGTTCACCTTTCACCTCCACCTCTAGTACCAGTTCACCTTCCTCCACTGGCAGCGGTATCAGTAATTCTGGTAACAATGGCTTGACTCAGTCGCAATCCAATTCTGGAAGTACTACTGGTTCAGGCGGTATTTCACAATCACAAGCAGGTACTCAAACTAGTGACATTTCCTCCAATGGTAACGGCATAAGTAATTCTGGTAACAATGATCTGTCTCAATCGCAAACCAATTCTGGAAGTGCTACCGGTCCAAACGGTTTTAACCACTCACAAGGCGGTATACATCAATCACAAACAGGTGCACAACATAGCCACGTATCCACAGGCGGTAAATATTCAAATTCTGGTTCATTACCTGGAGGTAGCAGTTTCGGTTAAACTTGGGTGTATACAACTAATAAATTTTTTTTAACGCCTTTAATGATAATTCTTGATTACTTTTCTTTATATTTTCTTTCCTGTCTATAAATCCCAGAAATATATTTTATAAATTTTGAATCGAATTCATGTCCTTAGTTAATAGTAATATAATATCTATCCGAAATAATACAATAAAAAGATAAAAGTACTTTTAATTCATTCGTACTGGCTAAAAAAACATTATAAATTTTTTAACAAATCTTTTTCAATCAAAACTATTCATATTATATATTTAATCGTTTTATTGCATCATCCAATTTTCTTATTATTTTAGGCAATAATCCTTCACCATCTTTTTTATGGGACTAATGCAATTCCATCAAATAATCCGGTGTTAGTAGGTAACATGTTACGAAACCTTTGTATAGAAAGTTTTAATCTTATATTAGAATTTTTTTATTCATTATCTTAAATATGTAGTTTTTTATCAGTTTTTGATAGGTGCTACAGTTTTTTCGTATGATTTCTATTTAACTATACATAATATTGTATTTGTCTAAAAAGATACAAATTTTTTTATATTGTAATACTTTTAACATCATCTTGTATTATATTTTTTAACATAACAGGATAAACATATAATCCTCAAACATAGTTCTATATGTCAAATCCAAATATAAAATACATTACATAATATAGACATGGCTTGTTTATAAGATGCAAGTATCTACCGCATGTATCCAAATGTCAATGTTTAAAGATGTTATGGAAAAAGCGGTTAAATAAAGTTAATGTTGGGCATATATTTTAATTATATTTTATTGTTCATCTACAAAGCAATTCTTGCTCTATAATTTTCAATATTCTACAAGCGGTGCCTTGATGTCCAAATAATCCTTCCGCTAGTGTAAATTTTTCTTGAATTGTTGAATAATTTTTTTCTACTTCTGTTATTGTTTTAGTAATGTTGTTTGATTCATGTCCTGTTAAGAAATTAATACCCTTTTCTATAGATTCAACCCACTCTGTTTCATTCCTTAATGTTATGCACGGGGTACCTAAAATTGCAGCTTCTTGCTGGATTCCTCCTGAATCTGTTAAAACCAACCTTGCATTCTGAATAAGACTCAATGATTCGTGATATCCTACTGTTTTAATAGTTTTTATTTTCTTTAAGTAATTTGAGAATCCAAATTTATTTATCTGTAATTCTGTGTGCGGATGACACGGAAAAACAAGTAATACTTTGTCAGATATTAAATCCAATGCTTTTAGAATTTCATTTAATTTTTCTTTATTTTCAATATTTTCTCTTCTATGAATAGTTATTAGGTAGTATTTTTTTTGGTTGATTCCTAATTTATATAAAACCGTTGTATCTATTTTATTACTAATATTAGATAATACATCGACTATTGGATGTCCGGTTAAAAAAATATTTTCTGATTTTATTCCCTCTCTTTGGAGATTAATCATGCAGTTTTCTGTGGGGGCGAAATTAAAAGTAGCAATATCGGCTATCAAAACTCGATTAATTTCTTCCGGCATATGTCTATCAAAAGATCTACACCCTGCTTCAACATGTCCAACTGGTAGATCTAATTTCGCGGATGCAATTGATCCACCCAAGGCAGAATTTGTATCACCTTGGACTAATACTATGTCAGGATTTTCAGCTTTTAATATGGGATCACATGAAGCAATAATTTCGGCAATTTGTATACTTTGTGATAATGTTTTAACTTTAAGAAAATAGTCTGGTCTAGAAATTTTTAATTCATTTATAAAAATATCGGACATCATAAAATCATAATGTTGTCCGGTATGTACAAATATTAGATTATGATTTCTTTTCTTGATCTCAAAAAGTATTGGCTGCATTTTTATTATTTCTGGTCTTGTCCCTACAATTACACAAATTTTCAATACATTAGAAAATAAATATATGGTTAACTATATCTATTATTGAAATTGTATACTTGATATTATAATTTTCATATTTAAGTGTAAATTTTATCGTAAATTTTTATTGTATTATACAGATCAGCTCGCTTAACAAATGCCTAAATATGTTGATAGCAACCATTGTAAATAATATGTTGTTTATTTTATCTATCTATTTTATTTAAATAATCTGTATCAAATAAAATACTACTCTTGTGATAATTTGGTTAATAAAACAATCATAATTCGTTTACAAATATAACTAGTAGATGTATTTTAAAGGCTCTGTTAACTTAAGATATTATTTCTTTATTATGTTGATAAACAAACAATTTGAGCCATTGTTTGATATGATTTAATTTACACTTGTTCTTTTTGCAAGGAAAGTAATCGTCAGAATTATCGATTCTATCTTTTATGTATTGTATTGTCCTTTCAATTAGACTTTTTTCATAAGGTGAATGAAGATGATGATTTAATTTTAAAAACTTGCATGCTTGTGGTAGATACCAAGTACCACCATCGTCTGATGAAACTTGATGTAATCCATACTTGTCTAAAACACGAGACAGAAATCGTTCAATAGCAACAAACATGTTTCGTTCTTTTGATATGTGAAAGGAAAGAATTTGTTTATCATTTGGTTCAACAACGACCCAAAGCCATAGTAGTTCAGAGCCTGCTTTTATTGCAGTTTCATCAATTATGTATTCTTTAATGTTTCTCTTGTGAAAAAATCTCTTTGGTTTGTAATTTTGTATCCAGTGCCAAATTGATACATGGCTTATTTTTGTTATTTTTAAAAATGATAATGCTTTAGCAGTATTTCTAAATGATAATCCAAGAAAGTACAAGTACAAACCATAACCAATAATGTTTGAATGTGTTCTATTCCTAATAGACATATAGGATATGGTTGTTTTAAATCTATAGGTTTTTCCTTAAGTTAACAGGGCCCTTATTACCAGATAAATCATTTAAATTGAATGAAAAATATAATTTACCAAATTTGATGATGATTTCTTGCTTAAATATTTTTAGAAATATTCCTCTATCTTTGTGGCTTAAAATTAATAATTTATTAGGAAAAATAAAAATTCAAAGGGGATACTGGATTATTTTGAAATACGTTAAAGTATAAGAAATACCATAAATTAAAGATATAAAATAAATAGTTCATAATTAGGATTATCTTATATAATATGATACCTATTCTAAATAAAAACGTCACAATATATTAGATCTTCTGTATGATTTGGCTATTTACAATTTTTAATATGTCTTTATCAGTTCCAATAAACACAGATTCATTATTCTATAGTTTACCATATTTGCAACTATTCTAGCATTTTATCTTATTTTCTCTATTTGTTCTAGTACATAACTCATTATACATTACTTTTCAGGCCGCAAATGATTATATGTTCCATCGCTATTCTCTTTATGCAATGATTTTTGAAAATCTTTTTCTCCTTATGGCAAATAATGTTGTTTTTTCTTTTTACATGGTAGATGGATGATAATTATATATGATGATCTTATTCTATACTCGGATATCTAGATGTACAATAACATCTCTTTTGGAATACATGAGTGATTTTTTTATATTTTTATTGATGTGATCGTATTTTTTTAGATAATCTCATGATGGATATAACCATGGATATTTATCATAAGTTGATTGTTGATACTTTATTTTTTCTTTTAGTCTAAATGGAATATTATTTTTCTTTTCTTGACAGAATCTCTTATCTATGAAAGCCATATTTGGGAAAATATTTCTTTATCAACTCTATTGCGTTCGCAACCTTTTTCTTAATTGATGTGTCTCTTGTAGTATAGGTACACACTATATCTCGCATAATTAGATGCTTTGTTACCCAAATCCTTATCCTTTAGTCATATCCTTTCTTGTTCCTCTATATTCTCCCAAACAGGTATACAGGAATACTTTTATCATTATCTAATTTACCAGATTTTGAAACCGAGCAGCAAACACATATACCCACCAAACATTCTCTTTATCTTTGAAAGGGCTGTCTCGACATTCCATCTATGACCGTACTTTCTTTTCATCTTCCATTTCCGCAAATCCTTGGTTTCTAGTCATACTTCACTGTTCCTTAACAGTTATGTAAAGAATGCTATATCACTTTGTAAACTGCTACTACTTGTTGATATACCATACCACAACACCTTCAGCTAATGGAATGATAATACTTTCCTCAGACCAATACTGATGATAAAATAAACACTTTGTATAATTTGATTGATGATACTGATAGGGAATCCAATTACCGCGCTAAGATCATCCTTCTCAAAGATGGAGATTATACGGTTTCAGAACTAAGGAATGCAACCCATCTCATCTAGCTAAATGAGATATGGTCATAATTCAAATTATCTTTTGATATTTTTTATAATATCTTAAAGCTAACCCTTGAGATATAATTTTGATTAAAACTGTCCCAAAGATTAGCTCTTGATAGATTAAAGGACTCCGTACTCTAACATTCTGTATATGAGAGGTTGTATACCATGGCCTGCTGATATACCAAGGAGAAAACGTGGCAGACCATATGTATATTCTACAACAACAGTAATTGTAAGATGTTTTATTGTAAGATGGGTTTAGAATCGATTCAAACAATGGATTGCATACTTTTCTTGATATGAATTGTCAATATAACGGTAAACTTGTACTGGCCTGTGGCCTGATAAAAATACCTAATAGCAGGAGTACATTTGACAGGCGATTGAAAACCATTTCTACTACAGATATAAAAAGAGAGACTATCATCGACAGTGGGATATCTATTTGTTGAAATAGATGGATTAGTAGACCTTTTTATAATGGCAGTAGACATTACTCTTTTAAAAGCAAAAGGTCCTGTATGGCATAACTCATCGATGGAAAAAGGGTATAGTACCTCTTCCAGACATCGATGCAGGTGCAAGGTGGTAGGGTTATAGTCATACCATAGAGGGATGGGTTTTCGGATACAAACTACATATTACAGCATCTACAACAGGCGAGCTTGTAGTACTCTAACAGCAGAGATGTAACTACTACTGTTAATGTACTAGACAACAAGATGTATGTTCCTTCAACTCTCACTCATCCTCATCCTCATCTTCGGTATTCTCTTTATCATCTGCCTTGTATATGGTAGCTGATCCCGGATACGATGATAAGAAAACTGTATGAATATAGTAAAAGTATTGGGAATAGATCTAGTTTGTCCTCTGTTGAAGGATATAAAATATTCCTAAAAAATACTTGATCTGGTATGCTTTTATCAATCGGTATTAGGTCATACTACTATCTATAACCGAAGGAGAAGAATATCAATAGAGCCATCGTTGATAGAGCACATCAAATCTGTATTTAGAATACACCCATTGCCAGCACGAGGACTTTCTACGGTATCTGCAATTGTACTTTTGTCTGTTTTACTTTATCAAATAATGTGGTATACTATAACTGTAAAACTAGGAAAATAAATCCAAAATCAATAAAGTATATGGTTGGGACTGGCTGATGAAATGGAATTTTGGATAAAGATGAACAGTATCGAATTATGACCAAGCCTCAGTTATATATTGCACTGTTAATGTCCTACTAATAGATCAACAAACCCCTATTAATATCATAAAGCATGAATAATATCACTGTACATTGTTTCGATAAGGACATGATGAAATCTATATTACGGTAATTCATAATCATTGAACAGTAGTAATCTTTATGTCCTGATTCATTAAATACCGTAAGTAAATCTATCTTACGTTCTTCCTTATATTCGAAATCCACTATAGATATATTATGGGAAATTAATTCCAGTTTTGTGTCTTTTGTATATTTTTCCTCTCTATTTATCGATTATTTATATCCATCATCAAGTATACCATGACCTAATTATAGAATTATTTGAATAACAGAATCTGGGTTTTAAACCTTACTTATGGATATTGTACCGATATGGATATACAATCTATCAAGGTTTTTAAGAATCGATGATTCGATAAATAAAGTATTATCAGAATATACTACCTTAACAAAAACTCGTACGTAAAAAAGTATGGAGATAAAAGATAGTCTTGAAGGAGAAGGCAACACCTAAAATAGAGATAACTATGATGAAACTTACATTATAATAATCATAGTTTCAGTTTCATGTTAGATTCCTTTTTTTAATTGGTCAAATACCTACACAGAGAGAGATATACTGTGTAAAACTTTTAATTTTGTGTTACTTCATTGAATAAAGGGATGTACAGTTTCATCTTTTAGACAATTACTTAATTGAAAAACTTGATTTGTCTATATGCTTTGTTGTATACTCCATTACCTTTTAATCCCTTATATTCTTGTTCCTCTATATATTCTTCTGAACAAGTTATACAATGATACTGCTATCATCATTTCCTTTACCAATTTAAAATCGTATAACAGCTACATATGCATACTCACCAAAGATTCTCTTGATAGTTAAAAAGGTTGTTTGTCTTGTAATCCATTCATCTATAGTTGTCCATACTTTCTCTTCTTCCTCTCCTCCTCCTCCTCTATTTCTAAATCCTTAGTAGCCTGTAACCTTATTACTTCCATATTCCTTAACCTGTTGTTTTTAGATGAAACAATGGAATTCTTCCTTATTACCATTATTCCTGACGTGATTCCATTCTTATCAAGATATCAAATAAAATTTGTGTTTGTATCATGGGCTCGGTCAGCAAGGACTAGTTTTAGCTTCTTTACAATGTTTTTCTCGTCTGGTGGAACAGCCTTTAAAACATCTTGCTGCTGTCATGTACTATACCTTCTCGTCTGTTACCTAATCCTCCTCATCCTCCTTCTAAGCAAGGATCTCCTATTCTTTATGTTTACAGCTATGTAGATCTTGAGATGACCTTTCCTATTTGTGTTCCATTTTTCAATCTTCATCATCCACTGGCCTCTATTAGTTACCTTGATATCAATGCTATCTACTGTATGCTATTATGATATACCCATAATCATCATCATTATCTGTATTGTCTTTTTTGATGTTGACGGTACTTGTTCATTCTCTTGTAGATATGGCCATAATTTGGTGGACTAGCTGGTAGCCGTTTTTTTTCCTGTAGCCTTGATTATTCCCTCCATTTGTCTATATGGCAGATGAAATGATATACGGATGTAACCTACAATAACGAATATGAAAGAATCTGAAAAGGTCATACTTCCTAAAGGTTCCAGCAATTATATCTGCGACTTCAATTCCTGGAACCTTATGACTTTCTTTCTCAATTAATTCATAATTTTGATTTTTTAATACTTTCTTTCTTTCTTGTCTATAAAAAAATTTTATCTGTTATTATTATTTTCTCAACGCTGCGATTAATATCGATTATTAGGCAATATATTTTGAATTAACTCGGGTGGATTTCATCTATACCTTTCTCTATGTGAATAGATAATTCTTTATGATAAGTAATTAAATCTTTTAAAAATATGTTCAGAAGACGTGGATATAAATGAAAATTTTAATTCTTTAACATTGTTTAATTTATTTTTATATTTTTTTATAATACCATTAAATTCTTCTAAATAAGACATTCTGCTTTGTATTAATAAAGCTGATATGTAATAGGAAGTATTTACAGTCTGCTTATAGGATTCATCTAAAAATATCAATTGTTTAACTTTTGATAATCTTTTTCAGCCATACAATTTTAATAATCTGTATAATATTTCTTTTCTCATTTAAAATTAATTTACCAAACTGAAGCTTACACCTTCAATTTAGGTGTCTACCAAACATGGACTTGACAGAACCTCAATTAAATTGTCCTTTAACCTGGTATCAAGCATGAGGTATATATTTGATACTTAAGATTATTAATCGAACAAATCGTATCGGGTTTTATAATTAGATTGGATATTCTCTAGTCCAAGTAGGTTGTTGATATATTACCCACAATGTCTTGTATCATCTAGTTTTCCAATAATTTTCTTCATAATTATACTTCCCTTTAACATATTACTAAAAATTAATATTTCTTGGATGATACATTAGTAAAAAGGAGTTTAATATAAATAAAAACAAGATCAAATTATTATCTATTTGAGAGCAAACAAATGGGCTTGAATTCGAATACCTTTACGTTACAGAAGCCATATGAATTGGTAATCTGTGAAAAACCCACTGCTGCACTAAGGATCGCACAAGCTCTTGGAACTTCCAGTCTAAAAAAAATATCTTCATTAGAAATAGTGGAGGATAATACAACAATGCGGATTCCATCGCCTTTTTTTTCTGCAATAGATAAAACAGGTAGGCATTTTGTTATTTGTTCTGCGCTAGGTCATTTGTATGGTTTAGTTGATGTCGGAGGAAATCGTAGTATATATCCTGTTTTTGATGTCAAATGGAGACCTCTTTTAAAAAGGGGTAATGTAAATGGCTCCAGCAATATATTATCTAAAAAAATTGAAAATCATATAAAAACGGTATCTATATTATCTCACAAAGCTGCTCAATTTATCCATGCTTGTGATTATGACCAGGAAGGCGAAGTAATCGGATATAATATTTTAGAATATGCCTGTAATAGAAAATATGATAAGTCGTTGAGAGCCAAATTTTCTACTCTTACTGAAGAAGAAATAAGATCTTCTTTTAATAATTTGTTAAAACCAAGCAAAAGATTGGCTTATGCTGGTTTATCTCGACATATGATTGATTTTATTTACGGTGTTAACCTCTCGAGAGCACTCGCCCAATCTTTTAAGACAAGTAACGATAGTAAAATGTATTGCAATTTATCAATCGGGAGGGTACAAGGTCCGACACTTGCTTTTGTGGTAGATAAAGAAATAGAGATAAGAAATCATGTAGCGGTACCTTACTGGACTATAACGGCAAAATTCGAAAAAAACGGGTTTATAATTAAATCTTGTTATCAACCACCAAAAGTAGACTCTTTATCTAAAGCTACCTTAATTGTTGATGCATGTAAAAATCGGGATGGAAAAGTTGCTGAAATTAAAACTAAGAAGATCGTATTAATATCTCCAACGCCATTCGATCTTGGCGATCTTCAGAAGGAAGCATATAGAATATTCAAATTTACTCCAAGTTATACTCTAACTATTGCTGAGAAATTGTATCTTTCTGCATTAATTTCTTATCCAAGGACCTCTAGTCAAAAACTTCCAGATTCGATTAATTACCGGAAAATTATTTCAAATATTTCAAAAATTAATTCTCCACTGGGTTCTCATAATAATGGGAGTACTGGTAATAATGGTCTTTACACCGATCTCGCTATGAAATTGCTTTCAAAAGATTTACTCTCTCCAAATGAAGGAAGTAAAATCGATCCTGCACATCCCGCAATTTATCCAACGGGAAACCAACCAAAAGGTAAACTCGAAGTTGCTGAATTTAAATTATTTGATCTAATAGTAAAAAGATTTTTGACTACATTTGGAGAACCTGCTATACTTCAACGTACAACGGTTATAATTTCAGTAAAAGATGAATATAATTTCAAAGCTGAAGGTAAGAAGGTAATGCAAGAAGGATGGATGCTTTTTTACAAGCCATATGTTAATTCATCTCTGGTTGGATCTCAAATTGATTTGTCTATATTACATAAGAATGATATTTTGAAAAATGTCGATATAACTCTGACAAATAATCTTACCGAGCCTCCACCTCGGTTCAATCAATCCAGCCTTTTAGAGAAGATGGAAAAGGAAAAAATTGGCACCAAAGCCACCCGGTCGGAAATTATCAACACTCTTTTTAAGCGAAATTACCTTACTACTACTCCTCCTCCTCCTCCTCCTCTTGCTATAACTCAAAAAAAAGAAACAAATAATGTAGTTTCAGGAACAGGTATTGGACCTACAGATATCGGATTTGAAATAATACAATCAATGCGTAAATACGTACCAAACATTGTATCTACCGGACTTACTCGATCTATGGAAGAGCAGCTTGAAGATATCCAATCGGGTAAAACCAAAAGTACGTTCGTAATAGATTATGCAAAGAATAAGTTAAAAGAGGCAATATTTTTTTTCAAGGAAAACCAAAATGAAATAGGGTTAAAGATATCTAATGCTGTGGTAACCACAAAAAACAAACAACAGGTTGTTCTGGGTTCTTGTCCTATCTGTAAGAAAGGATCCCTGATAGTTAAAAGATCGAGCCGAACGAAAAAAAGGTTTGTTGGATGTTCTTCTTATTTGTCAGATAGGTGTACTGCTACTGCTCCACTACCACAGAAAGGCCTCATAAAGGTTATGGATAAAACGTGTTCTAAATGTCATTGGCCACTTATTAGGTCAGCAAATTCTACTTCAGAAAAGCGCCGAGCGGATTTTTGTTTAAATGCGCAGTGTATATCAAAAACTAATAGTAGCGATGATTCTCAAAACAGAATGACAAAACGAACTTGATTAATACTCTTTTTGGTAATTGATGGAATAATTTTAAATCATATAAAAGTAGACGAATCTTACTACTATACCAATTAGCATATGTTATCTAAATTACATCTCGTAACAAATAGTTTCTCATATTAAGATTGAATCGTTTTGTTCTGAAATACCTAGAAATCGTATTCTTAAAATCTGCTGCAAATGATTGATAATATTGTAGAACAAGTAGATCTCGCTTGGCTATATTTCATATCTCTTCCATTACCATAAACTCTGGTGATGCGGTAGTTGGAAGATATAGAGAAATTAGCGTATTCTTGTTTCCTTCAAAATATTTTAGAACCTTCTTTGGTTTGTAATGAGGAGCGATGCTTTATCTATGAACAAAGCATTTTGAATTAGCATAAATAGTTTAGATAATCAAAAATACTGTTCTTTGATATTCAAAAAAGATTTATTTGCGTTGGATTTTGTAATAAATGGGTTTAAAATCATTTATTTATTAATTTTAATATATCTCAAATAGCAATAGTGCCTGTTTCTTTTATTCATGTAATAAAATTCTTGACACTTGGGTATTACAATTAGAATCTATGATATTTAGCATAAATGCGGTAATACTATATAACTAAATATATACATATATTATGATTCATTTGACCATTACCAAAACATCCTTCGAAAAGATTTATAGAAATGAACCAGATGCAAAAACAAAGGAAAGAATGTTACTTGTCCTAAATGTAGTATATAATAACATTATTCCATCTCAAGCAGCCAGGGATCTACATCGAAGCAGAGCGTGGGCTTCTGACTGGTTAAAAAGATATGATGAAGAAGGTATCGAAGGGCTGAAGGATAGAACAAAAAGTGGTAGACCTATAGGCATGTCCGAAGAGATCATTTACCAGATAAAGAAAGAACTAAAAGAAAGCAATAGTTACGGTTGGACCACAAAACAGGTTGAAGAGTTAATCATAAAGAAAAGCGGTATCAAATATCACTATACTCACATATATCGTATCCTTCGAAAGTGGGGCTTCAAACAGAAGAAGTTATCAAGAAAAGTACGTGTAGATGCTGCAGCAGGATCTCAAGAAGATAAAGAGATTTTCAAAAAAAGGTTACCCCGATACTTGTGGATAAGTAACAAGAAAAAGAAGGATTTACGTTAGGATTGATAGATCGATGAATCATTTTTCTTTTATACTTCTTTTGTAAGACGGTAATTTAGATTGAACAGGCCTGTAGTTAGAGTAATGGGCTCACATACACATTCATGCATATTTGGTGCCATCAACATGGAAGGAAAACAACTATTCAGATAGTATTTTTATTTGGTTGTGTAGATACATTTTTTGATTATTTAAAACTAATTCATTCTAAATTCTCAAGGTCTCATCTTTTCATGGATAAGGCATCGTTTCTTTATTATGGATCAAAGAATGTGATCAAATATTTTGAAGAACATAAAGATATACCTATCCTGTATGCCCTTCTATCTGCTTTATCGCTAGAGTTATGGTGATGTAAGAAATAATGAACAATCTGAAAATTCTGTTTGTTCTAAAGTATTGTACATCATTTGCAGATTTAAAGTAGGCATAAATCTATTTTAGAACAAAAAGATTCAATCTTAATATGAGAAACTATTTGTTAAGGAAGGTTCGATAACGTATACTAAATTGTATATTTAATCATTTATATGATTTTTATGGGCTTTTAATTTTTCTTTCTGAGTTATTTAAATGTAATATAATATGCACTTGATCTCTGTTGGTTTGAGGAAAAATATTTTATTTTAAATGTTGAATATGATGATAAACTAAATTGTTTACCTGATTTTCAGTTCCATTTCAGAATAATAAGTTATTGAAAAATAATTGTAGCGAAAAAATAGGATAAACTCATTAAGTTAACATCTGTATAAACACATTGAAAATGGTTATTGTAAAGCGTATGCAGTTATTTTAACTATTTATCTTTTAAATAATTCGATACCATTAAAATACTACTGCTGTGTTAATTCGGTTAATAAATCAATCAGAATTCGTTTACAAATATAATGGATAATATATTACATGATTGTTAACGGGGCCTAGCTTGTAAAGATAATTATTTTATCATATAAATACTCTTATAATATAATAAAAGAAAATACAATGGCTTACCAATTGTTCTAGGTGGTTGTTAATCGATCATTTAAAGTTTGTAGTTATGGCATAGAAATTAAATACTTTATCTTATCCTTTTCTATATGATTGCAATAGGTCAAAAGTTATTTGAAGAAATAGATATACCTAAAGAAAGTGAAATAGTTTCAAAAGATACCGTAGATGGATTGATTGAAAGAAATAGCAAATGGACGGGAAAAATTATGGGCTTTGATTCTTTTCCAAATGGAAGAATAACAGGGGCTGGCCGTTCATTGATTTACCGCAATGGTATTTCAATTTCAGATTGGCATGGAGTATTTACTACCGAAAACGGACAGACAATAAAATTTAATGGAAAAGATACAAACAAAAATGGAAGATATGTTGTATTAAGGACCTATTTTACAAATAATGCAGAAATCATTTGGTTGGATGGACTGATATGTATTTTAGATGGGTATTTTGATACAAAAGATAATTCTTTTAGATGTGATGGTTATAAATTAATGTGAGATAGATATCGTTATTTAGATTTGGCTTTTTTTCCATACTTTCCATTTAATGACATTTTGGGTTTTTAGCAGGACTTGAATGAGAGTTAAAATTTTTATTCTTTGTTATTATAAATCGTATAAATGCTTTGAGAATATTTCATCTGTTAAATTAATCCATCTATATTATAATTTTTTAAACTTATGCCTTTAAATATAAAAATTAGTAATTCTGTATTTTTACGCTTATGGATGGGTTTATGGCTGAGTGGGGGGGGGGGGTTTTATCTTTTAAAATCTGACATATAATTAAATAACCTGAAATAATAATAAGCATGAGAGTCTTTGGTGAAATGGAGTTATATTATTATTTGTGATAAATGTGGATATATCTCAACGGAAAAATTATCTGAAGAGAAAGCAAAAGATCTATTACATGCACATGTTGGTGGCCCACAGAACTGTACCACTGGACATATTAAATTAATGAAGGTAAGGACTTAGACCGCTTTCATATATCCTACGCTTTTATATAATATTCTTATACATTCTGAATATGTTCTATATTTGAATTTAACTTCTTGTACCTCCATGTCTTCGCTTAATTTTTCTTTGGAAGTATCGATCGAATACTTTTTACCAATATCATCTAAAATTCTATTTATAGACGAATTGTTATACGATTCAACGATTAGGCGGTTCATATTATAATATGAATATGCTAGTATTTATTTAACTATCTCGTTCGGTTAGCACTATTTTGAAAATAAATCGATTTGGATATCTTTTCCTGAAAGAACTGTTGATTTAAATTATTTCATCTAGATTGAAAGATTCTTGTATTCTTATCTGTTTTGTGCTATCAACTAATGGATACGTATTTGTAAGAATAATAATTCAATTCAAAATCAATTACGCATCTGCTTGGAACCTGGTGACGACCTAGCAACAGGATAAAGAATATAATTTGAAATTATGAACACGTATCATATATAATAAAAAGGTTATTCCATTTTTTATGGTTATATGTTATAATAGAAGAATATAGGAATATTTTGAAATTTTTGTGGCTTTACATTCTTTATGATGATACTTAATTGTTAAATTATTATTAACTCTTTTTCTCTCGAATATTTCTATATTATTATACCAGGTATTTTTTATATTTGATAATTTTGTACAAATTTGATGGCATATTTTGCTGTATTGTTATTTTGTTATTTTGTTATTTTGCATGCCATAAAAAAAGCGAGTCATAAAAATCCTAGTCATATGTTACTATTATTAAAGTAATATTTAAAATCGATTTTTGTATCATTATTTTTATCTAGATGAATTCATTTATGTTTATATCTTCCAGGCCGGGAATTTTTGCTATTTCAAATCTCTCTTTATCTTTTAATATGGAAACGGTGGCATCTATTCCTAATTTAGTAGTTAAAAGGTTGATTTGATCGCTAGATGGATCCAGACTTGACCCTTTTGTATTGGTTATAATTATAATATCTTTATCTGCTTGAACTCGTGTGGAAACTGCGTATTCTACTTCCACGGGATCTTCTGGGTTAATGTCATCATCAACAACTATGGCAATTTTTAACGAAGGATGTGCAGAAAATGCGGTAAGAATTGCATTTTTTGGTTCTCCTTCTAGTCTTTTTTTAATTTGAATTACTGCATTAAGCCAATTACTTCCACCGTCAGTTAAATATACTGACTTTGTTGTAGGGACTGTATTTTTGACATATCCAAATATTTTTGATTCGATAGGTAATCCCATCAATAATCTATGTTCTGTATATCCAGGTAAGATGTCATAATATATCGGATTGTCTCTATACCATATTTTGTTAATTTCAAAAATGGGTTGTTTTCTTTTAAAATCATATGTTCTTAGCATTTCTACCATCCATTCTTCAGCAAACTTATCGTGGAGTATTTTACCTTCAATAACTATTTCACTATGTTTTGGTATCATTAGTCCTGCAAATTGATTTTTTGCTAATTCCAATTTTCCGTTCAATAGGTAATTCGCTATTGAAATCTCGTCAATACCATGTGCAGCTTGATATGCTGCAGCTAAATTTACTGCAGGGTGAACCCCTATTACCACATTTATTTTTAAATCTTCTTTATGTTCTTTTGACTGAACAAAACATTTATGGAGGTGTCTTCCTTCTACCATCCTAATTGCCATTTCATTACTGTTTAATAATAACATGCGATGGGTAGATGAATTTTGATTTCCTGTTTCTTCATCTTTTACATAAATTATGGATGAGGTTATGAATGGTCCTGCATCTTTTTCAAAATGAGTTATTATGGGAAGATCGAATAAATTTTTAGAACTATTTTTACAAAAAGGTGCATCAGATGATATTTTTATTGGATAATTTTCTTTATTTATTGATGCAAAATTGGAAAAATCAATTTTACCATGTTCACTATTTGTTTTAATCCCGTAGAAAAATCTATTTCTTGTCCCTAAAATATTTGAAACAACCTTGAAATTTGAACCTTCTACATCGGTAAATAGAATTGCTTCTTTTTTATCGAGCTTGGCTATTATCGATGCCAATTGAAATTTTTTATTTACTTTTTTATCTATAATTAACAATTCATTTTTGTTTTCTAAAATTGATAAAAAGTCTCTGAGATTATAATCGTTATTATTTTTATCATCATTATGTGTGAAAAATTTTCTTTTATTTGTTGTTTCTTCTTTATTTTTGCTCATCTTTCTTTTCCTCTATTGCAATTAATATTCTGTCATTAATTGTCTTCATATCTTCATATTGTAATTTATTTTTTGTAAAAAGTGATAAAATACAAATTCCATTTATCATTAATGAAATTCTTCTTGATAAAGTATCTATGAATAGTTGGTCATTTTTATCATGTATTACTTTAGCTGTGTTTGTTTGGTTGGTTGTTGCTAAAGATACTGAAATAGATCCTATTCTTAATTTCTCTTCTGAAATTGAAATAAAGTATCCGTTATCAAATTCTAATACATCAAACAGGAATTTTCTTTTTGAAATGCTTGAAATTATTTCAATTTGATCCCTCATCAATATATCTGATTTGATTGATTGAAATCTATATTAATATTGTTAGAAAATTTTTTTAAATCTATATATATATAGATTTAAAAAAACTTGTTATGAAATCATTAAAAATAGATGAAATTACGTACAAAAGATTAAACTCTTTATTAACCGATTTTATAGATTTGAAGAAACAAGATCTAGATATGAATGACCTTTTAAATGAATTGATTGATAATTACCAGGAAACAATTTGGGGTACGATTGGTGCAAATGCTGGAGGTGGTTAATATTTTATTATTCTACACGATTATTTTTCTTTTATTTTAGTAAATACATAAAACACTGTTTTTTTATATTAGTATTGGTTGCTTGTCTCTCATATTTCTGATATTCATTTAGGTTATGCTCAATTTAATATACAAGATCGTGAAGAAGATCTTTATGATGTATTTGAAGAATCTATTGATAAATCTATCCATGAACATGTTGAAGCAATAATCTTTGCTGGGGATATTTTTCACAATCCTAGACCAAATGGTGCTGCAATTATAAAGCTAGCACGTGAATTAAAAAAATTAAAGGAAAGATCTATTCCGGTTTTTTTTATCCTGGGTGAGCATGATATAAGTAGAACTAATGATGTACCACTTCTATTCTTATTTCATAATTTGGGGTTAGCTAAAAGACTTACTCCATACTCGCCTGTTCAACTAAAAGATCTTTTAATATATGGTTTCAATAAGGAACGGCGATCTAATGTTGATAATGGGTTACTCAAGCCATTTAAAAAATTAGAAAAAATTATAAAAACTGACGAAAATAAAAATAAAAAGAAAATTCTTGTTCTACATCAGGGTTTAAGCGATTTTAATAAATTTGCTGGAGAAATTTTTGCAAGCGAGTTGCCTTTAGGATTTAATTATTATGCAATGGGTCATTATCATGATCATATCCAAAAAAGTTTTTCTGAACTTGGAGGTAGTTTGGTTGCTTATCCTGGATCACTTGATCTAGGGCATAATGAATCTATCTCTGAGGTAGAAAAAGGGTTTTTGCTGGTTGATCTATCACCTAGTCCTGAACACGTCACTACTCATTGGATTAAAATGGAAAAAAGAAGACTTCAACTAAGTCATTCGCTAAACTATGATGATTTGGATAAATATGTGCAGTATCTTTTAGATCTTTCAAGTAAATATCAAAAAAAACCGATTATTGAATTAAAATTGACCGGATCCGAAATAGATCCTAAAATACTGTCTGGCGAACTATCTCGATTAAATGAACACTTTTTGTATTATACTTGGAGTATATTTGATAAAGAATCTGTATCTGGATATTCTTATGATTATGCAAATGATTTTAATATAGATAAAGAGCTTTCAAAATTGATTTTAAATACACTTAAATCCGAAAAATTGACGAGTCTATCGTTAGATCTTATCCAGATGATAAATAATGGGGAGAAACACCTTAATGATACAAATGTTAATAAAGATAGAAGCAAGAAAATTGCTGATTATCTTTGGAAATTTTATGAAAATTCTAAAAAGAATTATCAGAGCAAGGGCGTTGATAACCTGAATTGATAAAAAAATTGATTTTAAAAAACTTTTTATCTCATAAGAATACTCAACTTAAATTTAACCCTGGTATAACCGTATTTGTAGGACATAATGGATCAGGAAAATCTAGTATTATAGATTCAATCACATTTGCATTTTTTAATGAACATACACGAAAATCTAATAGAAATTTGGCGACTAAGGGTATAGATCAAACAATATCTGATGAATCTGGATCATTTGTTGTCATGGATTTTTCTGTTGGATCTATAGATTATAAAATTCATAGGCAAATAAATAACACAGGTCAACTTGTATCTGTTAAATTAGAACAGCTTACACAAAATATTCAAGTGGATAAAAATGAAAAAAATGAATTTATTTATCGACCAGTAATTTCTGGCGAACGAAAACAGCTTGGAGAGTCAGTTATAAGTGAAATCGAAAAGATACTAGATATAGATTATAAAAAATTACAGATTGCAAGTATAATTCAACAAGGCGAAATCAATAAAATAATTGATTCTCAACCTAGAGAATTTAAAGAATTGTTAAATAATATGATGGGTTTAGACAGACTGGATACATCTTTTGCTTATATGCATTCTGCTATAGATGATTTTAGAAAGTTATTAAGAGAAAAGACTGGGGGTTATGATGATAACCATATAAAAATATTGATTACTAAAGTAGAAGAAAATAAAAATAAAATTTTAAAATCAAGAATGTCTCTTGATAGAACCTATGATATTCTTTATAAAAGATCAAATGATATCAAAGAAATAGAAAAAGAGATCGAAGATTTGGAGCCAAAAATATCTAAACAGCAGGAAATGAAAACATTGGAAACTACACTATTACATTATTTAAAGGAAAAAACAGTTTCTTTAAAAAGTGATATTGAAAAAACAAAAAAGATACTTTTTGAGGTAAAGAATGCTTTTTCTATATTGAAAAATAAAGAAGAAGTTTATATAACTTTACAGATGGTTCATTCTGAGAAAGAAGAATTAAATAAAAATATGAATGAAATAGAATGGGAAATTGGAAAACTAAATGGTTTTACAGAATGTGCAAAAAAAATTCAAATAACTGATGGAAAATGTCCTGTGTGTAATTCAAAAATAACTATGATAAATGATATGTTTGATATATCTCATATTAAAAAAGAATTAGATAAAAAACAAAAAGAAAAGACATCGATTGCATCTGAATTGACCAAGTTAAATACAGAAGAACTCGATTTAAAGAAAAAAGAAAAAAGTATCATCTCTTCAGAAAAGATATTGTCATCTTATGATATTCCTTTGAATTACAATATGAATGAGCTTGAGGATAAAATATTATCTTTAAATAAAGATTATCAAATTCTTTTTAAATTAAATTTTAATAATTTTGGAAATGCTGATCTGTTACTTTATAAAGTTGATGATTATTCTACAAATCTAATTGATACTATAATTAATATGAAAAAAGATCTTGTTGATATCGATATAAACGTACTTAAACAAAAGAAAATCATCAAAAACAAATTAACATCCGAATATATTGATATCCAAAATCAAAAAGCAATTTTGGAAAATACTATCTCTGATTTAGAAATTGAGATAGTCGAATTTGAAAAATTGGTATCCGAGCTTTATTCAGCTTCTAATTTTATTTCTGAACTTGAAAAAATTAGATCAATGGTTTTCAATAGGGATGGGGTAGTAAGTTCTAGTTTAAGGACTTGGGCATTAAATTTGATATCTAATAAATCGTCTGATTATATTAATACTTTTAATGTTGGTATATCTAAAATATCTTTGATAGAAAAACCCCGTGAAATAAAGGTTTTATGTTATGGTAGACGAGGAGAAATTGATATAATTTCTTTAAGCGGAGGTGAAAAAGTAGCTGTATCTTTGGCATTAAGAATGGGCATAGCTTATTTAATGGGCTCTTCAAAAATTGATTTTATTGTTTTAGATGAACCCACTTCTAATTTGGATGAAGAGCGTAGGCGTTCCTTTGTGAAGATAATTTCGAATGTGTTTAACAAAGGTGTTGGACCTTTATCTCAAATGATAATCATTACTCATGATGAGGAAATATTTGAAAATTCTGAAATAGAACAAATATATAAGTTTTCTATGAGTGATAAGGGATCTATAGTATCTTCTGTTTAACATCTTTTTATATTTTAGTTTTTTGGAAAAGTTTAATATTGTTTTATATTTAAATATAATTGATAAAACTACTATGAGGTTATCTCGTTTACCTAGGGAGGCAAGAAGAACTAGAAAGCCAAAACAGCCAAATTGGGTAAAATATCCAAAAAAATCCATTTGGATTCAGTGTACTTATCATAAATGCAATCATTGCTGGCAATATTCTGGAGGTAAAAATTGGGCGGAATGTCCTATATGTCATACTAGCAGCAAGGTATCTACCGCAAAGAAATCTTATAATTTTAGCAAGGTATCTACCGCAAAGAAATCTTATACTATAAATAACGATTATGATGAAAAATTTATAATGGATTAGTTATTTGCTACTGAATGGGTACCTATAAAATATTCGTTCTCCTCTTCGGCCAATAATAATTCAATAGTAGTATTATTATTAATCTGATTGGTTGGATTTAGTTTTTCTAAATCGTTAAAAATAATTAATGTTTTATTGATATTGTATTTTTTTGGAATTGTTTGAAGAAAAAAATTTAGCGTGTATATATCCTGAAATTCTTCTTCAATTATCACTTTTAAATGTTCATCAAATAGTTTTAGGTTTATCTGTCTTTTACTTTTTGTTATTAAAGCAACGTTCATTAATTGAAAAAATAGGAATATTCAATTTATATTTTTAAAAGACTGTTTCTCAATCTATGTATTCTTCTCTGATGTATGATTGGGTATCTTCTACTGATAATTCTTTATTTATTGAATTGTTTTTCCACTCTTTGACTGGTTCTGGGTCCTTTCCCATTGTTCTTTCTTTGATTTCATCTATTTTTATAAATGAAGGCAAGTTTACCCATTGACCTACAAAAAGAGCCTCTCCTGGATTTAATGAAGGTAGTTGTTCTATAATTTTCTCATTAATAGCTTCGCTAGCCGAACCTATCTGAGATTGATCCTCCTGCTGGACTATTTTCATTATTGATAAAGAACCCATTTGACTTAAAACGTTAGGATCTAGTGACCTTGGCCTCTGAGAAACTATTATCAGACCTACACCAAATTTTCTACCTTCTCTAGCTACTTTTGATGCAATATATTTTGTATCTGTATTTTCATTTTTTGGAATAAAAACATGGGCTTCTTCTATCACTACAATAACTGGACTATGAAATAGAATTTGATTTTCTTGATTGTTTTTTAACTTTAATCTCTGACTCTTTGATAGTTTTCTTTGATACAAAATTGACTCTAAATAAAAAGCAATTGCTACATTAGCTTGCTTTTCTGTGAACTCGATTAAATTAATAATATTTACCTTGCCTTCTCGAATATGTGAAACTGGATCTGAAGAATCAGGGATTAAAATACTGTCAAATCTTCTTCTGGCTTCTTTTATTTTATCTAATATTCTTTCAGCAGAAGTTGTAAATCTTTTTTCTTTGAAACCTATTTCTTTAATATTATTTTCTAAGAAATCCCAAAAATTGTCTTCTGTTTTTTTCTTTAAATCATCGTTATCAAATGCTTTTAATAATATTGTATTTTGAATATCTGCATTGTCTCTTACTTCTATCACTTCGGCAAACTTTTCTGCAGTGAGCAGCCTTGGATTTATTTGTGCTTGAACAAAATTAATGTTTTCACCCTCTAGAAAGCGATATTCATCATGATAGTCAAAAATAACCATTGTTCCTGGAATTTCTGATATAGATTTAGCTATTATGCTGACCAGATTACTTTTTCCCATCCCTGTCATAGCTAAAATTCCTAAATGCCTTGTAGTTAGTTTATTAATGTTTATCTTGGCATTTACCTGATTATTGCGTAATAGTGTTCCTATTTTTAACCATGATTCGTCCTCGGGATTGAATATTTCTTTAAGATCGTTTTTATCTGCTTTATAAACTTCAGTTCCTGGCAATGGTGGTATTTCTGGTAATATTACTTTGGATTGCTTTAATAAATTCAGTAAACCTAAAATCTTAACATTTACCTTGAAACTTTTATCTCTTTTATTTATTTCTGCAACAATTTTACTTTCTAAAGCTTCTTGATAGTTTGAAATATCTTCTAATGCATCGCTTTTAATAAAACATGATTCTACCACACCTAGAATTTTTTTCTTATCGTTGTTTGTTATTATTATGTATTCTCCGAGGCCTACAGGTTCTTTCCCTTCAAAAATAACGTAACCAGATTGTGTAACCCCAATGACTACTCCTAAAATATCTTTGTAAACTGCTAACTGTGGTTTGTAAGATGAAGGGTCTGAACTTTCAAGCATATACTTGATATTGTATTCTAGTTTTATTATATTTACTGTTAGACAAGTTATAAAAAACAGTTATGTACAGACATATCTCTATATCTGTTTATTTGCGATGAAAGAAAAATTGTTGATGTTATAAATATTCTAAAAAGAATTGGGAATAAATATTTGACCTATCTAATTTATTTTTATTTGATTTGAATATTTTGTGATACTGTAGACTTATGATATTAAATAAAATGTGATGAATCCATTCTTATGTTGTATTATTATTTTTCTATTTTATTGTCAAATTTATATAGTTTTTATTCCTTTGTTTAGTTAGTGTTATTGTGATTAAAAATTGTTGGTTTTAGATATTTTAAAAGAGTGTGCTAATAGTGTATATGAAAATACTAAAGATATTATAGGTACTTGTGAAGGGCAACAAAAATTTGAAGTTGGTGCAGGAGGGGATATTTCAACCAAAATAGATCTAATTGCAGAAAAATCTGTTTTTGATACTTTAAAGAGAAATAGATTTATTCCTAATGTTGTTGGAGAAGAATGTGGCCTAGTAAAAGGCAATGATGTTGGTGTAATTGTGATGGATGGTATAGATGGAACAACAAATGCTAATTGTGGTCTGCCTTTTTATTGTTGTTCTTTGGCTTACGCTTCTAGTACAAAACTAGAATCCATTACTGATGCTGTAGTTTTTAACCTTTTAACGGGTGATCTTTATTATGCATCAAAAGATAAAGGCTCATTTGTTAATGAAAAAAAATTAGATCTGACAAAAAAAACTATAAAGTCTACAAAAGATATGGTAGTTGGATTGAATATTTCCGGTTTATCTGAAACTCTATTTATTTCAATTTCTAAGTTAGTATCCTCTGTTAACCATGTTAGACATTTAGGTGCCAATGCACTCGAGATATGTTATTTTGCACAAGGTTCGATAGATGCATATATTGATATTAGAAACAAAATTAGATCTATCGATATGGCTGCCTGCTATTTAATCGCCAAAGAAGCAGGTGGATATATTTTTGATATATCTGGAAATGATTTAAACTGTGATCTTTCAGTCGACTCAAGAATGTCTTTTATTGCCGTTTCAAATTCTGAAAGATATAGTTGGATATCTAATTTAATTAAGTAATGTTTTAATTTTTATTCGTAAATTTATTTCTTGTAAATTTAAGGAAATCTCAAAACATGTCAAAACTCCTTTTTCATTGTTTTTATAAAAAAAATTATAAAAACTATAATATATTTGGTTTTTTTTGAATTATCCTATAAATAAAAAATTTATTTACTCCTTTTTGATAATATATTTGTGGTTTTTTTTAATAAAAAACATAAATGCGAAGAAGATGGTAAAAAATTTGATACATATAATGAATTGATTGAACATGCAAGAAAAATCCATCATTATACAATTTTAAAATGTAATAGATGCGGGAAACAATTCTATCATGAAAAGGATAGATTACACCATGTACGTGAGGAACATGGAAAAGAAATGGATGCAAGATCTCACAAGAATGAGCATAAACATAAAAAAGAGGATCGTTCTCAAAAAGGAACTAGTGCTCAAGAACAAGTTAACTCTCACGCAAAAAACTTAGATAAATTTTAATTTTTATTTGAATTTTTGTTTTTTGTCTTTTATTTATATATATATGGTCAAATTAAATTGTAATATTTATTTGAGTTAAATAATACTGAGCATGAGTCATATTTCCATTCAGAATATTTCATTAATTTATGATGTAGCATTGACATCTTATCAAATAATTGATAGCATCTTAATCTTCCTTATCAGTTTACAATTGTAATAAAAGGTATCTAATAAAGCAATGCGGGTAATAGAACAATAGCATAACCTTATCATATCTTCTTAATGGTAATTAAGCTATTCTAAAGACTGATTTTTGTATACTCCATTAATGGTTTTATAGTATGTCTCTTTGAGAATACAACCTATCCTAATGCAGATCCATAGAAATCAATCAGGCATATCCTTTCTCATGTGTGTGTGTTGAACTTTGAACCAAATAAAGATAGTTTGTATCTTAACCTTTTGAACTCAAATGCCAATAATTAAAAACTGTTCTCTAAGATATTAATATCGTATTAAATAATTTACTAGTGCCAACTATGCTAACTCTGCTACTTTATTTGTAATTCAATGACATTGGTTCTACCGTTTGTATTTTTTTAATTTATTTTTAATTCTTTTGCTCTATTTTGTTCTTGTCTTTTATATCTTGCTTTCCAAAGTTTATTATTCTTCAATTATGGGATCTTGCCTTATTAAATATATTATGAGATGAAATTATGGTAAATGCTGCAATTATTATGCCTGTTATATTTCTCCATGTTTCGTTTGCATTTGGATTACTCCCTATCAATGAGTGACCTGATATAATATAGTAATTATCCGAAACCCAAAATACCAAGGTTGCCCAGCCAATTATTCCAGCAACTAGAGCTCCTAATCTTGCTCCATATCTTATGAAGTAGATCGAAACAATTATTGATAAATACCAAAATATTGCAACAACCAGCCAGAATGGTTTTAGAAATATTTGTCTGCTGTCAAGAAAATAATAGCTAGTACCTATAACTAGTAGTATGACAAGAGAAACTAAAAGAATTTTATAATTTAGTGAAAATGAGGTTCTTTCTTTTTTCATTTGCTTTATATTTATTTTTTTGTATTTGTTCTCTCCTTTTAAACAATATTCTATTGATTCTTTGAATGTTTTTAATTTTAAGGGAATTATTTTCTCGATAGAATGATCTTTTACAACTGATTCATGCTTTAGGCTTTCTACAAGTGGTCTTGCAAGAGATGCTTCAACTGGGGTTACTAAATCTACCCAATATGATGATAACTTTGTTGTTAATACTGGTATCGTTATGATCTTGATGGATTTACCAATCGTTTTAGAATATATTTTCATCATATCTAAATAAGTTAAAATTTCTGGACCACCAATGTCATATTCTTTTCCTTTTGTTTCATCGATTTCAATTGATTGAGCAAGATAATTTATTACATCATCAATAAAAATTGGTTGACATTTTGTAGTAACCCATTTTGGACAAATCATAATGGGTAGTCTCTCAACTAAATATCTTAGCATTTCAAAAGAGCTTCCTCCATTTCCTAGAATAACTGCGGCTCGAAAAATGGTTACGTTGGCATTTGATTTTCCAAGTATTTCTCCTACTTGCTTCCTGCTTTGCATATGTTGGGATACTTTGTCGTCTTTTGAGTGAATTAAGCCTCCCAGATAAATAATTCTTTTAACATTGCATTGATCGGCTGCACGCATGAAATTTTCTGCGACTGTTTTTTCTTTTTCAGAAAATTTTTTCCAATTCTTTGTAGATCCTTCCATGGAGTGAACAAGATAGTATGCTAATTCTACTCCATCTAACGCCTTCAAACAATCATTATAACTTGATAAATCTCCCTCAACAACCTCTAAATCTTTTTCATCGATTTTTAGATTGGCTATGGATTTTTTATTTCTAGTTATACAACGAATTTGATATGAATAATTTTTTGTGTTCCTTTTAGATGTTAAATTTTTGAGCAAATTACTACCTATAAAACCGCTACCTCCGGTTACTAAGATTGTTTTTTCTTTCATGTATTCCATCTATTCATATACCATTAACATATTACAAATGGATTTTGTAAAATTGAGGTACCTTCTAATTGTTGTTATGAAGTACCGATATATTCGACTATGCAATAATGCTTTAACTTATCTTTTTCTGATTTGTGGAGAATATTTATCGTCAAAGAATGCTATCAATTTGAAATATTGTTTAATATATTCTTAATTCTTATCTTGCCACTAAATCCAAAAATTGGATATATGTCAATACTATAAATCTGCAAAGTTGCGTATAACAATTAGATCATTTGCAGAAAAAAGGTATTTGTCACCCTTTTCTAAACTATTGAACAAATATTCTACTAAAAATGTATTCTGTTCGTCGCTCTTTTAGAATATTTTTCTTAATAGACTGTGTTGAAATGGATGAAAAATATGGTATATCTTTTGTTTTACTCATTCATAATTATATCTATAATAAATAACTCGATATAGGTCTATTGTTTCCCTTCATTTAGTAAATTTGATTACTATTCTGTATATCATTATTTGAATAAAATTAGATAATTTGGTTTTTGTTCTATGATTACCTGATTTGCATCTGTGATGGATTTAAAAAGGATAGGAATACTAGTTATTTGATAATGTATTTTGTATTGAGAAAGACGTTATTCGAAGAAATCCTGAATATTAAAAGTTAATGGGAAAATGCCTATAATTAAATCTTTTTTTGTTAATTGATTTTTTAGTTTATATCTTTTTTAATGGTATTGATTGTTAGATGTATATTTAGTTAAATGGTGTTAGGTATTAGAAAATATAGAAAAAATGTGATTGGGATTATTGTCCAAATGGGGGTGGTAAATCTGTTCCTGCATATGTATCGGCAGCGTTTGGATCTTTATCGTTCTGTGGCTCTTCTGTAAATATGAATTGGCTATATGTATAAGGATTAACCATATTTTCAGAAAATTGCAAATGTCCTTTTTCATATTGTCCTAAACTTAATTTATAATTGGAACCTCCTGCATCAACAAGCCATCCTTCAAATACTTTATCTTGTTTAGGTTGCGCAGTAACAGTTGATGATATCGTTACTTTATTGCCTGTTGAATCTATGGTTACTGTTCCTACTTTCTCAGAACCAAATCCTGGTCCTGGATTTTTTGCTTTATGTAAATCTAATGTGATTGGTGCGGCATAACTCGAATGAAATCCTACTGTTAATAAAAACAGAAATGCAGTAGATATTCCAAATAGTGCTATTTTTTTTGAAATCATTGAATAGAATTGTAATGCAGCGTATAAATGTCTTTTTAATAAGTGTTCTGAATTTATATTGTCTTGTGAGTCACAAGTATATTCAATTAATACTGGAGTAATCAATAAATAATCAATAACATAATGCACCTGACTTTGAAAAATATTCTATGGACTTGATCCTGGCGAATGCAGGAAGTCACTTTTTTTGGTATTTTATGTTTAATAAGTATTTTTTGTATTAATGGGGAATAGCAACTTTTAACCTCGTGTATTATCTTCAAAAGTAGTTTCAAGATTTATTTTCAGTTATGGTTTATAATCTGAGTTATAATTTTCTCGTATAATTATTTGAGGTATATTTATAAAGTGGGTTTTTAATTATCTCAAACTGATTGCTTTCCCATAGTGGATTATTTATAAATGGTTCTTTTCGTGTCATTCATAGGGGCTATAATAAAATACTTATTCCTTAAAGATTACAAAAAGATTTGGATAGTATGGAATTGGATGTTTTTAAAAAGAAATGTTTAGATAGGAAAAGATTTAACCTATAAACAAAAAATCGATTTTAAATTGCCTATCTATTATTCCGTTTACAACCTATATATTATAGATTCCTCAATTTTGATTATTATGATGTTTCAGAGATCCAGAAAAAATTGAATCTTTGAAAAGAGTGTTTGTTTTATTCCATTACTTTAGAAAATATACAAAAATTAAAAAAAGACTAGGAAGACAAAAGACATGGGAAAGTAATGTCTACTCTTTGCGATCTTTAGGTTATGCATAAAACAATATATCCATGCTAGAAAAGGTATGGGATGAAGAAAGATGTGCTTTTCCTTCAGGAAAAAAAGAATTATACTATTGTAATAAATTTCCCTTTCATATGACAATCTCTGTCTATCTTTCATAAATAAAACTGATGGATGCCCAGAAAATATGGCGATATTCTAAAATGAAATTGAAAAAATAGCAGGAGTGGCTGAGTGATGTATTTAGATTCTAAAAATATGATATTGAATATGATATCTAGATTGATAAACTATCGAACAATGAGAGTAATTTGTTATTAGCTTATGGTTTTATTTTGCATTGTTCTATCCCGTAAAGTCTAATAATGATGATAATTTATTTGTCTATATTTAGATAGATGAATGATAAGAACAAAATTAAGATTATGATTGTTGAGGATGAGCAAGATCTTTTAAATCTTTATAAAGATTTCTTAAAAAATAAAGGATATTCTGTATTGGTTACTAATACTACTGCTACCTATATTATGGATGACTATTTGGAGTTTAAACCTGATCTTATTATTATTGATTACCGATTGCCTGATGAGAAGAATGGTATTGATGCTGCAAAAGAAATTTTATTGAAATATCCTTCTGCTTCTATATTGTTGACTACTGCTTATGATTCTATTAGAAATACCTTCAATAGTGAAGAAATATTTAGGGATAAAAAAATTGCATTAGTAATAAAACCAATAAAATTATTTGTATTAAATAAATTAATCCAAGAACTAATTAATAGATCGGTTGGTAATTAATTCAATTAATTCGAGTACGAGAATTATTTTTATGAAAAAATTCTATATTATTTATTAATAAATTGAAATATATTTAAAAAATTACTTCTTATCCTTATCCTTTACTCAAACGATTGTTTATATAATTATTTTGCTTTGATATTATTTTTGTTCTTTCGATAGTAGTACTATATCATCTATATCTATACAAATATTTTTTAGCTCTAATAGGCGTTTTCTTAGAGTGATAATGTTAATATTTGCAGAGCCTGCAATTTTTGATTGAGATATTTTTTCTTTATTTTTTCTACAAACTGCATATAAAATTGCTGCCGCTATTGATAGAGGATCTTTTCCGATGAAAATTTCATTTTTCCTTATTGATAATAGTGTATCCAAGGCTTTTCTTGTTGTCCTTTCGCTTATTTGAGATTCGGTAGCTATCTTATGCAAGAATAGAATTGGATCCACTTGTCTATATGTAATCTTGAATTCGCGGGAAAGAAGGCGGTAACATCTTGCAGCAAATATCTCATTTCCATTTACTATTTTGGAAATTTCTGATAATGTCCTAGGCAGATTAATTTTTTTACATGTGATATATACACATGCAACTATCATTTCTTTTATTGAACGACCTTTAATCAAACCTATTTCCAATGCCTTTCGATAGTAGGAAAATGCTTCTTCAATACAAGCATATGGAAGTTGGATTTTATCCTTTAAACGATTTAACATATCAATTGCTATCTTTAAATTTCTTTTTTCATTAGAATAACTAACAATTTTATTTAAAAATTCAATTTTGTAATGTACTTTTTTGTTGGTTGACCATTCTGTTGCTTTAAATTTAGGTGAATCAGCTATTGAAGTGGATATCCCTTGATCATACAATGATAATGAGTAAGGTAAAACCGTATTTGTATCGTTTTTATTCTTAGGGTATTCATTTTGTAATTCTGAATCAATTATTTTATCTTTTATTACTATGCCGCATAGATTGCAAATTTTTTCGCCATTTTCATAATCATATATAATTGAATGTCTATGAGCTATATTTTGAGAAATAAGGTTTGCTCGCTGCAGATAGCTTTTCATTATAGTGAGAAATAGTAATAGAGAGTCTTTAAGGTAATGTTTACAATTTATGTTATTTGATCAATTGAGTTACAATAAGTTACAAATAGTTACAGATTTAAGCTATTGTGTTGTATGTAATTCATTGACGACATTGTCCTCGGAGGCTTCTATTTCTTCTGTGAGATCTTTTCGAATTGATAAAGGTTTTGCCAATATTCTACAACAGGAAGCCGACCGGATGGGGATATCTGTTAATGCAATGATGAATTCTATCCTCAAACAATACACTGAATTCACTAGATTTCAGTCAAAACTGGATATGATAGTAATAAATCGAGCAATATTTAAGAGTGTATTGCAGTGTATAGATGAAAACTACGCTTATGATATGGGAATAGATCTGGGTAAAGAATTGCCCCATGATACTATTTTATTCTGGAAAAAACATATCTCCCTTGAATCGGTTATCGAGTATGTGGAAAAGATAATATGTATTTATGGAAAAATTGGGACCTATGATGAAATAACGGAATCCAGTAATAGAATAATTGTAATAAGGCACAGATTAGGTTTAAAGGGCTCAAAATTTTTATTGGGATTTTTAAAGTCATTATTTAAAAATATGCTTAATTTAGATTGCGATATCCAAATTACAGATCATTCTATAAAAATTCAATTGCAAATTTTGGGTGAATAATTAATGCTTTTACCGTAACCGTGAATCTCTATATTCTTCATATATTTTGGTATTTTACGTAATATTATAAATGATGTATTAAAAAAAATTAATATTGTAGAAAGATAAAAACTTTGTTAACCTATTCATAATAATGAAATTTAATTTTAGCACTGCAAAATATACGATAGCAATATTTACTATTTTGGGAATTTCTACTCTGCTTTATACATCAAGTTTTATGCAGTATGGAATAGCACAAAACAAATCTAGTAGTAGTTCTGCTAGTTCACAAAAACCACAAGATATTGGAACTCAACAGCAACTGAAAAGTTTGACACAGGGAAACCAACAAATTCTTGCCAACAATTCTAAGATATCCAATAGCTCTTTATCTAAAATAGGCAGCGAAAGTGCAACACCTCCACCAACTCAAGGCAAACCTGTACCAAAAAGCCAACCTAATCCAACTGCTACTCAATCTTCTGGACAAAATCAATCTTCAAACAAAGCAGCAAGCAATGCTACTCAATCTTCTGGACAAAATCAATCTTCAAACAAAGCAGCAAGCAATGCTACTCAATCTTCTGGACAATCTGGAAACCAAAGCCAATCTTCTGGACAAAATCAATCTGCAAAAAGTAGTGGACCATTAGATCAATTGAGTAAAATGGTAGGTAGTTTAGTAGGCGGAAAGAAATAGATACATTTCAATACATGGAAATAATATTCTAAATTATTTATCTCTGATCAGGCAATTTTATTATTTTGGTAGATCTTTTTATATTTACTTTTTAACCGTTGACTCTTGCGAAATAATTTGTAATGTGAAATTAATGTACAAACTATAATAAATATTTATATTATGATTTACTTTTTCTATACTTTTATTATCTTGTCATTTTAAGAGAATGAGACTGAGATGGATATGCAAATCAATAAAGGATCTCGCATAATTAGAAACATTTCATTGAATCTATTACTGATATGTTATCTTTTCTTTTAAAAGGTGGACATTTAACTTATACTTGCAATATCTTTATGTATTTCTTTATCGTAAATGTCATCAAATTATTGCACTAGAGACCAACAGTGAATGATTTGTAAAGCAGTAGCGGTTTTATAGATAACCTATCATATGAAAGCAGGGAGCACAGGGTAATGAAGAACTATTGAGCATGAGCTGTTTGAAAGTAATTATGCAAGAAATCAAATTATATTTTGATTTATTAAACTTTTGTGTTGCATGGTATCATCTATAACCGCTTTAACTGAGAGTAGTTTATTAATGTAATACTATAGGTTAAATTATATTCTGTTTATATCTATATATACACAAAGGTATTTTCTCTCGTTGCATGTTTGTGATCAGTCTGCCATGATTTTTATTATGTGTCCTTTCACTTGCTAACTGTTGCTCGTCCTATCTCCTATTCATCTTTGAATGTAGAATTGTTAATTGCCATCTGCCTTTGCAACCATTACCATCTTCTACTTCAATAAAATTAAGCTCAG
>JAICXY010000112.1 GCA_025934495.1 Candidatus Nitrosocosmicus sp.
CTGAGCTTAATTTTATTGAAGTAGAAGATGGTAATGGTTGCAAAGGCAGATGGCAATTAACAATTCTACATTCAAAGATGAATAGGAGATAGGACGAGCAACAGTTAGCAAGTGAAAGGACACATAATAAAAATCATGGCAAGGATGGCAATTACAAATATTTTACAAGAGGTATATGTATCCTTGTGTTTACACAGATATTAATAATGCCTATTAATAGAATAACATTCAAATAGATTTATAAGCTATATTTGTATATTTTTTATTATAATGTCGCAGCATCGACCTCCAAATATTGGTGGAGGAAAGATTTCTCGTAGGGATTTCTTGAAATTGCTTGCAGCTGCAGGGACTGTTATGACTTTTACTCCTTTTGTCGACTGGGGAAAGTTTTTACCAAATCCTCAAGAAGCTAGTGGTCAAAGAGCAAAGGTAGAATTACCCGATGGTTCACAAGCAAATATAAAAACATTCAAGGTCAATTCCTCTCAAGCAGTTATTTATCCAAAAACTAACGATCCCGTATTAAACAAAGAATCTTTTAGAACATGGCAATTCATACGACTACCAGAAGAGTTAGGTGGTAATAAAAATGATCAAACAGCTTTCCGTATGTATAGTATGGTATGTTTACACTTGTGGTGTCTATGGAAGTATTGGCCACAAGAGGGAAGAAAACGTGGTGAATGTCCTTGCCATGGATCAATGTACGATCCTATGACCGGAATGGCTTTTGCTGGCCCTGCTTCTTTGCAGGCGCCTCCTTCAAATGTATTACCACGATTGGATTTGGAGGTTGATAATAATGGTGATCTTTGGATTAAACCTCCAAATTGGTCTCCATCCGCAAATGGTGTAGTAGGATATGGGCGCTACCTTACATAATCAAGATAATAGCCTTGTAAGGCTATTTAGGTGGATTTACGCAGGTGTAGATCGTACTATTTTTATGGGGCTTAAATTTACATTTCCTGCCAAATTTGTTAGTCCTTTGGGATTTCTTGGAATGTTAACTTTTGTAACTTTTATTATTCTTGGTGTTACTGGAGCTCTCTTGATGCTATGGTACGAGCCAATTCTCGATAGGGCTTGGGATAGTGTTCATAAAATAAATGATACCATACCATATGGTTTTCATATACGTAATATTCACTATCATGCTTCCAATGCAATGGTTATGCTGGCTATTTTGCATATGTACTACCAATTTTTCAGCGGCAGATATAAAATTAGAAATGAAATTCTTTGGGTATCTGGTGTAATTATAGGGGTTTTAACAATTCTTGAAGCTTTTACAGGATATGATATTATTTTCAGTGAGCGTGCAGAATTGGCTATTTCTATTGCTGCTTCATTGACAAATTCTATTCCTATTATAGGGCCTGATATGATGCATGCATTTTTTGGATCTGGTTTCCATGACTTTATACTTAGATTCTATGCTTTTCATGTGTTCTTTTTACCAATTGCCTTATTGGGATTGATGGTAATTCATTTTCCTCGCTTTTTGGTATTTGATGTTCCTATGGTTATGTGTGTAAGCGGTGCTATAATGCTAGCGGGTGGAGTATTCCCAATAGATTTAGGAACCAAATTTGACCCTAATGTTCCGCCTGGTATAACGGTTCCTGAATGGTATCTTACTGGATTATATGCATTTTTGAGAAGTGGGTATGATAAATTTACAACTGGTGTAGCGTGGCCAGGGCTTCTCATTCTAACCCTATTAATTATGCCGTTTATAGACAAATATAAAAAATTCTCATGGAAAGATAGGCCCATAATAGCTGCATTGGGAATAACAAGTATCGCACAAATAATGGTAACTACGTACTGGGGCTTTTATATAAGCGATGATATTACAAAGTCCTTACTTGAACGATTGGTAATAGATCCAATATTTCTCTATACTGTGATGGCTTTGTTGGTTCCTTTATCGTTCGCGTTCACCTATATGATGATAAAATTTGCTAAAAATGCTGAAGCAAATGCTAAAAATCAGAAGAAACCTGTTGAAAAAAGTGCAATACAGCTACCTGAAAAATGGCTTTATATAATATTTGTTTGTTTGATCGGATTCCAAGTCTATTTGAATATTGCAACATATTATGCATTATTGAGTGGAATGAAGAACTTCTCATTATTCTTAGTTGGTATACTCATGCTTGTATTTGCGGGAATGTTTCATCTTTATAGATATGGTAAAAATCTTCCAAAATCAAATATTGAAGTTATATCTTCTAAAGGACCAACATATGGTTTATCCTCATTTAAAAATAAAATGCTTGGGAAAGATACTCTGGAGAAGGTGCTACCTGCATCAACCGAATCGAATGTTTCTTCATTACCTGATAAATCTGATAAAATGCCAAAAGAAGAGCAACCAGTTGAATCCGAAATTAAAACATCATCCAAAAAGGGTACTTCTTCTACCACAACCACAGACACTTCATCTACCTAATCATTTTTTTTATTTTGAGAAATAAAATGCATAATATACTTTATTAAATTAAGAACCTTATTTAATTTTTAAAAGTTAATATTATTTTATTTTTAATCGTATTACATATTAGTAAATTGTCCTATCTTAATAATTTAATAAATAATAAAAATATTTATTATCTTTCGTATTTCTTTATATTTGATTGGAACAAGTTAAAAAATCTCAAATAGGTGGTATTAGTATTGTTTGTTTTATAGTGGTTGTAGTTGCTAGTCTATCATATTATCAATTTCTATTTTTACCTGCCTATAATGCAAAACCTGTAGTAGCAGATATCATTTTACATCCTCCACAAACAACTAAAGTTTCAATAGACCCTGGTTCTTCTCAGGAATCACAAACTCATAATTTTGAACCAAAGCAATTAACAGGAACGTTGGGTGTATCAAATAAAGTTGTATGGACAAATACCGATTCGGTTCCCCATTCTGTTACTACTGATAATAATTATGTAGATCCAACAAATGGAAAATTTGATTCTATATCCACCATAGGGTTGATTCCTCCAAAGGGTACGTATACTTTTACATTCACTCAACCTGGAGAATATTCATATCATTGTACACCTCACCCCTGGATGAAAGGCAAAATAACAATCACAAAAGGCGCTATGTGATATATTTTTCTATTTTTGGATTTTAATAAATTTTACATCTGATGCAATTTCTTTATGCTCCTGGATTAATGTTGCCCTAAATTTTACACTTGATTCGTTGTTTTTAGGAATGTGGTTTGTAAATGCTTTGAATTTTATTATTTTAGGATCTTTAATTTCTTTTTTAAAAATCGAAAGTCTTGCATATGGATGATTTATTTTTTTGTTATCTATCTCGACAAAAGTAAAAACATCTGACGAGTCTTCTATTTGAGAATTAATGCTTATGCTGTCGAACCTGCCTGTATAATTTATTATTATTTTCCCATCAATTTCTTTTTTTCCATCAATTTCTAAAATTATTTTTTTGTTTTCGGGTATATTTTTTTTTTCCATAGTTTATTTTTATTTAATTTTAATATTTTATATTTTAATGAGTTATCATTCTATGGATAAATTATAAAAAAATTTCTCATTTTCAATATTTATTTATTTTTTTTTTGCGGTTGCTTTATTTGTTATTCTTATCCATTTTCTAGCAATTTCATCAAATACAAAAAACATCGAATCTTCTTCGTTTATTTCTGCTTTATTTTGAACCTTGTCTTTTGTAGATTTGTTATTTGTCTTTTGTTCTTCTTTCATTTTTTGAACCTCATATATTTCAACTATGTTTTCTATTGTTATCTCTATCCTTTCTAATCCCTTAATAAAATCTAAATCATTTTTATGGTTTAGTAAAAATAAGGTTTTGCTAAAAATACTATATCTATCATTGTCATTATCATCATCATCATCGTTATTAACGGGTCTATAAACATCTGTAATTGTTATTTTGAATCTTAAACCTTTTTTCCCTCTTCTTTTTTTTATATTCTTGATAATTTCTATTAAAAAAGTCCATTTTTCGATCGAAATAAAATCAAAAAATGAGATTTCTTTATCTTTGATAAACTCGAGTTCTAATATGCTTGCATATTCAAAATCATTATCGAGGGTTTTCTCATAAGTTGCATAATCTGAAAAAAGGTTGTTTATAACTTCTATCTCTCCTAGTGAAAGACCCGAGTGTTCTATTATTATCTGATACAATATTGTAATTGTTATATTTCTTAAATTAAAAAAGTTTGATAAAAAAAGGGCAAACCCGTTTTTTTATTTTATTACCAATGATGTTTTTCGTCTGGTATCATGCCTATCTGCTCTGTCTGGAAATATTTTTCTAGTTCTTGTGTCCATTTTTCTTTTGCAGATTGACCTCCAAGACCTTTTCTCCTTAACCAAAATGCAATCACCGAAAGCAAAAATACTGCAAATAACATTGTTCCGAATATGTATATCATTACATCATAAAAAAGTGGATCATATTGTGGACCAATTTGCAAGCCTAAGTTACTACTTGTTTGAGAAAATATGCTTAACAAGCTCATTATAATATGAGCAAGAAAACTAAAATATATACATTTTGGTTTCTTTTTTGTAAAAGATGTTTAATATATAAAATTTATAAGAATTATGAAAATAAAATAAATTATTTCTATCTTTTAGGTTTTTATACCAATCTCCTCTTTATTATTCATATATTTTTGTAATACCGCAGGGATTTTTATTGTTCCCTTTGTAGTCTGATAGTTTTCTATTATTGCTACAAGGGTTCTTTGTATAGCTACCAATGTGCTGTTCAGAGTATGAACAAGAGTTGTTTCTTCATTTGGATTATTTCTAAATCTTATTTTGAGACTTCTGGATTGATAATCAGTACAATTAGAACATGAGCAAATCTCTCTATATGCATTCTGGGCTGGAAACCATGCTTCTATATCATAAGTCTTTGCAGAAACCTTTCCTAAATCGCCTGAACATAAAACTACTGTTCTAAACGGTATTTCTAGGATTTCATAAAATTTTTCTGTCGTTGTTAACAATTTCTCATGTTCTTTCCATGATTCTTTGGGATCAACAAAAACAAACTGCTCTACTTTTTCAAATTGATGTACTCTAAAAATACCTTTCATGTCTTTACCGTGCGCACCTGCTTCTTTTCTAAAACATGGACTGATCCCTGCATATCGCAGAGGCAGTTTTTTTCCATCTAAAATTTCATTCATGTGCATTGATGCAAGAGGATGCTCCGATGTACCTATCATATATAAATCTTCATTTTCAATTTTGTAAATAGTTTCTTCAAAATCACTTAAAATCACTGCTCCTTCCATTGCTTCTTTTTTTATCATATATGGAGGTTGAACTACTGTATAGTCTCTTTCCATTAAATAATCTATGGCAAAACTAGTTAAAGCCAATCCTAATTTCACTAGATCGTTTTTTAAAAAAAAGAATCGAGCTCCAGCAATTTTTCCAGCTCTTTCTAAATCTATTATGTCTAATTCATTTGATATTTCTATATGGCTTTTTATACCCTGATCGGAATAATTTTTATCCTTGTTTTCTTGTGTATTTTTTTTATCGTTATAGTTAATATTTAAGTTATTTAACGATCTATTTTTATTGAAAATTTTGATTATCTTATTATCTTTTTCATCCATTCCAATAGGTATTGAATCATGGAAAAAATTTGGTATATTATATAATAAACTTTTATAATTTTCATCATTTATTTTAGTTTCATGTTCAAGTGTTTTTATTTTTTCACCAATTTTATTCATATCTTTGATTTCATTATTTGTTTCTATGTGGTTCTTTCTTTTTCCAGCTATCTCTTTGGCGATTAAATTTTTCTTATGATATAAATTTTGTAGTTCAATTATCAACTGTCGTCTATTTCTGTCTAAATTAAAAAGATCGTCTATGGGGAATTCTATATTTCTTTTAAATAGCATTTCTTTGATTGAATTTGGATTTTCTTTTAGGATCTTCGAATCAATCATCTTTTATCACATTTTTAATAATTCCTATGTGTTCCATTATTTCATCAACTGTATTTAACAGTGTACCCATGTTATTCTCTTTTTCATTACTTGTAGTAAATTTTAATTGTAGTAGAATCCCAGACTCGATCGTCTTCATATTTAGTTCTAGTTTCTTTGGAAAATCTATATTATCTGGCAATAATGAACCATAAATTACTTTGGATTCTTTCTGATCTTGACATTTTATTTTAATAGTAGCATCAATATTAAGATTAGGAAATTTTTTCATTTAGAATTATTTTTTTTATATTTGATAAAAAGTCTTCTAAATTGCTATCTGAAATTTTCATTTCTACTTTGTTTATATCGATGATTTGAATAATATCTTTATCCAATATTTGTTGAATTTTCTCTTTTATGCTATTTAAATCAAAATTACAAAACCTTGTTTTTATTAGAATGAATTTATAATATTCATCTAAATCCGGTATTCTTAAACATATTAATCTGTCTGCAAAAGAAACTGATTTTTCAAGAAATGAGATAAAGGTACTTACATTATCGGTATTTAGAATTCCTTCGCCATTGATAAATATTGTTTCTTTGTCATCATAAAATCTCCATTTTTCTCCAAATAGCTGAGAGCATGTTATCTTTATTGAATTATTATATTTTGTAATTATGTTATGGATATCTTTTAATATTTTGCCTCTATCTCCTAGACATAATGACAATGCTAATCCGCTTTTTTGCATTTTTATGCACAGATCTATTGCTTTTTCAAAAGATCTTGCATTTTTCAAAAAACCCTCATTTTCTTCATTTATGAGGATATAGCTATATCCAAATAGTAGGTCTTTAATTGTTTGGATATTATTTATTTTTGAATTTTCCTGCAAATAATTAACAATTGATTCATAAATACTGGCAAACTCTTTTTCATTTAACTCGTTAAATCGCTTTACATTTTTATCTTTGTCAATTGGTAGATGGGCATCTCTAATTATTGTTAAACTTGCATCTTTATTCCAAGTTATTTCTTTGATATAGTGAATTATATTATTTTCTAAAATATTTGTTATTGATGCTGTCTCTTTTTCAGAAATGTCTAATCTTTTTCTTTGTTCTATTATGTTTAACTTTAAAGATAATTGTAAAATTTCATTATTTAGGCTTATTAGTGATTTGCCTTCTCCTATGTTTTGCTCTTTTGAAATGGCTGCTATTATTGGTAAATGTGATATATTGCTTGAATTTCTATCAAAATTTCTAACTAATAAATAGGCTAATCCTGCCGAACTTATTTCTGTCTGTCCGCTTATATTGTAAAGCCATGGATTTATTATGTTTTCATATGTATTATTATTTACTTTTGTAATTTCATCTATATTTATAAATAAAAAGTTGTTATGATCTAATATTTTACTAATTTTTTCAATGATGATCGAATTAAAATCTGTAAAAATATAATAATCATGTTTTTCATGCATTATTTCGTCAATGGTGTTTTCAATTTTGTCCCCAGAGTATCTTATTGTTGCATTTCCTTTATTATTGAAAATGGATTTTAGTAAAATAGCTCCGCTAATTATTCCATCGACCGTGGAATTGGTAATAATAAAAATATCTCTTTTTTGTTCTATTTCCTTTAATAGTTTTTGACTTTTAATAAATAAATTGTTTTTTAGCTCTCTAGCCCCCATACTCTTATTCTAGTTTTGCAATTACTGATTTGTATTTCCAATCCTGTGGAATTTTTGAGTTTTTCTTGTAATACCTAGATAACCTATGAATTTTGGATTCGATAAGTTCTAGCGATCTTACATTTCTTTTATCGCTGTTATGATTGCTCAAATGTTTTTGTAATCCTAATGCTTTGCGAACAAGTCTTTCTAGATCTTCAGGCATGGTTTTGGTAATATTATTTTCTTCTAAAATCTGTGTTATAGTTTTTCCTAATATTGGTTTTACTATTGGAACTGCAAATTCATCTCTAAGCCTTAAACCAATTTCACTTGCAGTTAACCCATCTTTTCCAAAATCCACAATTTTTGATATTATTTCCTGATTTGCAATTGTCCAAGATGGTGCATTCTTGGAAGTAGGTCTATTGGTATGGGATTTTCCATGTGTATGAGCATGAGTTCGCGCCATTTCTTTCTATTTAATATAAAAATTTACATATCTTAAATGTTATCATTTTAAATCAACATAAAGGTTATATAATTCCTATTTGAGTAATTTTTAATATGAATAAGGCTCATTCAATGATAGCGGCTTTTTCATTGTTGATAGGCGCATTTTTAGTATTGCCCGCTCTTAATATTGCATTTGCACAGTATGGTTCTGCAGGAAATACAGGTGGTATAACATTGGAAGAACAGCTTAAATTAGCAAAAGCAAAGCTTACTAATGCCCAACAAGCTGGTGCTTATGGTTCTGGAACTTCCATGTTCGGATACAACCTTGATAATACTATGATAATGATAATTATCATTGCTGTAGTTTTTGGTGGAATTTCAGCAGCCTTCTTTGCTATGGGTACAAAGGGCAAAAAGAAACATCTTGAAGCATCTGTCGATAATTACAGCTCAAGTGGTAGTAGTAGTTCGGGTAAATTCTGTACAAACTGCGGTGCGCCAGCAGGAAACCAAAAGTTCTGTGGAAATTGCGGAACTCAACTTTAATTTTTTTTCTTTCATTTCCATTTCACGGTTTTAATCGGGAAATAATGGTTTTTTTAGGTAAACTTATAAGCGATGATGTAGTATTGTATTTATGAGTCCGCAAAATAACTTAAAGAATTTAAACAATGTTGATAATACTACTAGTTATATAAATATGACAGAACAAACAATGGAAAAAACTCTTGATGCAATTAAAGAAAATCTTATCAAATCAATTGATGAATATGTTAAAATTCAACCACGATTTTTACAATCTGTATCTGATTTTCAATTAGATTCTATTCAATCTGCTAAAGATACAATAAATAAAACCATTTCTTCTCAAAAAAGATTTATAAAAGAATTTGTAAATGTATCACAATCTCAACCAAATGAAACATATCAACAATTATTTAAAAAATCAAATGAGAATATTGATAATTTTGTGAAAGCATTTTATGCTGGCAATAACTATAATTTTGATACAATTGATAATACTAGGGAAAATTTGAAAATTTATCATAAGGCTATTGATACTTTTAATGAATACAGTACAAATGCTTTTGATGCTTGGATATCATTTGCTAAATCTTTTTCGAATAAATTATAATAAACTTATCGTTGTTATTTTTATTTAAACTTTTAAACCTCTAATCTATTGTTTTTATTATCTTGTTATATACATGTAGCAAATGTAAAATAAACTCTGGAGTATTTAAAAGAAGTTACTCTGGGGAAACCTTGTGTAAATCTTGTTTTTTACTTTCTATAGAAAATAAAACATTGCATACAATTTCAAAATATTCCATGATTGGTTATGGTGAACGAATCGCCGTAGGAGTATCTGGAGGAAAAGATAGTCTTACACTTTTATCTATTCTAAAAAAAATTTTAAAAAAAAATAATAGTAATGATATTATCGCAATAACTGTAGATGAAGGAATAGAAAATTATAGGGATGAATCTATTCTTATCGTAAAAAATCATTGCGATGCGATTAATATTCCTTTAAAGATTTTTAGCTATCATGATCTATTTGGAACTAGTATGGATGAAGCAATGTTTCAGAGGCCTTCTAAAAAACTTAGTTCATGTTCAATATGCGGAACTTTTAGAAGGAGAGCATTGGATATCGCAGCAAAATCTGTTAGTGCTGATGTTGTAGCCACTGCACACAATTTAGATGATCATATTCAAACCTTTATGATAAATCTGTTTTCTGGAGATGTAGATAGAATTGGATGGATGTATCCAACACCTATAGAGTATGATACAGGATTAAAAAAAATAAAACCATTTCTAGAACTTTATGAAAATGAAATTGTTTTTTATGCTTTTCATTCTGGAATTGAGTTCCAAGCAGAACAGTGTCCATATATGAATGAAAGTATTAGATCTGATTTCCGTAAATTTTTTAATGAATTGGAAAAAGCCCATCCGGGTATAAAATATAATTGTTATAATGCTGTGAATAAACTCTCTAAAATGATACAGAATTCTAGACCGACCTCGCCTCTATATTTAAAAAAGGTATGTTCAAAATGTGGTAACATGTGCAATAATGAAGTTTGCTCGGTGTGTAAAACTATATTTTTATTGGAAACAAAGTAGGTTTATAAACTAATTTTGTTTTCTTTTATCTTTTTTAGACGATTGCCACCAATCTAGATATTCTTCTTTTTTTTCGTTTCTATCGCCAGTTTTATTTAATTTCTCATGTAATTCTTCAAATTTCTCCCTGGGTGCATATAGACCACATCCTCTGCAGATAAAATTTTTCGTAATTGAATCCAAACTTAAACTTCCTCCACATTCGGGGCAAATTTTGACCAATAACATATAGAGAAAAGGATTGTACAAAAACGTTTTGAATTCTTATTTTTATTGAGTTTTGTTTGCTTTGTTACATAACTAACACTTTAGCTAATAGTAGGTTAGTTAACCTCTTGTAAGACTGAACCTCATACAATAGATCTCTTGTTAGACGTAGTGAAATCCTCTTTTCATATGATTTTCGTGAAACATGGAATTGTGAACTAGAAAAGATGAATGAAAATAAGAAAGGTAAAGCCATATCTATATCCTAAAACGTTCATTCTCTCCATTGGTTATATCCGAATATGCTTTAATCTCCAATATAGACAAACCGAATGGATAATCAAGGCTACCATATGAGAAAATCTACCAATTCATCCAAGCTATGGTCACATATGTAAAAGAATTAACAATAGGTTGAATATATAAATTAAAAAATGTAAAGCCATATGACGATGACGATGACGATAGAGATTACATTGTAATTGGAGTAGTAGACAGTACAAGTATCAAGGTAACTAACAAAGGTCATCGGATGCCTGATAAATAAATGGGATACACAAAAGAAATGGTATCTCAAAATACATGTTTTCGTAAACATAAAGGCCAAGGAAATACTCATTACTCTATATGTCACTGATGAGAAAGTTCATGACAGCAGTAGCAAGATGATAAAGAAACTGATTAATCAAGATTAAGGTC
>JAICXY010000141.1 GCA_025934495.1 Candidatus Nitrosocosmicus sp.
ACCGTATGATCTTCATCTTTGAGCAGGATGACCTTGGCGCGGTAATTAGATTCCTTATCAATCTCATCAATCAATTATACAAAGTGTTTATTTTATCATCAGAATTGATCTGAGGAAAGTATTATCCCTCCGTTAGCTGAAGGTGTTGTGGCATGGTATCTAAACAAGTAGTAGTAGTTTACAAAATGATATAGCATTCTTTACATAACTGTTAAGGAACAGTGAAGTATGACTAGAAACCAAGGATTTGTTGAAATGGAAGATGAAAAGAAAGTACGGTCATAGATAGAATGCCTAGACAGCCCATTCAAAGATAAAGAGAATATTTGACGAGTGCATGTGTTTGCAGCTTGATTTCGAAATCTGGTAAATGAGATAATGATAAAAGTATTACAATATAATCTGTTTAGGAGAATCTAGAGAGCCAAAAAAGGATATGGCTAAAGGATAAGGAATTAGGTGACAAAGCATCTAATTATACGGGATCTATTGTATACTTCTTTTAACATGGAGTATCATTATAACCATAAACTAGTATTAGCTTGTAGTCTAATATCTATTCCCCACAAGCCTACGTTTTATAGAAGACTAAAAACCATTACTAAAAATATAAAAGATAGGATATCAACAACCCGATACATCTTTGTTAAAGGGATCTAGTGATCCTTCTATAACTGTAATAGACAATACTCATAAAATCAAAGGGGTTGAGTATTGTATGACCTAAATCATCCATTAAAAAGAGATAGCATACTGTCCTAGCCTTGACACAGATGCAAGATGATGGGAGTTGCAATCATATCAAATAATGGGTTTCCAGCTATAAACTACATCTAATATATACAACAACACCGGGAGAGATTGTAGTACCTCTAACTGTAGCCGATGTAACTACTAACTGCTAATGAGCCAGATAAAAGATGTACAACCCTTTACCATCCTCATCTTCTTTGGTATTCGCTTTACCATCTTCATGTTATGTGTTGTTCGATCCTGTGTATGATACTAAATACTGTATAGATATAGTAAAAAAACATTGGGAATAGATTTGGTTTGTCCATCAGTAGAGCGATAAAGTACTTTTAAAGTGCTCTGTTGCATGATTATTAAAATCCAATATTTTACTATCTGTTTTGTCTAAACAGATATCAACTTATGTACAATAACGCCTTTACCATCATTTCTTGTATCATGTATTCAGTTTAACCGAGTATACGTACTCCAAACATTCTTTTTATTGACGAGAACACAGTTTATATCTACAATCCATCTTTGTCCATAGCTTAATGCTGTCCTCTTTCCACTTTTGTAAATCATTTCTTTGAGCTAAAACGGATAGGCAGGTTTCTAAGAATGTTTTTTCCTTTTTTCCACCCCTCTGATTCTAGAATTCTTTCTTACTTTAATGCAAGGCATATCCATTGTCTGCTAGATACCTAAAAATATTATTACCATCATAAGTGATATCATCTGCAAATAGTTTACCAATTGTCATTTTTTTATCTGATTTTGTGGCCTCATCAACCAATTCAGGTAACGCCTTACTATTATGTACATGCTCGTCATCGGTAGTTACTTTCATCATAGATATAATTTTCTTTGTCTTTACATTAGCGGCTACTATGTGTATTTTTAAATATCCTTTCTTATTGTTGTTTTTCGCATTCCGTTTATCTCGCATCCATCCATTGGTATCTGTTTGTTAGCTTGATACCAGTGCTGGCTATTGCAATGACAATATACTCGTCTATAAATTCCTTATTTTTGTTATCATCCTCTTTTGTTTTGATGTTTAATCTGTTTGTTCTTCTATGTTTATTGTTGTAAAATCCGGTATTGATGGTATTATTTTTCCTTTAGCATGTTCTCTTGTGCAATACCTTCTTTGGTTTGTCAATATGAAAGATGAAAGTATACTTTGACACATCCAAGCAGAAGAAGAAAAGTGTTTGGATAATGAAATGGCTCTTAATCCAACCTTATTTTTGTTCATCTCTTTTAATTCGGTATCCAAGTTGTTAATGACATTGAATCCTCGCATTATTTCATCACCTCTTTTAACTAAAGATTGGTTGTAGACGGCAGGCTGGTTTATACAATTTTTTGGTTAATGTTATCTAAATCCGTTTGAAAAAAGGGAATCATGCAACTACGCATTTATAAAGCACTTAACTATATTCAAAAAAGATAATACTTTTACAACATTTCTAAATAATGATTCTAAAAAGGAAAAGTAAAGACCATATTCAATATATTCTGAAGGTATTTTGTTTTTGTTCTTAAAGGGGATATGCTATCTTCGATCTATGTTTTTAAAGTTAACAGGAATCTAACAGGATATTATTCTAGTTATAAAGGATATCGAAATGTAAAAAATAGCTTTACTATGATCTATAAATACTATAATGATCCAAGATAATAATAATAAATACAAATATTCTTTGGAGAATGTAAATGAAAAATGACAACATTAATTGATGGATTAAATTTAAGACTTAACGAAATTTTAAATGGCTCACATACCGATATTCATGGTCATGAAATAATTTTTGAAAAAACAGGAAATTTAGAATATTCCTCTGTCTTTATTATTAACTGTGATAGAAAATATGTTATAGACATATCTTCTGTTATAGTAACTATAAAAGAGATTGCTATTCCGGATAAAGAGGTCTTATACAATGATATTTCTAATGGAGATACGAAATATTGGAACAAAAACCAAATACTGCCGTAACCATAAATTTACAATAAAAAATATATATCAATAAAATATTACTGCTTTAAATACGTATATTATATTTTCTGACTCTGTTCACTTAAGACATAATTGTTTGTTGTAATAGACTACAAAAAGATTAAGCCAATTCTTTTATGTTTTAATTTACATTTCTTCTTTCTACATGGAAATATCATCAGGGCTTTTGTTCTGTCTTTAATATACTGCAGTCCTTTCAATAATGATACTGCTTTTCTCTTTCTTATATGCAAAAGAAGAATGAAGATCATGGTTTAGCTTCAAAGAACTGTATGCTTGTAGTGGATACCATGTACCACCACCATCATCATCTGTGGCCGAAACTGGATGTTCTCCATATTCTTCTATAACATCGGATAGAAAATGCTCTATCATCATAAACATATTTTCTGGCTCTGTTAACAGTTGTGTAATACACGAATGCTTTCTTATTGTAAACTAACAGTGTGTTTGTTTAGACGCCATCCACAACACCTTTAGCGAATCATTTTGGATTATCATTATTATGAGGTATACTTTCCTCATGTCTATTACCGATGATCAAAGAAACATTTTGTATAATATGATAGAATGGGATGATGAAGAATCTAGTTTTCGGGCCAAGATAATCTTATTCAAAGATGACGGATATACAGTTCCTGAAATAAGGATGACAACCAATTATCACGATGCTAACATAAGAAAGTGGATACATCGTTTTAATGAAAAAGGTATTGAAGGTATCATATCCAGAAAACATCTACACAAACCAATCAAAATATCTGATAATATGGAGTTATCAATTGTTATCAAACATCTCCTAACAGATATTATCTCAAATAAAGATTGAATCTTTTTGTTCTGAAATAATGGATATTTTGTTTTGTTTTTAAAATCTGCAAATGATGAATAGTATTTTGACAAATAGTTCTAATTTGGTAATTTTCTTTCATTTTCCATTATCATAGATTTATGTGATGCAATAGTTGGAAGATATGCAGGGATTAGTGTATCATTATGGTTATCAAAATACTTTTGTACCTTCTTTGACTTGTAGTGTGGTGACACTTTGTCCATAAACAAATAATATTTGGATATTTAGAATGTATTTTCTTCATAAATGACATAAATTTATTTCACCATCGAATACATCATATTGTCTAAAGTGTTGCTTTAGTCCTTCATGCTTACTGCTCCAAAAATACTTATATTTGTACGACCCTGTTACTCTTACTCTATTCTTTTGTCTTGTTTTATCCAATCCTTTCTTACAAGTGAATCATAAAAGAAGAATTAGTCCAGTGATACTACCGTAAATCCGGTGCTTTCTTATTGCTCATCCACCAGTTTCTGGTAACTTTTTTTTAAATCCTCTTTTTCCTCTCGAGATACTGCAGTATTAATATGTATCTTTCTTGATACTTTTTGTTTGAATCCTCATTTACTAAATGAAATACGGTATATGTGAATATAATGATGTTTCATATCCTTTTTCTTTACGATTAACTCTTCTATCTGTTTCGTTATCCATTCTTGTTTAGATTTTGAAGGTTCTTTCTTTATCTGAAAACTGACCTTTTTTGACAGTTCGGACGGTCTACCGCTATTTGTTCTATCTTTCAGTCCTTCTATCATATCTTCTTAACCAGTCAGAAGCCTATGCCATATTTCTATAAGGGTTTCGTTTTATGTGAGCAGATATTTTGCCTTGATAAACTACGTTAAGAACATCCTTTCCTTTGTTTTTACATCTCGTTCATCCCTATAGATCTTTTAAACGATTCTCTGTTAAGAGCCAAGTGAATATAGGATGATAATGGATTAACATATCTAAAAGGATTTATTAAGAAAATACACAGATGGCAAAAATGTAGTTTGAATATTTATGTTAATTGGTGTAGCATACTTTGCTAATGGTACATAACTGGATAATGATTTTTATTTAATGTTTATTATCTATTTATTATTAGATTACTTGATTAAATATTTAAATTCAATCTCATTTTGGTATATTTTTTAACTATATTTGAAATCATTTATCTTGATAACGGATTTTTCTATTGATTTTTTTACATCATCTAATAGCTCTTTAAGTACCTTTTCATCGATAGCCCCTCTTCTGTTTGATTCTATTTCACTATTATAATATTTCATCCAAGAATAGGAACGTTGAATACTTTGGAAAAGTTCAAATGGAAGAAGGGATTGCTTTCCTGATAGAATTACAGCATCCCACATATCAGTAAAGAATGGTTTATAGTCACTGTATTGGAATGATTCATCGATAAAGCTAAGTCTGCGCTCTAAATCATCCTTGATGAATCTAACTATATTTTTTATAGTCTCTTTTCTTCTTCCTTCTGTGATCTACGATATGCCCAGTGCTCTAAACAAACAGAAAAATAAATTATTCCTGCTAGCAATACCATTTCAACAACAAGATAGTCCCATGCAATAGCCATAATAACCTAATCCATTAGCGAATATTTCTCTTTTTTTATAATAAAATAAATTATTATTAGAGTAATTCCTAATTGTACTAATATTTTTTTACAATCAACTATAATCTTGTTATTTGTTTTAGTAACCTGGTTTTGCATTGGTTGTTATGTGGTTTTATTCTAAGAATATGATCACAGCAAGGACATCTCATTCCTTGCCAATTCAAAAATATATCGCATTCTATACACCTCTTGTATCCTTCTGAATAGTATCCACTCGAATGCTCATCTTTATAGGCTTTGTATGTTTTACAAATATCCTTGCAATATTTTCTCAATTCTATTATATTTCCTATATTTAATGCGTACCTTTACAAAAAACTCTTATGGAGTATTATGGAAAAGCATCCATAAGGTGTTTACAAGTATCTATGAATTGATTTTGTTTATTTTGAAATTCTTTATTTATCTTATTGGTAATGTCAACTAAATGGTTATCAGTATTTCCATGTTTTAGTAACTTTAATGTATAACTACTGCTACGGATATCGTTCAAAAGATATTGAACTTTTTCTAAATTCTTTACAAGCAATATGGTATGTTGATCGGAAACATCATTTCCAATTTGTTCCTTATCTTTTGGTAATATATCTAAAGCAAATTGTAATTTCTCAAAATTATTTTGTAATCTTTTAATCTTTCTGAGTGTTACAACATCATCCACAATGCCGTTTGATGTAATTATTCTGATTTTCTTTTCAAACGCTTTTGCTAATCTATCAATTTTTTGTTTTAAATTTTTGGTCCTATTTTCTAATGAAATTTTATTAAATCCTTCATTAAACAATGGTGGTGATTGAATGGAATTAATACCAAATAATATTTTATTTATTTTTGCTATTAGCGTTTGCTTCTTTATTTTAAGATATATGTCAAAATTCTTTGTCTGAGTTTGGGTCTGACCATTTTCTATTTTTTTATTCTTTGATATTTCTTTATCGATTATATTACATGCTTTTAATTTTTCATGCGTTTTAAAAATAGATGATAATGCTTTTCTAATTTCTTGTAGGGTCTTTTCTTTTCTAATTTTATTTGGAAATATTAGTTGATCATATCTCTTTTTTTTTAATACCGTACTTATTTCAAAAAAATCCTTATCATTGTTATTCTTCAAATAATTATTGCTTTTATTTTTTATATCTACTATATTCTTTTTATAATTGTCAAAAAAGTTTTTGAATTGCTGCTCTTGTAAAACAGTGGTATTCTTACTCATAAATTTTTATAAAAAAAAGTAATTTATAATTGTATATAGTTCATATATTGCTATATACAATATATACAAATAGAATAAACAAATCTGAAAAATTAGAAAATCTGCATCTACAACCGTATGGATTTGCATTTTTCTATTTTAAAGGGAAATTAGCATTTTAAAAAATAAAATGCTAATGATAAGCATTTAGAATATGATAATGCGATATATAAATAAATCGACTGAGATTTATAAAGTTAAAATTAAATGTTGTTTACCAAACTAAATTAATTTGCTATTATTATATGTGCACAATCTAAAATAAATGTGTTTACTGCAGATGATAAATTATTATCGCAATTAAATCCAATAATTCCAAAATTGTATATTTGAATTTGTTTTGTATTTATATCACTTAGCATTTGTTAATAATTATTAGATATACACAAAGTATAGAAAAGTTCATTATTGTTTTACCTTAACTATCATAAATGGTTGAAAACAGTAAACATCTGAAAATTGATCCATCATTATTTGTTCCAAAGATTATGTTTTTGACAAAAGGTAAAGGAATTCATAAAGATTATCTTACAAGTTTTGAGTTAGCATTACGTGATGCAGAAATAGCTGATCTAAACCTAGTTTCCGTATCCAGTATTAAACCACCACATTGTAAAATAGTATCAAGACAAGAAGGTAGAAAATATTTGATGCCTGGACAAATTGTTTTTGCTGTAATGGCTCGCTCTTCTACTAATGAACCAAATAGACTTATTGCATCATCTATTGGTTTGGCAAGACCTGCAGATGATACACGTCATGGTTACATTTCTGAACACCATTCTTTTGGAGAAACTGCACAAAAAGCTGGAGATTAT
>JAICXY010000134.1 GCA_025934495.1 Candidatus Nitrosocosmicus sp.
AAAAATCGTAACGGCTAATTTCCTTCTTACTGTAGTAGTGGTTATGTGAAGATTATGTGAGATCTTTTTCCATATGCTCACAATAGATATCAACTAGATTTTCATTTCACGTAAATTTATATTTATATTTATTATAGATTGCTTTTAGATCTATTATTATAACAAAGTGGGATTGTAGGTTTATCAGTTACTCTCACTTTTCATTTCATTGCTGTCTTGGTATTGTAGATATTAGGAATCACCTTTAGTATTCCTACTTGGGATTGTTCGGATTCTAATTTACCATTCAATATCACTGCTCTTGTGAATTTTATTCTTATTATGCTTATGATATCATTACCTGGTTATACTGATCTTGACTATTTCAATTATATTTCATTGAATCTTTTACTTTCACTGTATTGAGTTCAGTTATTTCCCTTATTCTTCCTCTCTATAACTTACTCTGTCTATACTATACAAAATGGAGAGAACATTGTGACATTGCCAAATCAATAGTGTAATATCTTATTCCATTTAAAAGCAATATTAAAAATAATTTCTATAAGTAGCGGAAACTAATCATCAAATAAATTTCAAATTTACAAAGTGTTACCAAAGAATATTAAAGTTATATCTAGAAAGGCTAGTGAAATAGATTTTTGCATAGGTTCTAATATTTAGATGAATTGTCAAAAAGGAATTAGGAATTAAATTTCATTGGTGTGTTTTTATATATTCGATTTTAATAGATCGGTTTGAACTTTAGTTTTTTATTTTTTTTCAACAGATAATGCAAATGTATATTCATCTTTTCTTAATCATCATGATTATGACTTTTAAATTCGTTAATAACTTTGAAAATTGGACATATCATCTACATAATACGACAAATCATATAGCAAATATGCTCCAACATCTTGATGATCTTTCCATATATTTAGAAATTTAGGCACGTTCAAACTAAGTGGCATAGTTTTTCCATAATTCTATTTTTAGTTTATCCATTTCAAATTACATTATTCTTAGTCCAGATATTAAATTCGGGTTTCACAAAATTTTTGTATTGATATCAAATCATGTATGTAAATATATGGGTATAACCTTTCAATTTTCCTTTTTTCTCATAACTACAAAAAGTGCTTTTGGCAATGGATCTAGAGTGCCTTGATAAACGGTCTCCTTTATGCTTTGTATTTTAAAATCATTTCCAAATATCTCTTTTATCCCGTCTGGAGAAAATCGGTATGGCCCTTCCTCGCGCTCTTCTTTTTCGCTAAAGCATTTTAAAAATAAAATGCCATCTATTTTTAATATATTTTTAACCTTGACTACATATCTATTTCTATCTTCAACGGGTAAGACATGAAAACAACCTCGGTCAAATATATATTCAAATTCATTTTCCTTAAACTTTGAATTTAAAATATCATCGATTATGAAGTTAACTCTATCAGAAAGCTTTTTAGCTTTTTCTATTGCATACTCGGAAAGATCACTTCCTGTTACATTAAATCCTAGTTCAGATAAGCGTATTGCTTGAGTACCAGGTCCTGTTCCTATATCTAAAATCTTAATATCATTACCTTTGATATTTCTTTGTACAATCTCTTCTTCTAAATCATAATCAAGTTTTTCATTGTACCATGGCATATCTGCTACTTTTTCATCTCTATAGATTAAATTCCAATTAGGAAATGATCTAGTAGTTTTAGGCATTCAGTTTTGCAATATTTATAGTAAGGATATATTATATAGATTTTTAAAGTATAATAAATTCATACAAAAGTTAAATCTGAATTAACATATTTTATTGGTAATATATGTTGAAAATATATATAAAGAAAAATATCAAAGCATATATTATAAAAAAGTAAAATAGTTAATCATTAGAGGAATCTTTTAAAGAATCAAATAATAGATGGATAAACAATGCTGCTAACAAATATTTGTTATAAATTAAATTTTAAAACTCTGATTGCAGAATAAATGTGTTAAAAACCAAGAAATTCTTTACTAATATTATTTAGTATGATCTGAGGTAACCCTAAAAGAGACATCTGTACCAAAAAATAAGAATATATTATTTTATTGTCTATGTTAAAGTTACATATTAAAAGATTTGGTTTGAAATATAAAGATGATTATCGCAGTGAATATCTATAACATATAAAATAGTATTTTTAATTTATAATTATAAATTTAGTTACTGTTATACTCTTCTATTGCTTTTGTTAAATTGATTTTTAAATATAATCCGTAAAATATGCCAATATTTTATATGGCATTTATGCATCATTTTTTTCATTTTTTACATAGTTCGATATTGTAAATATCCTATTTTTTTACTTTTAATTTCATTAGAATATATACTAAATGGGACTGAAAGTAAGTGGATTGTCAACTATGAATCTCACTTGACAAATATAGATAATAATTAACACATACCAAAGAAAAATCCAACTTGGAAATGTTATAAATGGTGTTAATACTTCCTACGGTTGCTCTAAAGTGGAACCTAAAACTTATTTTTAGAATCTCTACAACAAAATGTTGGTCCTCCACTTTACACTCTGAACCCAATTATGCTTGTGCTGTGTTGTCGACCTTGCAATCAATCCCTGTGCAAAAACTTTATGCAGAAATAGCGGATCAAATTATTCCCTAGGGTACTAATGGAGAAATATCAATTAAAATGGTTAGACCACATAGAAGTAGCAATCAAATTTCATTGGTTTTATATGTAATAATTATGGTTTTATATGTAATAATTATCAAACAAGTTCTTAAATTAGGGGATATTTCCTTAAAGATTTTAAAAAATTTTTCAATAATTGTATTGTGATTTATTTTTCTATTCTGATCTTTTGGATTAAATTATTCCAAAGATAGTAAGAATATATTGATAGTATTCTTTTGATCAGTATCTGGTGATTATGATGGCGATGGCAATAATAAATAATCCTGTTTTATTTGGATGATATCATATTTATTTTTCTTTTATTTAATATCAACCATTTTTTTATTGTAAATAATAGATATCTCATTATATTTTAATTTATTATTGCGACTGCATTTATTTATGTCTAAATGTTTTCTTAATATGTAAGCTTATGTAATTTTTCACCATTTATACAATATTTTTAAATCACAAGCAAAGAGTGATTCAGAGTCACCAATTAGCATTTCGGCTACTAAATGGAAATTTTTTCATCAGGTTCTTATAAGACAATTTTTATTCTTGATAAGGTATATACTCTAATAATACGATTTTTAATCATTGTATTTGCTTTGTCCATAACTATGAAATTCGTTTTTTCTTGACTGAAATTACAATAACAAAACCAATTATAGATATTCGATTCCCTAAACTTGGATTAGGTGATTCATGCCGATAGGAAAAAATTGAGTTATGTAACAAAACATATTATATTTATGGAATCACATAATAGTAATAACTATTTTTATCTTTTACCATCATTTTCTTTGATTGACAATATGAGTGATTCAGAGTCACGAAAAACTTTTATTCGAATTATTAATTGTATCCATAATTTGCACATTTAACAAGAAATTAGCAAATTTGGATTTAAATATCGTGTATGTTATTAACGTTTTTTCCTCATTATTTTTGTAGTAAGACGGGAATAATTTAAAATTATTGCTTATATGAAATACAAAATTCTAATTAATACTTTTATTAATAAATAGATATACATAGATGTAATGAGTGATAAGGCATCTGATCCTTATGAAGATTTATTAAAAAGATGCGATGATTTAATGAATAGAACCTTAAATAAAGATCAATTTATTAAAAACATTGCACAAAGACTCGAGGAGACTTTAAACTTATTGGAAATAGCATCTAAAGATGGTAACGAGTTGAATGTAATAGCATATTCTATTGATGCTATAACGTATAGAAATATGTTAAAATCACAACTATAATTTTCTATATTAATTAACATTCTCCTTTTTATGGTTATGAAAGATTATTAGAATGATTTATCTTTCTTCTTTTTATTAAATAAATTATACAATTGTTGGGCATGTACAACATCTTTTAATTAGTGAACTGAATTGTAGTTGATACCTTGTTGAAAAACTGTTACAATACTTTTGTCTTTTGGGATTTTTGTTAATGATATAATCATTCTATACTACACTAATTTAACATAAGTTATCGAACCTCTCGTAACAAATAGTTTCGCATAATAAGATCGTCTTTTCATTCTAAAATAATCACATATGCCCATCTTCAAATCTGCAAAAGTTGTTTAAGATCTTTTACATAATTAGAATAGACATATTTATAATCATTATTTTCTATTTATAGTGTCCTTTTATTGCTTTACGAAAGGTCATTCAAAAAACCACTACTGCTTTTCAAATCGTTTACTACTGGTCATATAATACAAGAATTTGATAGTATTAAGGATAAAGAGATTGTAGAAAGATATGTTAAATACGAGAAACAAAGATTATCCAATAAAAAAGAAAATGTAGAGAAAGAGAACGAAAGTATGGAACGGCAGACATTTCAAATTAGACAAAAGAGACAAATTTTTCATGCTTTTAGTGTAATATTATCTTTGCATAACTTACACGTTAGATGGTTCTTTATTTGATTTAGATGAGTAACATTTGTAAGATATACAAAAGATAGAAAGTTTAAGAAAATGCATATCAATCCCCTGAAAACATACAACATTAAAGAGGCTAAAAACTCCTGAGGAGATAGAAAAATATTTCTAGGCTTTATTTCATTGATTGTACCGGATAGCAGATACCAAGGTCAACAGATAAGAATAAAAGAAAGATATTCAATTCAGGTAAAAGAAAAGACACACTGTAAAGATGTAGTTGATGGTTAACACCTCGGTATCATAATTTACAAAATAGTACATAAGTAAGGATGCAGATATGACTATAGTATATATAAAAACAATCATCCTGTCATCCCCAAACAAGTTGTTATTATAGATGAGATGATATATGATATCTTGATATAGAAAAGGATTTCTCAGCTAAAATATCCACCTTGCAATACAAAAAGAAGAGATATCTGAATATATAGTAAGAAGAAAAAGAGTAACCAAATCTATTCAAAAAAGAAAATAGTGGTGGAACACATCACCATCTACAGATTGAAAAAGTATAGGATTACGGGCGATGTATTTAGACATAGATTGCGAAAGTACAATAAAGTGTTAGAAATAGTTGCGGGCCTTGTAAACTACATGACAATAAACTAACATCACTAAAAGAAAGGCGGCACAACATTAATGAAAGGAATGAGATGTTTCTAATTATGCAAGTTATCGAATAAGGATTTTGAGTATAGGAAAACCATCCACAAGTATACACAAAAGCTTTAAAAATTACTACGTTTCCATCATTTGCCGATCATATAGTAATAAGATAATGGCATTTGGAATAACATCATGATATAGGGTTCTATTCACCTAAGACATAATTTTTTGTTAGAATAATCTACAAAAAGATTTAACCAATTCTATAATGCTCTATTTACATTTATTTTTCAATTCGAATAATGGTCATCGAAGCATCTTTGGTTCTATCCCTTATGTATTGCATCGTTCTTTCAATAATGATCTGCTTTCCTTATCCTCTTACATCCAAAAAATGAATTTAATGAATTAGTTTTAAGAAACTACATGATTTATGTGGGATATAGTACCACCCTCTGTAAAAACTGGATGTTCTCAATCCGTTTTTCTACGAAATTGACAGAAATCTACACTCTTTTATAAACACATTCCTCTTATCGAATATTCTTAATTCTACACTTTTTATTTTCAGGTTCAATAGCCACCCAAAGCCCTGTTAGTTTGGACCCGCTTTTGGATTTGAACTTCATCTACAAATCCAAAGATCTTTATCTAACGGTAAAACAATTTCTGAGTCTTGTATTTTTGAATCCAATCCTCCCTTTTTGTAGTTTGACTTATGGATAAATCAAGATAATGCTTGGAAAATAATTCTTAGCGAAAGATAATTAAAGTAAAGATATAAATCATAAGTTATATCTTGGATATATTCTGTTTCTTGTACGATATTCCATACATTATAAACATAAAAGACATCTATAGATTTTTCCTTAACACTTGCCAGATATACAGAGGATATCCATTCACAATATTAACGAGAATTCAACTCTACCTGTCAGTTAGATCTGCTAAATAAATACATAGAAAATATGCCCTAATGAAAATAAAACTGTCTATAGTAGGTTAATTTTTTAAAATCATAATCAAATTAAATAGCATTTGTTATTTGGTAGAATATCTTGTTATTGTAATGTTATTATGGCATAAATTATAAAATAACATATGCAACAGAAAAAAATTGCATTAGTTACAGGTAGTTCAAGTGGAATAGGATTTGAAACATCGCTGCTGCTTGCAAGAAATGGATTTTCAACTTATGCAACTATGAGAAACCTTGAAAAGTCTTTTAAAATAATCGATATTACTAAAAGGGATAATTTACCAATTGAAGTATTAAGACTTGATGTAACAGATGAGAATTCTATCAAAGGAGCTGTTAATAATATTATAGAAAAAGAAGGGCAAATCGATGTGGTTGTAAATAATGCGGGTTATGGATCCACAGGCGCAGTAGAAGATTTTTCGATAGATGAGATAAAATCCCAGTTTGAGACTAACTTTTTTGGGGTTATAAGAGTCATACAATCAGTATTGCCCCTAATGAGAAATCAGAAAAGAGGTACAATAGTAAACATTAGTTCTATTGGCGGCAGAATACCGTTTCCATTTTCTCCATCTTACGCAAGTACAAAATTTGCCCTAGAGGGATTGTCTGAAGCATTACAATACGAAGTAGAGCAATTTGGTATCAAGATTATACTTATTGAACCAGGCATAATAAAAACGAATTTTCCTGATAACATAAAGCGAGCAAAAAAGGCTATGGATCCAAATTCGCCCTATGGGAATTTATTACAGAGGAGAGTTAATAAGACAAAAAATATGTTTGTAAATGGCACTCCACCTGAAGAAGTAGCTAAAGTTATACTCAAAGCAGTTACGTCACAGAATAAAGAACCTGATCTACGATATGTTGTCGGCAGTGATGCTAAATTGCTTTTGGAGAAAAGAAGGAACATGCAAGATAGAGAATTTTTAAGGTTAATGAGTAAAAATATTTTTGATTCTGAACATATGGAAAAATAAATTATAGGAATTTAAATTTTTTTATATAAACATGACTATAATAAAATAATTATAGGAGAATGATTTTAAATACCTTATTGCATGATTCTTAAAATTTTTACATTTTGCATTTGTTTATCTCAATTAGGTTTAATTAAATATACAAATTAAATAGAGTTTAAATCATTTTTCTTATTAAAAATTTATATCTAGTATATAAAGACAAAAATCAAGTTTAACTTTATTTATATTATTGATATCTTTTTGTATAAAATTAATTTCAATTACAGCTAGCATCATTATATTAATTGAATCTGCATATTGATTGTTCAGGATAGAGTTACAAGGTTGGTTTAGAACATTTTATCCTTTAAACTTGGAAAATAAAAATTGGTAATTACATTATTCCAATTCTTCAAATTTGTAGAAGTTGATTCACTATTATATAACATTCTTTTCTGATTTATTGTTAGATAATGGAAAGACAAAACATCTGATAATTTAAATTTGCTTTAAAATTTCCAAAAATAATAATCCATGAAAAAAAGATGCAATATGTTTCAAAAGATTTACCGTTGTTTTTTAGTAAACTAGGGCCATTAGTAGAAAAACCTCTACTTTTAATACAAATGTTACCTTATTTAGCTCCTAGTAAGGGATTGAGGCATTACAAATCAAGGTAAAAGAGTCAGATAATAGATTCAAATATGCTATAGAAGTAGAGATAATTAATGGTTTAACAATGGTTTGTTGAATAACTACTTTCTTTTTTTGTAACAAGCTATATAGATCTAGATAATATATTGAACATTGGTCGATGATTCTATCGAGAAAAAGAAGAATAAGAAAAAGAAGAGAAAGATAAACTGGAGTGAATACAAT
>JAICXY010000089.1 GCA_025934495.1 Candidatus Nitrosocosmicus sp.
ATACCACATAACAAAGAGGTTACAAACACCTGAAGAAATTGAGAAATACTCTCCTGGATTTATGGCTTTAATAGACTCCACAGAACAGCAGATACCAAAACCTATAGACAACAAAAGACGTGAGGCATTCTATTCTGGCAAAAAGAAAATGCACACTGTAAAGACACAACTGATGGTTAACAACCGAGGTATCGTCATTCATAAATTAAGATACAAGAACGGAAGAAGGCATGACTATGATATCTATAAAGAGAATCATCCTATAACTCACAAAGATGTTCTAAATGTATTTGATTTGGATATTTAGGCGTAGAAACTGATCTCCCTAAACAACTATCGTCCATACCAAATAGAAAGAAAAGAAATCTAGAACTGTCACAAGAAGAGAAAGAGTACAACATGAATCATTCTAAAAAAAGAATAGTGATAGAGCATACAATTTGCAGATTGAAAAAGTACAGGATAATGAACGATATTTTTAGAAATAGGTTAAGAAAGTACAATAGAATATCTGATATAGTTACAGGTCTAGTAAACTATAGAATATTAATTCGATAGAACTAGAAATCCATATAGAATTCAGAAGGAATAGTCTAAATTGTTCTAATTATGCAAGAAATCTAGTATTTAGATATCGTAATACATTTAGCTTGCCAATCTTTAGTAATACTGTGAGGGATACATTCCTCAGAATAGTCGCCATTGATGAGAAGAACCATCTACACCTAATCCTTGAAGATACAAAGTTAGGATATAAAGCCAAGATAATCCTGCTTAAAGACGAAGGACATACAGTCCCTGAAATAAGAAAGATATCAAATCATCATGAAAACAACATAAGAAAATGGATACATCATCGATTCAATGAAAAAGGAATTGATGGTATTGTGTCAGAAAAGCATGATCATAAACAATACAAGTTTGATGGTGTTATAGAAAAAAAGATTGTTGATATAACATCGTCAAATCCAAGATCTTATGGTTTGGGATTTTCTACTTGATTGTCATTATGTGTACTAGCAGGTTTTATTATGAATGATCTAAAACTAGTGGATAAAATTAGCCATTCAGAAATAAGAAACATCCTCCTTAAACATGGAACAAAATGAATGAGGAAATCTAAAACCGTGTTATCAAATAAGAGAAGCAATGACCCAGAATAGTTTGAAAAAAAGTACATTGAATAACTAAGGTACAACATACCAAAGGAGTCCATTCTTTTATATCTAATACAGGTAAAGATAGAGAAGGCTCAAAAGATAAATGGATTGCTAAATGTGTTTGGTGCTTTTGATTACACGAATGACAAGATGCATGTACATTGTTATAAAAGGAAGAAAGGAAAACAATTTGTTGACTTTCTAAAAAGAGTAGATAAAAGATATGATAAGAACATCCAGAACATTTTTGTTGTACTTGATAATCTATCAACACACAAATCAAAGATGGTAAAGGATGAAACATCCAAACGATGTCCAAGAATAAAATTTGTATTTCTGTCTGTTAGATCACCTGAACTCAACTTAATTGAAGTAAGGTGGTTATGGTTACAGAGACAAACAATTAACAATTCCACATTCAAAGATGAACAAGAAATAGGAAAGTCATTAGCAAGTGGAAGAAAATATATGACAAAAATCATAGCAAAGCAATCACAAATATTTTACAAGACAATGTATCCTTGTGTTTACACAGATGTTAACAGAGCCGAAAAAACACTGGTTTCAGTACAATATATCATTCACCTCTGCAGTTTGTGATATACAAGGCCTTCTACAGTTGTTGTTGTCGATGTAAATAAGATATAGTTTGCATTAGAAAACATTCCCTCGTTTATATCATATTTTTACCATCTTGCTCTGCTGTATCAATGCCAAGACAAATGCTATTTCTTTCTCCATGGATGACTTTAATATAACCTACTATGTTTTGCTGTTAAGGACACTGTCTCTCGTTGTTATAGAAAGGTCAACTACTTATCTATCTACAACAAATAGATGACCCTTTGTCGATATACGGTTCTGTCAAGTCTACGTCGGATCAGTTACTTTTAAAATAGTGTAAAAAATCGTCGGATGGAGAAATAATATATTAGAAATTATTTAAAAACGGTGAACATGGATATAATACATAAATATATCAAATTGTTTAAAAATATCTTTAACTTTTCTTTATAATTGGATAGAAGTTGAACGTTTTCTATGCTTTTTTCGCATACTATTTGATATGGTCGTAGATTATCATCCATTGACTCATTTGTTTCTGGATTTATCCATCTACCACTTATAAGACTATTATCATCTACCGAACACCCACCAAAAAGTCTGCTCAGTTCTTCAAATACAACCAGAAACTTTTCTTTATCTATATCAGTTTTATCATTGTATTGTAATGGTATGTATATATCACACTTTATTGATATCGTCAACAGCGTTATTTTCTGATATCACTTCATAATTTATTTGCCTTGATTTCAGTATATCACATTGTTCACTATTAATGACATATTCATGCTCTCTTATAGTCTTAATAAGATACCTAGCAACCAATAATGCATAAAAACCTTCTATTTCATCATCCCTTGTCTTGAATTTTATTATTTTATTTCTTGGTGCTAATGATAATGACATATTTTTCGTAATATTTGTTACGTTTATATATTAATAAATCTTTATTCTACAGGCTTTATCTTAATTATTAATTTATTGTTTTCGGCTTCTATCCTCCATGATAGTTTATCCCCCTCTTTAAATCCAAATTGATTGATTATGGACGTGGGTATAGTTATGCGTAATGAATTACTTTTGCTATGAGCTTTTGTTATGGCTGTAATAGTACCTTGAGGATTATCCACTTAATTAATAACCGCATCTTAATATATAAAACTACCTAGTAGTCTACCTATATATTTAAATATATAGGTAGACTACTAGGTAGTATGACCAAACACCAACAGGTCAATAGAGAGGAATCGGGTAGACTTTTACAAGCAAATGTAAAGAGACTTGATGAGAGAAACTATCAGGTTAAATCGCTAACAAGAGATGAAGTCTACAAAATACTTGTTACCTCTATTGGTTGGGTTTGCTCATGTGCTAACCAAATGTTTAGAGGTGTAAAATGTAAGTACATCTATGCCGTTGAGTTTAGTCTTGAATTAAGAAAAACGGTTGAAGTAAGAAAGTTAGAACCGATTTCAATAACAGGTTGTAAATACTGTAAATCTAATAATCTAGTAAAAGATGGTTTACGCAAAAACAAACATGGTAACATCCAAAAGTTTGAGTGTAGAGATTGCAGAAGATACTTCACAATCAATATTGGCTTTGAGAAGATGAAACACAATCCTCAAGGGATTACCACAGCAATGAAGCTTTACTTTAGTGGAGAATCGCTTAGAAACGTATCTCATTCACTCAAGTTAATAGGCATGGATGTTTCATATCAGACTATCTACAACTGGATAGACAAGTATACCTCATTAATGGAGAAATATCTCGATAAGATTACACCAAAGATTTCAACCTCATGGAGAACCGATGAGTTATATTTAAAGGTAAAGGGGAATACGAAATACTTATATGCATTAATGGACGATGAAACTAGGTTTTGGATTGCCCAGCAAGTGGCAAATACTAAGAATACTGCTGATATAACTCCACTATTTAACAAGGGAAAGGAAGTAGCTGAAACAAGGCCAAACACACTCATTAGTGACGGCGCACCGAACTTTCACACAGCATTTAATAGGGAATTATACACAAACAAGTGGCCTAGAAGTAGGCATATCAATCACATCAGGCTTCAAGGCGACCATAACAATAACAAGATGGAGCGAATGAACGGTGAAATCAAAGATAGGGAAAAGACAATGAGAGGACTCAAAAAGGTTAATACTCCTATCTTGAAAGGTTACAAGATATTTCATAATTACATTAGGAAGCATCAAGCCTTAGGAAAGACACCCGCTGAAAAGCGTGGAATAGAAATACAAGGTAAGAATAAATGGATAACGCTTATACAGAACGCTTATGCTTTAAATAGGATTTAATTCCATATGTATATGTCAGTTGTTTTTCCTTTGGACAACTGCCTTCCAAACCTGTAATACTATTATCAATTATAGATTGAAATGAACCTGAAAATTTGTTATCAAATCATTTAATTTTCTAATATTTTTATCAAAATCTTTTATTTGATTTGCTAAATCTGCATATCGTTTAATTAAGTCTTGTATAATAATTTCTTTCTTTTCAGGAAAAGGGTTTTCGATGTCTACTACATCATCAAAAGTTTCTTTATCAAAATGAGTAAGACTGTATTCGCCACTAGTGGGATTTTGAGATTGATCTACTATTTTGAATAAATAATATCTTAACAATAAACCAATTTTATCCTTGTCACGAATACTATCAGATTCTACTAAATTCGTTAAATATTCTCGATTCAATTTTAAAAATTTTGTAATTTTTTCATTAAAATTCTCCTGACAACTCAAAATTTTAACATATTTTTCCCATGCTTCTTTATAACCTTTCAAATGAGATATTGCCCAGTATAGCGATGTTGTATTCTCTGAATCTTGTTCTCTGATGGTCGGAAGAATCGAACCAATAATATTTACATGTAATTTATTTGGATTGAATGTAGTTAAATCTACTTTTTGAATTATTTTATCTAGCGGATTCGAATCATCATTATTGGTAGAACCTACTCCTATGCTAATTGGAATCGCTTGCCAGTTCTTATATATATATCGATAATTTGATTTTTATGTTCTTTTCTATTATTTTTTATATCTATTAGGGGATTGATAAAAAACGGTTGTTAAGCCTCCAAGAAAGCCCGTAAAGGCTGATTGTATTATTTTCCATATTGAATCAGATAGCCCGTTTGTTGAATCCAATATCCTTTACATTATTTAGGTTATATTTATAATAATTGAGCATAATCAAGCTTTATACATTAAACATCTCATCCCTTATAGCTTTATTGGTTTATATAGAAGGTATATAGGATTTTAGTAGTATGGGTAATATATAGATACCGTTACTAAGGAGAAGGATTAAATTACTATACAGCATTTAGAATTATGCTCTTTATTGGTTTCTTATAACTATAGAGAGTACCAACAAGGAATTTCTAATCCTAACCCCAACCCTTGGAATATAGTAGATAGGCTATTATTACAAGGATTCATTTATTTAGGGGCAGCAGTAGGATTGTCAATTCTGATATGGTTACATCGTAAGAAGTAATCGTTTTACTTGCTTATAGCTGGTTATATTATTTCTTAAAACAAAAATTGTTATTAAAAAAATTAAGAGAAGGCGTCTTTTACTTTTTCTTTTGCCTTGTTCAATGTTTCTGAACTTGGCTTGCCCTCTGCATGGTCTTCTGTAGTTTGGGCCTTTGCTCTAGCATCTTGTTCTGTATTTTTTACTTTCTTGGTTACATCATCAATTATGTCGGTCATCACTTTATACTATACATCATACTTTATAAAACCATTTACGAAACAACTAATCCATGACCCGACAGTTAACAGTCTGTAAAGGACCCGCTAAGTTAACAGAACCACAAATAAAGTGATGAAAAACCATGAGTTCATATTAAAACTACCAAACAAATTTATCGAATATTTAAAACAATATTTTCAATGTTATAGAAGATTTAATATTAACAAAATATCGCAGCTATTATTAAGTCAAATGTAATTATAATCTTACAGGTTAATAATATGAATAAAACACAAAAAATTACAGTCCTTGTTATGGCTGCCTTTGCAGCAGTAATGTTTGCAGGACCAATAGCTATGAATTCAGCATTTGCAGACCATGATGATCACCATCACCATCACCATCACCACCACGTAATTATCATCGTAATACATCATCACCACCACCATCACCACCATCACCACTTCTTCTTCCATCACCACGACAGGGACTAAGATAGAATACATCTCGAAACAAAGTTAATGTGTGAATAACACATTAAAAATATTTTTTCTAATACCTTCAAAATAAAAATTTAAACTATAATATATTAATATATTGGGTTTAACTTCATTCATAAGTTCTAAATATCATAAATTCCATTTTAATATACATGAGGCATGGTCATAATTCAAATTTATTTTTTAATACAGGTCATATAGCTTAAAGCCAACCCTTGAGATAGGATTTTGAGAAACACAGTATGAAAGATTAGATCTTGATAGATTAAAGGAGCATCCTTTTTAACATTCTGTATCTTATAGGTTGTGTGCCATGGCCTGCTGCACCAAGAAAACGTGGTAGACCTTATGTATATTCTCCAACAACTGTAATTTTGAGATGCTTTATAGTAAGGATATTGTTTATATTGGATTCCAACAATGCATTACATACTTTTCTTATCATTGACTGTCAGTATAACCGTAAACTAGCAATAGCCTGGGGTCTTGTAACAATACAATATAGTAGACGTACATTTGATAGAAGACTAAGACTATTTCTACTACAGATATAGAAGAAAGGATATCTACAATGGTATATCTGTTTATTGTAGAGTGGTTTTCGTTATCTAAAATAATTTCACTGAAGATAAAAAAGTACCAATATCATTATCTGATAACGACCATCGTCAGTGATTATACTTTCTTTGATGCTGCTGTTTGTTGTAATTCTTGGTTTAATTTCATTAATGCCGAATCTAATCCGGAAGCAAATTCTTGTGGAGCATCAGGCAGACTAGGTATTTCAAATCCTTCAGGAAATCCTTCAATAACTTCTAATGTGCCACCGTCGTCAAATGGAGAATCTCCTTTAAATATTTTATCTAATTGAGATATTTCACCTTTATTTGTAAATGTCCACATTTGATTATGCAAATTCTTTCTTTCTAATTCTTTAACTTCGGGCATAGTAGATGTATCAAATCTAGGTACTGGTAATGATTTACCCCAATTAACACCAAGAGTTTCAAGTGCCTTTGCGAATACTTTTTCATGTACTAGATCTCTTGTAATTAAATAAGATACTGTTGATCTATATGCTTTATCATTACTCATCTGGTATAACCTACACTTTTGTAATCTGCCAGTGCACTCTAGCATAAGGTTGTATATCATATTCAAAACAAGGTTTCCACTATCATAAACATAAGAAGCCGACCAAGGGTTCCCTGCAGCATCTGTAGGTCTAGCACCCTGTCCTGCAACTAAAAAGTGATGAATGTTGGGAGATTCTAGTGCTACTGATAAAGGTAGTTCATCATCAGGTTGGGTAGAGTTTTTGGAAGCACCATCTAATAAAACGTTAATGGTGTTTGTAATCTGTTCAACATGTGCCATTTCTTCAGTGGCTACACTTTTTAACAAATCTTGATATGGTTTTGCATCACCTCTAAAATTCATATTTTGGAAAAAGTATTGCATCATTGTTCGCATTTCACCAAATTGACCTCCAAGTCCTTCTTGTAATGCTTGAGCTGCTTTTGGATTTGGTTTATCAGCTGGAGGAATAGGATGAGGAATTTTGTTAATCGATAAAAACATCTACTTTTATTTGTCTATCATAGTTTATATCGATGATATAACAATTTTGAAACTTTTAAAGTTTATATAGTTTTTGTAAAAAGTTCAGTTTTTAAAATAGAAAAATAAATTATAAATAACATATTCTATACTGTTCATAACCGATGAATAACAAATTAAATAATGATAATATTTATGTGGTGAATTAATCATCTTTGGATTTTGAATAGATAAAAAAAGGTCTTTTGTTGTAAGCCCTCAATCGCAATCGAGCCTAAAAGTAAAGGAATCCTTATTTAGCATATCAAAGGAGAGGAATATGTTTGTTGTAGATAAGTTTGCCTAGAGTTGTAGAAGAATATATGACAAACATCAGTTTCCACCACTGGTTGCGCACATGATATCTTTAGGCATGCAAGTTCTTGAAACTAAAAAATCATCTTCATTCACCATATATTTTACAAGAATATATACATTTGTGTTTACACAACTGTTAACGAGACTAAAAAATGGCGGATTATGATTAAACTATTGACATTATTTATTGAGACGATACGACTGCCTCTTTTGCCATATTTAAGCATCTTTTCAAGTGATTTTGCTCTTCTTTTAAAATAGAACTAACGGCAGACGATACTTCCTTGTTATCAAAGTTTTTGCAAATTGTGCTTAATACCTCATAATGAGTTACTTCTCCACCTTCTGCTATACACAAAAACTCTAAGGCTTCTGAAGTATCTCGTTCTTCTCCTAAATATGTTTTCATCATTTTAGTTGCTTTTTGCTCTGTTTCTTTTGCTGTTTCTTCAGCTTTATCTTTATCCAATTTTATATTTGCATCTTCAGAAAGATTGGATATGATTTTTTGTACTTTTTCTTCATGAGAACTTGCTTCATCTTGTATATCTTTAGCTTTATCTTTGATATCTGATTTTAATAGTTTCATAGAAATTAATTCTTTGACTGCTTTTTGAGCAGCTCGCTCTAAACCTAGAACCTCACCCAGCTTTTTCTATAGATTCTTTTTATTTTCTTTTTCCATAGTTTTTGAATTTGTCATTTAAAAGATTGATGGTATAATATTTTAAATATGTATACATACAATTTCTTATCAGAGAAGATATGCTACTACTATCTACAAATCTATACAATGTTTTTGTAGTATTTTTATAGTAGGACCGTAAGAAAATAAAGAAATTCTATAAGCAATATATTTTGCTGGCTGGTTCTTTGTCTTTGTTATTTTATTAAATTATAACTTATTCGCACTATAGCACTTAAGATAATAGAGTCAATATAAATAAAATATATTGATAATATAGAATCATTAATAAAATTATATTATTATTTAAAATTTATTATATATCAATAGTTATGGTAGTAATAGAAAGAAAACGTGATTTTAAGATTCTCATGGTTTGCACAGAATATCCACCCATGCAAGGAGGCATTGGAAGATATACTCATAATTTAGTAAAGTCATTGCGTACAAAAGGAGGTATAAAAATCAGTGTTCTTTCTAGTTCTGATGGAAAAGAGGGCGATTATAAAGGATTATCACCTTTTGCAGAAAATAACTCAGAAGTAATCTATGAACTGGTACAAAAAATACATCCTGATATTGTTCATATACAACATGAACATGGATTGTATGGATTGAAATTGAATCCTTTGTTTCCATCCAGAACAAAAACAGGGTTAGACAAATTTTATTCTATCTGCAAAGTTCCAATAGTATCAACATTTCATACTTCATATAATTTCAAACTATGGATGCAGTCTATTACCATAAATGGAAAAGACACATTGCATTTAAGATATTTGTACGAGTTTTGGATGCATTTAATCAATTATACATCTTTTAAAAGAACAAACTCGCATGCAATGTCAAAAAGCTCTGCAGGAATAGTACTCTCAAATTACATGGCGAACCTTGTTCCAGGAACTCAGGTTATCTATCATGGCTCTGAATCTTATCAATTTAAAGAAATTGAACAAAAAAAGGCAAGACGTTTACTATCATTGCCTGAAGATAAAAAAATACTATTGGTTCAGGGATTTTTAACTGCAACAAAAGGTTGGGATGTTATAAGAAAAATGAATATACCCGATGATTGGAACCTAGTGTTAAATTATTCTAAAAATCATTATAATAAACAGATAATTAATTTAAATTTACATAACAAAAAGAGTTTAATAAACCTCGGAAAGGATTACCTTTCTGAAGAAGATCTATCTTTATTGTTTTTTGCATCAGACGTCGTATTTTTACCTTACAAGGCAATAGCAGGTTCAGGAACGATGTTTGATGGTTTACAACATGGTAAACCTTTCTTAGCTTCTGATAATGGGTTTTTTAGCGAATTTTCAAAACGTGGTTTGGGCATCATTGCAAAAAGAAACGTGCATAGTTTTGAGAAAGGTCTTCAAATGGTCGATAAAAAATATGACAAATTAAAAGCAAATGTAGATGCATTTAAAGAGAAACTAAAATGGGATGTCATAGCTAAACAGCATATAGATATGTATGAAAACATTCTAAATAATAACGGAGATAAAAATAATATCCCTATAATCCAACCCACATCCTCAAAATTACAAGATCAACCTTTAAAATAGTCTTGAACGATTAATATGAGTAGCAAATAAATAACAAAACTTTTAGAATAATGTTATAAACTTTTTTTACAAGTTTTATTATATGAGCAATTCCAATAACGATAAGAATGAGAGCGATTTTGATTGGAAAGACATACTGTAGATTGGAAAGATGTGATAAAAAAAGAAGCAAGAGGCTATGCAAAGGGAGATGACTTGGACGAAGTTCAAGAAATAGGTCGAGTTTGTAGTTACAGAGACAGAGGCAGGCTAAAGAAAAACAAATTCTACTTACCAAAACATTTGGTTAAAGGTTATGATGGCGATACCTTATGGTTTAACATTACAGAAGAAGATGCAGAAGATAATTTTAAAAAAGACCATCCACCAAAAGAAGGAGAATATTTGCTATACAAAACAGCATCTATAACCCAACAATATGACACAACACATCTACATCATCCAAAACAACAACAGAATCTCAAGGAAATGTATACAATATAGAAGAAAGTTACCATTTATAGAAAAAAAAGATAGTATTAAAAACACTACTACAGGAGCAGGAGAACAAACGTCTAGTAATTCGGGAATAGAAGACTGGGACTCGATCATTCATAAAGGTATTAGAACCAAAGACATGCAACCAGTAGGCAATGTTACAGCCGTAACTGATACATCCATAGTCATTACTTCAGAGGGAGCCAGAGATGAATATAATGTTCTAAAAGAAGAGGTAGAGGCATACAATGGAGCTGAAGTCATACTTAATTCCATCTTCAATAGATTTGAACAATTTAGAGTAAAAGTTACTATATAAATTACAATGGATTTAAAACCTGATTTGTTTTTTATATGTATATGAGACATGGTCATAATTCAAATTATCTTTTGATAGCCTTACAACAGCTTAAAGCTAACCTCTGGAATGTTATTTTGATAAATACTGACCCAAAGATTAGCTCTTGATAGATTAAAGGAATCCATCCTTTTTAACATTCTGTATCTAATAGGTTGTATACCATGGCCTAGTTTACCAAAGAAACGTGGTAGACCTTATGTATATTCTCCAACAGTAATTCTAAGATGCTTCATTGTGAGGTTATGGTTTCGACTTGATTCCAACAATGGATTGCATATTTTTCTTAATATGGATTGTCAGTATAATCATAAACTGGTATTGGCCTGTGGATTATTAGTATCCATTCCAAACAGTAGACGTACATTTGATAGGAGATTAAAAACCATTTCTATAGATATAAAAGAAAGAATATCAACAATGGGATATCTGTTTGTTTCAGATGGATTAGTGGATTCTTCTATATTCGCTGTGGATAGCACTCTGATGAAAGCAAAAGGTCCTGTATGGCATAAATCATCCATGAAAAAAGGAGTAGTACCATGCTCTGGCATCGATACAGATGCGAAATGGGGCTATAGTCATACCAAGGGATGGATATTTGGATATAAACTACATCTAACATCGACAACAGGCAAAATTATAGTACCTCTAACTGCAGATGTAACTACTGCAAATGTACCAGACAATAGGATGTACATTCCTTTGACATCTTCATCATTATTCTCTTTACCATATCTATTGTACATGATAGCTGATCCAGGATATGACGATAAGAAACTGTATGAGTATAGCAAGAAGGAGTTATGGATAGATCTGATTTGTCCTGTTGAAAGGTACAAAAGTACACCCAAAGAGAGACTTGAGTTTGTATGCTTTTATCAATCGATATTGGGACATGCAATCTATAACCGAAGAAGAATATCTATTGAACCGTTGGTAAAGCATATCAAATCAGTTTTTAGGATAGACTCATTACCAGTGCGTGGATTTAACAAGGTATCTGCAATTGTACTTTTGTCTGTCCTGCTCTATCAGATATGGTATACTATAACTGTAAAACTGAGAAAATAAATCCAAAATCGATAAAATATATGCTTGGGACTGGCTACGGACATGGTATCGAAGATAAAGATGGGTAGTTTCGAATTATGACCCTGCCTCATATGTATATAATCTACATTAATAATTAGATCTTCTAACTATTGTATTAATTATGACAGTTAAATGATTCCAAAGTAATATGTATATTTTCTTTTTTAATAATAATAATAATAAAAATTATGAATAACTTTAATCGGTTTTAGTCATTCCACGTTTTCGATATTGTTCAATTGCATCTCCTGTATCTATCCTGTTTGATCTTGCTTGGTTATCTTTTGATTACGAATCTATTTTTACTGTAGTTGGTTTATGGTCTATTATTTTTGGAGTCATTGTTTTATTATCGGTATTATATTTTGTCAAGGATCATCTTTTCTTCATATTCCCGTTCCAGCTGAACCTTCTTCAAATTCTCTTTTGGAGCCTGAGTTAGAAGATTTTGTCTTATATTTAGATCCTTTAGTTGTATTTATAACCTTATCTTTAACACCCTTTGTCTTTTCCTTAACTTTATCAAAAAATTTTGCCATATATATATTAGAACTCTTGCATAATTAGAAACAATCTAGGCTTTTTCTTCGAGATTATTTGGATTTCTAATTCTGTCGATTTAATATTTTATAGTTTATCAAGCCTGCGACTATATCCGATATTCTATTGTACTTTCTTAACCTATTTCTAAATACTTCATTCATTATCCTATATCTTTTCAATCTGCAAATGGTATGCTCTATAACTATTCTATTTTTTGAATGACTTTTGTTATGCTCTTTTTCTTTTTGTGATAATCCTTGATCTTTCTTCTTTTTATATGGTAAAGCGGATAGTTGCTCTGGGAAATCCTTTTGTACGCCAAGATATCCAAGGTCAAATACATTTAGTACATCTTTTGGTGTAACAGGATAATTCTCCTTATAGATATCATAGTCATGCTTTCGTCCTTTCTTATAATCAACTTTATGAAGGATATAACCACAATTGTTAACCGTAATCTGATTCTTGACAGTATGCATTTTCTTCTTGCCAGAATAGAATGCCTCACGTCTTTTGTTGTCTATAGGTTTTGGTATCTGCTGTTCTGTGGAGTCTATTAAAGCCATAAATCCAGGAGAGTATTTCTCAATTTCTTCAGGTGTTTGTAACCTCTTTGTTATGTGGTAT
>JAICXY010000060.1 GCA_025934495.1 Candidatus Nitrosocosmicus sp.
GACATATATAAAAAGAATCACTATGTCCATCTCAAAGAAGTCGTAAATGTTTATGACCTTGGATATATGGCAATAGAATAGGACTTCCCAGAACAAATGTCATCCATACCAAATAAAAAGAAGAAAAATCAAGAACTGTCACAAAAAAAAGAAAGAGCACAACAAAAATCATACCAAAAAAAGAGTACAATTGTGATATAGCATATTCCTCATCATTTACAAATTAAAAAAGTACGGGATATGGAATAATGTCTAGAAATAGATTAAGAAAGTGTATAGAATATTAAATATTATTTGGTCAGTAACTACAGAATAATGAACCATTATCATCGTCAAAATACAAAATCATGGAAAATATAGTTATTTCTAATTGTAAGATCTATTATGTAACTTCTGGATTTTAATCTGATTCAACATGTCATATACGATTTCAGCAGTGGCTTTTTATGCAAATTTTTAGAAAAATATGGAAAGTTATTAAAAGAATATGTTAATAAAAAGGGTACCGAGGGAACATGATGATATTTACTTAATAGCGTATAAGTCCTATTTGGTAGGGCGATTACAGCAGGAAATAGCCTATTTACCGATAAAAGTAAACTGAGTTCAAAATGCTGATTTAACCGATAAGGATGGAATCTGCTCTCAGTTGTTATAACCTCAGCAAATAAAGATGATATTGACCTAGAAAGAATTAGTTATGGATATATAGATTGAAACGATCTAATTTATCTTCTTTTACAAAAGAAATAAAAATGATAATGGGAAAACCGTATCAGCAGCATCTTCTTTTATAGATCTATGACTCTAAACAGAGGAACAGCAAATTATCAAACGAGGATATGTTCTTCGCATTCCTGGTAAGATAAAATATGGAAATAACAGGTAAAGATAAACTACCCATAATAAGATATTCTACCAGAGTATGGTGGGTTGCAGATAGAACAGACTCATGATGGTATACTGGATTCATGAAACGTTGCCATAATAAAAAAAGGCAATAAAGAACTACTTGGCTTGGTATATCCATCATGCAGTATTATTATTGATAGAAATATAATTTTGAGATATGCTCTTAATTTAGTAATTTTTTTATGTTCATTAATGATGCATTTGTTTTAAAACCATTTGGAGAAAAAATCGTTTTACTAAAGAAATAACCACTTTTTTTTAATAAAGTATCTATATGCGATAGACTTGATACGTTTTTCTTTAAAATTTTTCCTAATTCATCATTAATAAAATGATAAGGATATTCATCTTTTTCATTTAAGGCAATAGTAAAAAAATCTTTAATTTTGATGTACGAATTTATGAATTCGCTATATTTAGAATTATACTTATTAATTGAATTTATTATTGTGCAGATTATTGCTTTATCGGATATATTTGATGTCCACATTGGCCCTCCAATAGTTACTTTATTATGGCAGTTATTACAATTCATTATTCCATAAAGATTTTTTATCGAGTATCTGTTTCCGCAATTAAAACAATGGATAACATATCCTAATTTTTCTTGTAATTTATTTGCAAAATAATTGCTTTTGACAATTTTACAATATACTCTAATATAATTTCTATAACTATGTGAAAAAATAGGATGTATTGATAAATCCATTCTTGATGCAATTAATGCTATCGATGATATTAATAATCTAGTACCGATTTCTTCAGTATATTTTGTCCTCAATGAATTTCCATAATATTTCCTATAGCAAACTTTTGGATAAACTCCACATAAAACGGCAGTGTCTGTAGCTGTAACAGAAATTAAACCACCGTTTTCCACTGATCTCAAAATACAGTCCAAATATGGTGCAGGAGTTCCAAAAGGATCTATATCTACAATCGTACCTCTTTTTTCAAAATTAAATGACGTAGATAAAAAATTACATATTTCTTTATTATAGAAATCACATTTATTATACACATTATTTAAGAGAGCATTAATTTTGGAAATATAGGTCGAAAATGGATTAAAGTCATTAAAAACAATCTTGTTGATTTTGGGTATTTCTTTGGCTACTCTTAAACCTCTTATACCCGATCCAGCCATAGCATCGATAAAAATAGTCTCTTTTTCTTTTCTATTTTCTATAAAAGCTTTATAGACCTGAATTGATATATCCCTATTTAATTTCGCAGCAGGATTAAAAAAAACAGGATATTTTAGTGGTTCTGTTTCTTTTATTGCATTTGAAGGTACCATTAATTTGGTGTTATTTTCAGAAATAAGTGACCAATTGTTATTTGAATAATCAGAAGAATAATTAATTTCAGAATTAGGGATAGAATTCACTCAAATATTTGAAAAAAGACATTATTATATAATTTTATATTTTAAATATCTTAAAATAAAATATTGTTTTTAGGTGGAATAGATGAGGCAGGCCGAGGATCTGTAGTTGGTCCATTGGTAATTGCAGGAATTTCGTTTAATTCAAAAAATATTAATGCATTAAAAAATATGGCTATAACAGATTCAAAAAAGACCTTGCCATGGAAACGTAAGGAAATTTTTGAAGAAATATTGAAATTATGCGAGTCTATCTTTATTTGCAAGATTAATTGCTCAACAATTGATAAATTTGTAAAACTAAATGGTTTGAACAAGCTTGAATCAAAGTTTATGACAATTGTTGCAGATAATTTAGTCGCAAACAAAATAATTGTAGATTCATGCGATGTAAATCCATTTAGATTTCAGCAAGAAATAAAAAAAAATCTAATAAATAAAAATATATCTATTTATTCCTATCATAAGGCTGATTTAGATAACATTATTGTTTCTTGTGCATCTATCATAGCTAAGGTAACGCGTGATAATGAGATTGCCAAGATAAAAGAAACGCTTGGAAAAGATATCGGATCAGGATATCCATCAGATCCTAAAACAAAAACATTCATCAAAAATGAAATTGAAATAGATGATTCTAAAAAATATATCAGATTTTCTTGGAAACCCGTTAAACAAATTATTAATAAAAATCTTCAAACTACTCTGTTTTGTTAATATGTATATTATAAATATATAATTGACAATCTAGTAAAATTATTCATTAATTTAGTATGCGATTCGTATTTGTTATTTAATGAAAGAAATTGCTACTAATTTGAAAATCATTGAATCTAAAACTCATTTTTAAATGTTCAATAATATTGGAAACAATTATTCAACAAAGAAACAATCTGTTAACCTCTATCTTGTTTTGATTATTTTTTGTTATATAAATAAAGTAGTTAACTTTGAAAACACATTTATCAAATTAAATTATTTATTATAAAAAAATTGGTTTAGTTTTGGATTCTACCTCCATTTGATACTAACCAAACGGAAGTGGTATATTGATACCTTGTTTACTTAATTGGCTTTGGACGTCTTTAGCTATTTTAGCTGCCATGTCCTTAGCACCGCTTTTACTTTTTGTTTTAGTTTCAGATGCAGAGCTAGAACTAGTGGTAATATCAAAAGATGTATTAGCTTTATTTGATTTATACCCATTAGCAGAAGCAGTTACAGTTACATCTATAGTTGAAGAGGATTTAATGATGCTCGAAGGAATTACTTTACTAAATTCACCACTTGAGTTAGTTATGCCAGAGAACGTAACATCATTTATGTTTCCGGATAAATTTACGCCTCCAATTGGTTTATCACTAATTGAATCTTTGACAGTTATAACAATAGTTTGAGCTCTACCATTTTCTTTTTTATCTAGTATAATATTCATTGATTTAGGTTCTACTGGAGAACTAGTATTAGATTGGCTTAGTGGAGCAGCAGAAATGTTTTTGTTATTTGTACTGAGTGGTGGTGCTGTGCTATTACTAGGAGTGAAAGGAGAAGATTGATTTGAAGATGGATAGAGAGGCAAAGTTAATTGGCTTAGTGGAGCAGCAGAAATGTTTTTGTTATTTGTACTGAGTGGTGGTGCTGTGCTATTATTAGAAAATTTATTTTGATTTACTGGAAGTTTTCCTACTGAAGATGGTAAAGTTCCAGTAGATTTTATGCCCGTTACATTAACACTATAATACGCAACAAGATTTCCTGGTTGACATGATAACTTTGATGTTATTTTATTAGAGCCTTCCTTCAAGGTAGCATATGATGGTGGAAAATTATACATCCATGATGAAAAATCTGTTTTTCCTTTTGGTCCAGTACCATTTGCCAATTGATATGGTTTAACGCCATTAGCAATTATTGAGACACCACAGGTAGAAGTATTATCTGTACTATATGTAGAAGTCCCATGAATTGAAAGCTTTTCCCCATTCTTATTCAAATAATTTGCACCGTTAATAAAAATTTGGTCCCCCTTTAATGGAGAAGTTATTCTCAAACCTATAGATTTGTTTGGTATAATTGCAGATAGGGATTTATCTTGACTATTATTGACATTTTTAGATCCAGGTGACTGAGCATTTACAGTTGAAAAAACACCTGCAGAAAGTAATATTGAAGTTAAAAAAACTAAAAAGAGCGTTCTAGAAATCAAACTATAAATATTATAAATTAAATATATTAAAAGATTATTCTATTATTCATACAACAAAATGAACATAACAAACCTACCCGAGGGTAATTGATAATATTAAACTATAAGATTTTTAATTTTTGCCCATAAAATATTTATTTTTTTAAATATAAAAAAAATTATTGGATTTTAATTTTAATTTTTTTAAAAGGGATGAAAAGACAAATGATAAGAAATCGTCCAATAAAAAGTTAATTACAATAACAAACAATGTTATTGATGGAATAATTTCCTATGCGAAAATGCATCATCCTTATGAAGCAATACTAATTTTGGAAGGAAAACGAAAAAAGAGTGAGATATATATTAATAATTTAGTAATTCCCCCTTTCGCAGTTCATGGTCCTTTTTATTCGGGCTTTCTGATAAATGAATTACCATTTGATTTGAGGTATGTAGGAACAGCACATTCGCATCCAAGTGGAACCAGTCGCCCATCAATAGAAGATTTAAATCATTTTTATGGCCTTGTTTCAATAATAATATGTTATCCCTATAATGAAATGGATGTCCATGCGTATAATAGTAATGGAAAAGAAATTGAATATTTAAGAAAATAAAAAATATGAAATTTTAAATTTATCTCTTTTTATCCATTTTAAAAAATTTCTCAGAAGATCGACCTAGTAAAATAAATGTTACACTAGTTATAGAAATCATGAACCCAGGGGATACAATCCACCACCAATATCCAAGTGTTTCGGCAGAAGAAGTGTGTGCATCCTGCAACATTTGACCCCATGTTGGGAAAGAAGGGTCTCCTAAACCAAGAAAACTTAATGCAGATTCTCCTAATATGGCAGCAGGAACAGCCAAAGCGAAATTAGCCAAAGTAAAAGGTAATAATTGTGGTACTATGTGGCGCAAAACTATTTTTAAATCAGATTCACCCATCAATTTGGATGCTTGTACATACTGATAATTTTTTATTTGAATACTAAATGTTCTATTTAATAAAGCCAAACCTGGCCATCCAAATAAAATAAAAAGTCCTATTAAAAATAACAAATTTCTCCCAAAATGAAGAGAAATTATGATTAATAAAATTAAAGAAGGGAGGGTGAGAAAAATATCTATTATTATTAGCATAAATGTTCCAATCTTTCTTTCCTTATACCCTGCAATCAGCCCGTAGAAAAGACCAATGAAAGTAGAAGATAAGGCAACCGTAACTCCTATAAAAAGATCAACAGGAGTCCCAATTAAAATACCAAAAAAAACATCGCGTCTCAATTCATCCGTACCCAATAATCCAAAAACTTTTCCTTGTATGATTATATTCAAGTCCTTTAAAATGGTATTACTATCAAAAGAATAAATTGAAAATGTAATTTCATATTTGCCAGTTAAAGGTTTATTTGAATTTGTTTCTGAAAATATTATTTTTTCTGGTGAAAGATTGGCAATTGAAAATTTAAAAAGATTGGAATAGTTATTTAAAGCATTTTTTACTTCTTGGGATGAGGAATAAATTCTCCCTGAAACTGTATTGGAACTCAAAATATTGTGGTTTAAGGTATTATTATTGGTATCATGACCATTGGCAATGTATTTTATATTATTTGAGTCAAGAGAATTTGAATAAATTTCAAATTCCAAATTATCTGGTCTTTTTATGTATATGTCTATTACTGGGGGAATTTTGCCTACTATTATTGTGTATGGAATATCTATGGCAGATGGAAATTCATTAAAATTAAATTGATATGAAAAGGTGTTGTTTTGTTGTTTAAATTCTGTATTGTTAATATAGTTTCGGAGTGCATCTTTTTGATAAAAAATTTTATGTTCAGGAAGTTGGTAGTTAAATAGTTTTAGAAAATAATTTATCCAGCTTGGTGCGGCATCCCTAGGATTATTAGACCAATAAAGTGGATCATTCCAATGCAGTCGCAATTGGGTAGGAATTAAAAATAGTGCATAAAATGTCATTCCTATTAAAAACAAAATGAGTATGATACCAATAATTCCACCTTCATTTTCTTTTATGAATTTATTATTAATATGCATATTCTTTTTACCATCCAAACTAACTACGATTCTTCTGATCTTATTCTGGGATCAAAATAAGTAAAACAAACATCCAAAATTAATCTAGTCAATAAATATATCAATGCAAAAAAATATACAAGACCAATAATGAGTGGAGAATCGCTCTGAAATATGGCGTTATAAAACAGATTTCCCATTCCAGGCCAATCAAAAATTTGTTCAACTAAAACAGAACCGCCCAGTGTTCCAGCTAGACCTAAACCAAACATTGTAGTAAGCTGAGGTCCTGCATTTTTTAATGCATGTTTGTATAAAATACTTTTTTGAGGTATTCCCATGATTTTTAATGTTTTTATGAAATCTTCATGAAGAATCCTTGATATTATGTATTTAACATAATATACACTTGGTGCAAATCCTATTATGACAAGCGTTATGAATGGCAATGTCATATGATACAGCAAATCCGCAGTGTATCCTGATCCATTGGGAGGAATTAAAGGAGTTGATCCTGAAGGTAAAACTCGTAAATAAAATGAAAAAAATACAATCATTATCATTGAAAACCACCATGTAGGGACACCTTGACTGATAGAAGCTAAACCAGAAATAAATTTATCCATTATTTTGCCCTCTTTTGATGCTAAATATGCACCAAAAAATAGACTAATGATAATAATTGTGATTGATGAAGACGTAAATAATAAAATTGTGTATGGCATCTTTTCTAATATCAAATCATTTACACTACTAGATCCATTAAATGTAGTAGCAAACCTTGATTTTCCTAAATCTAGAGTAATTATTTTGAGAACGTTATTGAAAAGTTTTTTTGGAGAATACCATGGTTCATCTAAACCCAAACTTTGACTTTGAAGTTTTATTTGCTGATCTATAAATTTTTGTCTTTCATCCGAATTTTTAAATTGATGTATATTTGAATTTTTTGAAATAGCGCTAGAAATAGATTCTATAACTTGAGTTCTAATAGAATCCTTCATTATTTGGTCAAAGGTAGAACTTAAAAGAAATATCGTTATAAACAAAGTAATTAATAAAACTATAAATAAAATTATTATTTTTTTTAATAAAAAGAAAAAAAATACTTTCACTTTTTATTTAAAATAAAGATATAAAGATATTAATCTATTACTTTTAAGATATTGCAATCAAAGTATATTCATATATTATAGGTCTCAAGGATTCTTCAGAAGTTATAAATAATTCAAGTTTGGCTGGTCCAAGAGAAAGTAGTTTTGTTTTATCTGCATTTATCTGTATGGATATTTGATTTTTATTATTATTTGGATTTTTTTGTAATCCAAAACTAATCTTTTTATCTGCAGATCCTGTGTACAAGTTTGAACTATTTACAGTATCATGTAAGATCACTTTGCCATTTCTATCGGAAAGAATATAATTTATTATTTCTTTAAACTGCCTCGTTTTATTAGTATTATTTTCAAAATTGATATCAATATTAAATTTGAAAGGCTGATTGATTTTAATAAATTTGGGGACTTCAATTTTATCAATTGGTATCTTTGGAGGATTTTCAAAATTAGAAAACTGTCCTTTTTTATAGGGGTAGGTATTATCATAAAATTTTTTAAGTATTATTATACCACCAGCTGGATTAAATGAATCTAAATAATAAGGTCCATTTCCGATAACTGCATTATGATGAAGATTAATCCATTGTATTGAAGCATCATATCTTTTTAAGACATAATCTAGGGAAACTAATCCCTTTAATGGATTTGGTATAAATTTCTCTTGTCTCATTTTTTCTAATTCTTGTTTTATTAATTCTGCGTGAGATGGTAGAATCAAAGATAACTGTTCGTTTTGTTTAATATTCGAATCGGTTTTTGAATATGATAATTTGTTATTTGATACTAAGCGTTCTGTAGCTGCAGTTATTTCCCATGGTTCAGCAGCCCAAAGGTTACCTGATAATGGAAGTTGCCTCTTATCATAATGCCATATATCGATATATGTTTCAAACGTGTTATCTTTAATGAACTTTATTCCCTTAATTAATGATAAAGATGGAAGTGTTGTAGATGAAAATTCTGCGTCAAATGTCTTATCATTTTTTTTTGTATCTATGGACCATTCGTATTGGAAATAAAATGGATATAATAAATCATATTTGTCCATGGATATCCCATTATGCCATTTTGAGTAGAAGGAATCCATCACTATTTTGGTTAATGCAGTTTTGTTACTGGCACTCTTATTCCAAGTTTGGTTATACGGATTCCAAACAATCACATCTTGTGGTACTGTGATTTTACCGTACGGTCCTTTTGTAATAACATCTGTCCAGTTATTTCTAAATGGCATTGGATCTCCTGTATAAGGATTTAAAAGATATGGATTATCCGAAATCATTGAATTTATTATTTTGCAATAGAAATCTTTACATCCATCCACGTTATTCCATGCCCCTTGATATATTTGGCTCATTCCTATGTTAAGGGTATTATTATCAGAACCATTTTTTTGAGCATTTATAAATGATAATTCATTTGCTATGCCGCTTGAATAATCATTAATGAGTCCACTAATTTTATTGGAAGCAATATATGGATCTTGGGATCTGGCAAAAAATAGCCGTACTGATTCTTTGATTCCTATCGATTCGGCTTTTTTTAATAAATTATTTCTTTCTTTTTCTGAAGTAAAATTATCAAATATTAATTTTTTTGTCAATTTATCAATTGTTGAATTAGTGTACTGCCAAAAAGCAGGATTTTGAAAACCGGGCATTGAACCAAGCCAAGGTGCATACATTTGCCCTACTGTACCCGGATCGTATCGTAAAAAAGAACTTGAAATAAAAGATTCTGTATAAATATTCCAATTAAGGTCTGAGGGGTTGCCTCCATAAACTATTTGGTTTGCCTTTATTAAGTCGCCGTAATCTTTTATAACTGAAAAACCTTGGTTATCTAGTACTGATGCAACAACATTACCGAATGTTATTTTTATCGGATCATCATTTCTTATCAATATTTTAACAATAACTGGTTTTTCTTTAAAGATCCATTTTCCATTTATATCTAATTTAGCTCCTGACTTTTCCATAGAATTGGATATCAAGCGAGAAGCAAACCCTGGATCATATTTGATTTTTAAAGGTTCAATCGTATCAACAATATTTAGATATTCAGGAGAATATTGTCCATATGGTTCAACAATAGAATTACCGAAACCATTTAAAATATCGTTTACAATGAAATTCCTATCTATTAAAAAATTTAGCGCATATCTTATATCCCGGATAGAAAATGGATTAAATGTTTGATTATTAGTAGAAGGATTTAATAAAAGATCATAGGTTATGCCACCTTTGTCATAAATTTTTAAAGCAGGATTCTTTTTTGCATTATCGATCAACTGCAAAGGAATATGCGATAGATAAGTATCAAGAATACCATTGCCTACCGATTGATAGGCGGTATTATCATTAGGATAACGTATAAATTTTAATTCGTCAAGATATCCTCCTTTAGAGGAATTTGAAGTAGATAATGAAGATGAAGAAACCATTTCATAATTATTTAGATTAATACAAATAGAAGAAAATAGACTAAAAACTAGTAGAATAGTAATTAATATTTTCACAGAATTATTTAAAATCGCTCCTATAAATCTTATCTATTGAATAACTGTGGATTTTAACTTATATCTATTGTGCTTTTTTGCATTCTTCAAAAAACAATTAGTTAAAACTATACTCCTGCTAATATGATGATAACCTAATTTTCTATTTCGATACAAGTCTGCAAACAAAACGTTAACAAAGGATGAATAAAATATTTATGTAATAATCTATCTTTTTGATATTATTGTATTTCCAACAGTATATAAATACAAAGCATATATTTTTTTTTGTGACAAACAACATTAAACGAACACATGCATATAGCGCTCAAAGAACTGAAAGCAAAAAATATGCGAAAGCTGAAAGGAGAAAAAGAAATAAAGCAAGATATTAATTTTTTTATAAATTTTATAAAGTAGAAACGAATCAGTAAATTCAATAAAATTATCTTTTATTATTGAGTTTAAGTTTACTTTAACATAATTTCTATATTATCTATCTAGCAGAGTTATTTTTTTGATTAAAGGAAGCGAATCTATTTTCTACTTTGGATAACTGCCAGTGTTATCATTATCATATCACGATAAGATTAATCTAAAATCAAAAGCATCATCATCTATTGCTGGTATCTTTGCAACTTTGTTTTTCTCTACTATGTCTATCATATTAAAATATTGATCTAGCATTTTTCCATTATAGATATACCTTTTTGATATCTTAATTATATTGACTATATATTATTATTTTCTGTAATTTAGTAAATTTTTTTTATTTGTTTATCTTTTATCATACTTGTTCTTCACAAAATATTTTCTCTTTTCTTTTATTTTATTGATGGAGTATCCCATAATAGGACATCATAGATGCTTGAATTTCATCTATATTAAATAACATTAATTTGTGGATCTTAACAGATACTCTTAATATCTAATTTGGACCCCTTGTTCAATAATATGGAGTAATCATATGTTTAAACGATTGAAAGTTTGGATAGTAAAGTAATAAGATAACACTGCATGTGCTTTGTTGCATGATTCCTACAATCTTATTTTATTACCCGTTTTGTTAAAACAGATATCATTTTGTTATACAATGACGTCTTCAACATCATTTCTTGTATCATATTTTTCAGTTTAACGGTGTATACATACTTCCAAACGTTCTCTTTATACAAGAGAAAACAGTTTCTATCAACAATCCATCTTTGTCCATATCTTACAATGCTATCCTCTTTCCATCCTTGTAAATTATTTTTCTGAGCAATGATGGATAGATTTCTATATATTTCCTTTTTTCCATTCATCTGGTTCTATCTAGCATTTTTTCTAACTTTAATACAAGATATTCCATTATCTACTAAATAGCTGAAAATATCATTACCATCATAAGCTCCATCATCAGCAATGAGTTTGTCAATTGCTCAAGCTGCTCCTGTGCCCTGTTAGCTGATTTTATAACATCATCAACCAAACCTGATAACGCTTTACTATCATAATGGACATGCTCTACATCATCAGTTACTTTCATCGAGAGGATTTTCTTGGTTTTGATATTATTAACTGCTATTATGTGTATTATGTGTATTTTTAAAAATCCTTTCTTGTTGTTATTTTTCAAATGCCATTTTTCGTTCATCCACCGGCCTCTATTAGTAACCTTTATTCCCGTGCTATCAATTGCGATAACAATGTATTTATCTTTGAATTTTTTGCTATCCGTTGTATCGTATATCTTTATGTCTAATCTGTTTATTCTTTTATGTTAATTGTCGTATAATTGCGAATAGAAGGTACCACTTTTCCTTTAGCATGAGCTTGTGCTATTCCCTCTTTGGTTTGTCTATAAAGAAGATGAAAGTATGCCTTGGCATAACCAAGCAATAAAAGAAGGAGAAAAGTATTAGATATGGAATGATTCCTAATCCTACTTATCTTTATTCATCTCTTTTAATTCGGTATGCCAGTTGGCAATAACATCAAATCCAGTATAATTTCATCGCCTCTTCTAACCAAAGATTGATTGTAGATAGGCCAGTTCATAGAATTTGTTGATATATGTTAGCTAAATGTATTTAGAAAGAGGGAAACGAGCAACAAAATATGCCTTACCGAATACCGAGTATTTCAAATAGCCATAAAAATAGTAACAAAGTTAGCTAAAATTTATTTATGAATTTATGTAAGTCAGTATAACTTTAATTGAAACACCAAAAGAAGTTCTTTTATAGCTTTATCCTTTTTTTTTGCTTTGAACTATTTAGTATATCTAGATTGTTAGACCAATAAAAAAGACAAAATATGATATTAAAAAAGACTGCAAAATATAGAATGGGTTAAATAATATTATTGAATGGGAACAATAGACCATTTTACCTGGTATTTTGAAATTGGTCCACACCCTGGAGGAGATTCTGTACCAAGATATGTTTTTTCCTGAGAATAAGTTCCACTAGTTAATATTTTTTTTAAATCTTGCAAAGGTATGGATATCTTATCTGCAAAAACAACTCCATTACATCCATTACTAAGTAAACCTGGCGATACTGAACTAATTATAGAATTTGCTTGGTCCGGATTGGATATGTCATAGGAATTAAAGGAAGGATCGGATAATTGTATTAGTGTTTCTTTTAAATTAATGAGCATTGAAGATACGCTTGAATCATCTTTATTCATTCCTAAATATTCGATAGTAAGGCTGTTATTTTTTTTGTTGATCTCAAATGGTCCTAAGATTAAATTTGGAGTAACATTAGCGTTTGTTTCTCTGCTTGCAAGATACTCGGCACCTGCTACGGGATCATTATCTCCTTGCTTTACACTTAAACCTGCAGTTATTACATCATATATTGGAGATCGTGGAATAAGTACATGTATGCTATCTATGGTAACCATAAATTTTGGGGTAGCTTTTATGTTGGGATTAAATTTTATTAATTGATTTATGGGAAATTTGTTATAAGGATATATCTTATTTATTGTTATATTTTTATCTGATTTATATGATATACTCAATTTCATTGAACCATTATCTATTGTTTTTTTTAATGGTGAACCTATCCATTGACCTATTATGTTATTTCCATTAATAATTCCTTTGAAAATATTTTCTACTTGTGAATTATTTTTATTTATACCGAGCCACCATAGCGAATTACCTACTTGTTTTAAAAAATATTTATCCTGATTATTCGATAAATATATTCCACTTAGATCAATTGGTCTACTAGTATTTTTTGTTAGGGATTGATTAATAGGTATTGAATTATTTTGTTGCCCAAAAGCTAATTGCGGAATATAAATTACAAAAAAGAACAAAAATAAAGCATAAAAAATTAATTTTTTACTTTTCATAAAAACTATATAAATATCTACTATTTAGATTTTCTTTATTAAAAGTTTACTAATACGTAATTGGAAAATTGATTCTATGTATTTAATTTTTTTTTGATATATCTTTTAAGATTTTATTTTAATAAATGAAATAAAAAACTATCTGATCGGTTCTGTTCATCTAGCAATAAATCTATAACTTCAAGGTGTTCCTATATGCCTTTACGAAGGCCAGAAACTCAAGATCAGCTTCCAGATTACAAAAGTTATGCAATGTATTTTTAATTTTCGAACCTTTCCTTAAGTTAAGCATAAAATAAACTATAATCATGCTTTATCAAAGAATTAGTATATTCACCTTGAAATAGATTTAAAAGTACAATCCTCAAAGAATATCGTCAATGAAAAAGTTTTAGAATATCTTTGTATAAAAATATGAGAGATTTATTAAAATTGATCCTTTGTTAATATGGCAATGGGTTGCTATGATTGAGTTTGAGATTAAAAAAATCATTGGAATCATTATTTTGCAATAACTGAATATGTTTGTTGTTATGAGGCAGATTATCTCCGATATCGGAGATAAATATGGTAAATATCCGTTTTTAAACGAGAGGAATGGGATTTGTATCTATCCACTTCAGGCATTCAGGTTTTGGAATTGAAACATCACATTGTTCTTTATGGAGAAAATTGTCATAAAGAGATCAACTCCATATATTATACTTATTCAAATAATGATTTAATAATTACTTTCAATATAAAAGAATGAAGTTTAAATTAAATCATGACCCTTAATTATTTGTGGATCTTCACAATAAAGAATTAGATCTTAAGTGAACTGCTGTGTAAACACAAATGTACATCCACTTGTAAAATATTGTGATCGCTTTGCCATTTTTTTTATAATGAATATTCGTCCATTGGCTGAATGCTTGTCATGGTTAAGAGTGGCAAGCCAAATATGATATTAAATAAACACAATTATTTTGCAGTAAAACATAATATGTATATCAAAGAACTATTAATAGAATCGATAAATCTATTATTATTTATTAAATGGATTATTTGTATTATATACATGAAATGTCCATGTTGTAGTGGTGAAATGATTAAAGAAAAAGAAACAGATAAGTTAATATATCTTAAATGTAGAGATTGCGGATTAAGTAACAGCGAACTTAAACTATAAAGTTGAGGGTAAAAGAAGATTGAATACCAGTTTATATCGTTTATTTTTTATGATCTAATTCTAAATGATCATAATTTTTCTCTATTCCTTTATCACTTATTTTATTATTATAAATTCTGGTATTGCAGTGGAAAGATGTGCTGGTGTCAGAAATTCTTTTTAATTATAAAAGTACTTTTATATCTTTAATTTATAAATCAGGCTGTCTTATCTACAAATAGTTAACATCTTGGAAATTTAATGAATTATTCAGATTATCAAGAAATGTATTAATCATATAATAGATCACCCTGTCCGAAGAGTTGTTTTGGTTGGTGTTTACCTACAAATACTAGGATAGCCTTTTCTTTGAAAGCCTCTTTTTCCTCTGGGAATGCTATATAGACTTGGCCCTTTTATGGCTCTGTTCACTTAAGGAAAGCCTATAGCTTAAAGAAGTTCTATCTCCTTTATGATTTCAAGAAATAGAATACCATCATAGTATATTGGTTATGGTTTATATTGCTAATTTTCAGGCCTTTCTTTAAGAAAAGCAGAGCAGACAGATTATCAGATTGCTTTACAAAAAGAAATATGCATATTTGGAACTGGATCAAAAAATACAAACCTTAGAAAATATCCTCATTAAGAAAAAGAAAATCGTCGAGTATTCTTGTATACAAAAAGATGAGACTGCTATAATAAAAGTTGGACCAGAGTATATTTGGGTATGATTGGTTGCTATATTATTGAATCTGACGATAAAGAAATTCTTGGAATAAACATATCCAAAGAACGAAAAAATATGTTTGTGGTAGCAGAACATTTTCTGTCAGATGTTGTAGATGATTATTCCCCACATCCGGTTTCCACAGATGGTGGCTCATGGAATCAATTCAAGCATGTAAATTCTTGAAGATAAAAACCATCACATCCACTCTCCATTTGAAAAAAGCATTATAAAACTAATAGAAATTATTTTGCTGCACGATTATTTTAATCATTGTTTGTTAACGTTTTGTTGATGGAATTATGACGGAAACAATGAAATTGATTATCATTGTCCTAAATGAGGAATAGCTTTGACCGTTTTTTAAATCATTCAACAAAGCATATCCATTATAATAATAATTAACAATAGCAATCTAAATACATTATATATCAAATCAAACAGTGTTAGTTTACAAGAAGACATAACATGTTGTTTACACAACGGTTAACTTAGAGAAAATATTTTATTATAAATCTGAATTAGTGATGTTTAGACAATTATTTACTTGTTTTTATCTAATTTATGTATAATATAACATAAAATATTGAAAAATAGTAGAGAAATAGTATTCGATGAATTAAAACAGTTGATTAATAGTTAGGTTAGCATCTATGTAAACCCATTGGTAATGATTATTGTAAATCTTACAACTGTTAACAGATCTATTACTTATTTTAATGTCCTGCTTTATTATTTGGTGTTGGATAATTTGTTCTTGTTACCAAACTTATCTCATTCTACATCTCTGTTGATATATCGATTTTTGTTTTATCATTTAAACCTGCATGCCTGCTTTATCCCACCTTTTTATCCGCTATGAATTACAAATAAGAGTTGCTTTGATACATTTCTTATTATTAATCTGGCTTTGGTCATAAGTGGCAATAACATTGAAATTATATCGATAAATACAAAAGTGATAGTTAGCTTTAGTGTTTTATATTGGAAACTATGACAGATAGTTTTGCAATACTTCTGCTAATTGGTATAATTGGTATAATCTTTATCTATTCGGCAAATGAATAAAGATTTCTTAACAAATATTTACTAATGGATATCAAAAGAATTGAGAATTGAAAATTATTGCAGACTATTATATTATGATAAAACAGATATTTTTAATAGCTTACATGACTGGTATTTTATGGCTTAGGAGAAATCCATTATCATTAGTTTTTACAGCTATTTCTCCTTTTTCTTTATTATTTATATTGTTTATAGTTAGCAATGGACATTATGTTCAATTTGCAGTTGCTGGGAGTCTAGTCATGGCTTTAGTAGGTTATGGTTTATCATTGGGACAAGATATTTCGCTTTATAAGTTAGAATATAAAATGCAGGATATGTTTGTATCTTCCCCAGTTTCACCATTAACCTACATGCTAGGGCTAGCATTTTCAGAATTGGTATATGGCCTTCCTGCATTGCTTGTTCTAGCTATACTGGCAGTTTACTTTTCAACATCAATTTCATTTATACCTCTTTTAATAGTGAATATTTTTTTAATTTGGGGTACGATGTCTTCTATAGGTTTTTTTTTATCCTCTCATATGCTTCATATGAGGAATGCTACTCAACTTATATCATTTGTTAATGTTATCCTTGCTGTTATACCTCCAGTATATTATTCTATAGATCGTTTACCTCTGCCGCTTCAAATAATCTCTTATTTAGTTCCTACTACTCATGCCTCTTTAATGTTACAGTATTCTATGGGGTTCCATACTCCCTCTCAATGGTCAATTTCTCTTGGATTATTTGTACAAATTGTTTATCTTGTTTTTTTTGTTATTTTGGCAAAAAAAAAGGCATTATGGCGAGAAAATTAAAAAAATTTGTTATTAACGCTGAATGTTATTGTATTTTTTTGTATTTTGAAATATTTGTCTTGTAGCTTCTATTAGTTTATATACATCTTCTTTTTCATGTGCGTACGAAAAAGCGCCCATCTTAAGAGGTAAAAAGAATATATTGAATTTTGCAATTAAGGCCAAATTATAGTTAAACAATAATTCATTATTTGATAACGCAACATCTAGTGCATTATTTATTTTTTTTACTTTATCATTAAGAAAATGGATCATAAATAAAGACCCTATTCCAGTTATCTCTGCTTCAATATTTAATTCATTAAAGAGTTTTGATAACTCGCTTCTAGCAAGATCTCCAAGGAAATTGATTTTTTCATAAACAGTTGGATTTTTTTTCAAATATTTTAGTGTTTTATAGCCTGCAGTCATTGTCAATGGATTAGCTGAAAAAGTTCCTCCTCCTATAGAACAATAGGTGTTCTTTTCAATCTTATCGGTGACATCGGCCAAGCCCATTATTTCTTTTTTACCACAAACAGCACCAATAGGAAGTCCTCCGCCAATTATTTTACCGAGTGTAAATATATCCGGATCTAACTTGTAGTGATCCAACGCCGCTTTATATGATAGTCGGAACCCGGTGACTATTTCATCCAAAATTAAAAGACTATCGTTTTTCTTTACAAATTCTTGCAGTCCTTCCAAATATCCATTTATAGGAGTAATACAACCAGCACCACCTAATATTGGCTCAATTATTATACCAGCTAAATCATCTTTGATTGATTCTAAAACCTTTAAAGATCTGTCTAAATCATTAAATTGTATGGATTCAATAAATTGCCCTTCATCTTCCACGAGTCCTATCCCTTCGTCTGCTTCATAAGGATAATTTACGGATTGCAGTAAATTTGAATTAAATCCATGCCATCCTCCTATAACCTTTGCGATAACTCTTTTTCCAGTTTTGGCTCTTGCTAAGCGAATAGCATACATGGTTGCTTCAGAACCTGTTGTAGAAAAACGAATGCCTTCTGCATTTGGAATTGCTTTATTAATTAATTCCCCAAGCTTGATGCTCGGTTTATTGGGAGTTCCGTATAAAGTACCTTTTTTAATCTGTTTTTTCAAATTCTTGGTTATGGTTTTGGGAGAATGACCAAGTATTAATGCCCAATGACCATTCCAAAAGTCAATATATTTGTTTCCATCTATATCTTTTAAATAATTTCCTTTAGCTTTTACTGTTAAAAAAGGATATGGTTTGTAGAATCTAATATTGTGGTTTATTCCACCGGGAAAAATTTCTTTGGATCTATAGTATAAATTCATCGATTCAAAGGTCTTATTTTTGTATAATTCTATATAATTATCAATATTCAAGGATATATAGCATAATTTGAATGAATCTTTTATTTGTTTTTAAAAAACAAGATTTATATTAATAATTCACGTATCATCTATAGAACGTGTCCAAGATAAAAGGCGGCGTCGGTAATGAAGTTGGCTAGTGCCACAATGTGATTTACTGACCTCCAGATGCGCTCATTACATTATCAATAAAAAAGTATAATAAAGTAATATAATGGAGATTCAACCAATATATCGGTGCTGACCCGATCGATTGAATCCAACATGGGAAGTGATCAGATAGACGCATAAAAATACAAATACAAAAAATATATTTTAATATATTAAAATATATTTATATAATGAATTAAAGAAAAATAACTTTAAACTAAATATAGATGCATAAAAAATACTAACGATTATACTTTTAATAAAAAAATGATTTAAGATATTAAATTAAAATTAAATTCTCTAGACTATTGAAATTCCTCTTTATTATGTTTTCTTTGTATACATTTATCACAACTACTACTATAATTAAATTTGTAATTTATCTAATTAATTCTTTATTTTAATTTTTATTGTATCTTGCCTTATCAAACAATTCTAATGGTAAATAAGAGATGTACTCTTTAGTATCAATATATTCATTATAAACTCAAAGTTTTTTTCTTTTCGATCGTACTCTCTCTTTCTTTCTCTTTTTTCATTCCTTCTCTCTATATATGTCTCCTAAAGAAGATGATATGTAGAGAGAGAATGTTAAAGAGGAAGAGAGAAAAATCTCAATAAACGTTCTTTTGTATCACAATTCAAAAGAATCGTAAATATAAATATGTAGCAAAAAAATCAATCAATTATCAATCAATCTTTACTTTAATAATATGGAAAGGTATGATGATGGTATTTAAATTCAAAAAAAAATACTATCATCTCTCTCTTCCCATATTGTTCTAGTATTAGTATTATTATTCTTGTATTGTTTTTTTGACTCCGGTTGATCCTGCCGGACCCGACTGCTATCAGAGTGGGACTAAGCCATGCGAGTCAACATAGCAATATGTGGCATACGGCTCAGTAACACGTAGTCAACATGCCCAGGGGACGTGGATAACCTCGGGAAACTGA
>JAICXY010000027.1 GCA_025934495.1 Candidatus Nitrosocosmicus sp.
CCGTAAATGGTTTCCAATTATCATGTCGTCATGATCAGCTTTAAAGGTGGTAAATTTATTGTAAGTTCTTTTCCGTAAAAGCTCTTCTCCAAACAATCTTAATCGCCTACAGGTTTCTCTATCATATTTGTCATTATCTCCGCCTATTAATCTATAATATCCATTAATTATTATATCAAGTTCATCGGATTTATTATCACAATAACTAGGTTCTATTTTTCTTTTATCATGTGTATGTTTATCTGTATCAACCATTTTTATTCTATTTTCTTTTTATGAAAATTATTATAAATGAATCAATTATAATACTTATTGTTAAATTGTTTCTTTATTCTTTATTCTTTATTCTATTGCCTATTTAGATTCGTTGAATAGATGTAAATATGTAAATATGTACTCCAGCGTATATTTTGAATTGAAATTTCTAATTATCGGAATTACTGCTTTGAATTATATAGGTATATAGATATATAACAAATAAATTAAAATAACTATAAATTTTTCATATGATTTTTCATTTCTATTGTAATAAAGGTAAAGATTTAAAAAAATGCGCATCTCTCATAGATGATGGAGCTATTGTAATTTTCCCAACCGATACTGTTTATGGTATAGGATGTGATCCATTAAATGATGATTCTGTTTTAAAACTTTTCAAAATCAAAAGACGTCCATTAGATAAATACTTGCCCATATTGACAAATGACGTCACTAATTTATCGCAATTAGTGGAAGTAACAGAGGAAGCCAAAATACTAATAGATCATTTTTGGCCAGGTCAAATAACATTGATACTTAAACTACTAAATAATTCTTTGGCTTCGAGATATGCTTTTGATAAAACTATCGCCATTAGAATTCCTAATAATACATGTACTACAAATTTAATAAAAATGACTAAAAATAAATTATTGGTGGGAACTAGTGCCAATTTATCTGAACATCCTCCTTTTACAAATATTAATGACCTTAAAAACAGTCATTTGCAGGGTTATGATGCGATAGTTTATGAGGATAAAGAAAGAATAAGGGATGGAGAAAAAGTAAGAATAGGTGGAGGAAGAGCAGTAGGTGGAGGGGTAACAGAAAAAGCAAGAGGGACATCAAATAGCTCAATACCTGTTTCTACTATTGTTGATCTTGTAGAAATTAATAACCCCAAAATAAAAAGAGAGGGTATAATTTCGAAGGAAAAGATTTTTGCAACGTTAAAAGAAAATCTATTATGAAAAGAAAGAATAGGAAAAGGTGATAGTTGTGGAATTTAATTTTATTGCAACAACCTTTAGATATAAAGAAGATGATCTGATAGATGAATTAAAAGAGATCTTTTATGAAGCTGGGGAATTATCTGTACCCATACATGCTACAAACATCGATGGCATTGTTATAGGATACTCTATGATGGATCCCATAAAATTTATATTTTTTTTAAGAGAAAAGTTAAAAGATGTTCCTTGGGAAATTAGATATTTATTAAGATTTCTCCCAATTGAGAAAGCGGTATTAACCGAGATCTCAGAAATTAAAGAAATTTCCATCGAATTAGCAAAAAAAATACCAATTGATGATTCTTTTAAAATTATGATCGAAAAAAGACATACAAATTTAAAAAAAATAAATATTATAAATGAAATAGCCCCTTTTATATTAAGAAAGGTCAATTTAACAAATCCCTGTTGGATTCTTTTAATAGAAATAATAGGAAAATATACAGGAATTACGGTCATAAAAAGCGACCTTTTATTTAGCTCAATGATTGAAAAGCGATCTATCGAGTAATTAAATTAACAAATAAAAAGTGAATCTCAATTATTTTAATGCTATTGCAGATCTCTCGATAAGAAATTTTTGAAATTCGCAATCATCTTTCAAAAGGTGTAAATCATCCAAATCTTTTAAATTTTTATCAAAGAAAAGTTTAAGGATATAAAATCTTTTAGCCTTTGAAACTTGAACGAGGGTATCAACGTAATCTCCCTTTCCATAGTTTTTTAAATCGATATATGCATTTTCAATACTTGTTAAACATTTAGAAAATATGATACATATAAAATTATTATTGTCTTTATTGTCATTTACCATTTGAAATGCATATGAAATTTGATCAGTATAACAAATTCTTAATAAAAATTCAATATCAAAATTCTTGATGTCCTTTTTATCCTCTCTCTTTATTTCTTCGCTAATAATTTTCATAATACCAAATATATGATCCAACCCAAAGACAATGTTTGCATTTACAATTACAAGATAAACATCTTTATGCAGAGATCTAATTTTATCATACAATTTTTTTATATCATTATCAAAAAGAAAAAATCCTTTAACTAATACTTTTAATTCTTCAAATTGATATATATCTTTAAAATCTTTCTCTATCTTGATTTCGTCATTTTTGTTCAAATATAGAATAAGCTATATCTCCAATTATTATTTTTAACGCAAATATTCATTATCTTGTCTCTCTACAAATTATTTGTCTTGAAAAGTAATGGATTAGGAAATTCATATTGGAATGAAGTTATTGATATATTGAGAAATATTATACCTGTATATGATAAAGTAAATAGCGTTATTTCATTAGGTAAAGATAATGATTTTAGAAAGGAGGGTATAATGAAAAGCATTCGGCAGGGAAATATTATTCTTGATGCTGGATCTGGTTTTGGTAATATGTCTAAAACAGTATTAGAAAACGTTTCTAAAGATGTTACCATATTTTTTTATGATCCTATTTTTGAAATGCTAAATAAAGTAAAATATAACATAAATATCCATATACCGACATTTGAATATTTTTTGTGCAGTGGAATTTTTGAAAAAATTCCTTTTAAAAGTAATACTTTTGACGCAGTTTTATGCGGATATTCTCTCAGAGATGCAATAGTGCTTGATATCGCAATTGAAGAAATTCATCGAGTTTTAAAAAAAGATGGTAGGTTAGTAATTGTTGATTTGGGAAAACCCGATAATTTTATATCCCGAATTTTAGTATCTGCATATTTAAAATATTTCTTGGCAATTTTGGCTTTTTCTGTTGCAGGAAAAAAAGGGATTCCTTTTAAAACACTTTATGGTACTTTTTTAAGGTGGCCCAAAAATAAGGATTTAAACAACATGTTATCAAAAAGTTTTTCTAAAGTAGAATTTAAGACAAAGTTATTAGGAGGATCGATTGTTGTTGTTGCATACAAATGAGTAATTTAATTATTTCAATTAAATCAACATAAATATCTATAATATTGTAATAAAAAATTTATCCGCATTAAAGTACATTTATTATCTATATTGAAGGAAACTAAGGAAAATTTTTAAATCGTCTGCATTAAACAGTTTTTATTGACATATCAAAATAATGTAAAATCCATATTTGAAAACGCTTTTAAAAATCAAACCAAGGTAATTACAGAAGAAATTTCCAAAGATATTCTTACAGATTATGATATCAAAGTACCACATTATGCTCTGGTTAAAGATATTGAAAATGCTGTAAAAGAAGCCAAGTCCATTGGATACCCAATTGTTGCCAAAATTGTATCTCCACAAATTCTTCATAAAACAGATGTAGGTGGCGTGAAAATCGACCTTAAAAATGAAGAGGATGTAAAATCTGCATTTAATGATATGTATAAACGACTTTCAACAGAATACAATGTAAAAGGTGTATTACTTGAAAAAATGGTTCCAAAAGGAGTTGAAATGATTGTAGGTTTACAAAATGACTCTCAATTCGGACCTGTTATAATGGTTGGACTAGGTGGCATCTTTACCGAACTTTTTAAAGATGTATCATTTAGAGTTCTGCCAATTACAAAGGAGGATGCCATGGAAATGATAGAAGAACTCCAGGGTAAAATGTTACTCAAAGGTTACAGGGGTTCTCAACCTATTAATTTGGATATGCTTAGTAATGCCCTTGTTAATATCGGGAAATTGGGATTTGATATTTCTTCTTATTATGATAGCATTGATTTTAATCCTATTATTGTGTATCCTGATAGTTATTATGTAGCAGATGCAAAGATTTTACTAAGCGATAACCCTAGATATGACATTATTTCTACAGCACAACCAAATTCGGCCCATATGGATTTATTCTTTAATGCAAAGTCTATTGCCTTAATCGGTGCTTCCCCCGAAGTCGGCAAAGTTGGTAATTCAGTTTTGGAATCATTAGTTAAGCATGATTATAAAGGAAAAGTTTTTCCTGTAAATGCAAAAGGCTATCCTGAAATAATGGGTTTAAAGGCATATAAAAGTCTGGATGATATTTTCGAACCAATTGATGTAGTAGTTGTTACTGTTGATCTCAAATTTGTTCCTGATCTATTGAAAATATGCGGACAAAAGAAAATTCACAATGTAGTTATAATTTCAGGTGGAGGTAAAGAATTAGGCGGCGAAAGGGCAGAAATAGAACAACGAATCAAAGATCTGTCTGCCCAATTGGATATACGCATAATTGGACCTAATTGTATTGGAATGTTCAACGGAGAAAATAGGCTTGATTGTGCATTCCAAGGCCATGAGAGAATGCTAAGGCCTAAAAATGGAAATGTTGGGTTTCTTTCACAGAGCGGTACTATTGGTATTGCATTTATGGAGCACTCTGCACCATTTGGTATGAGCAAAATGATCTCTTATGGTAATAGATCGGATGTTGATGAAGCCGATATGATATGGTATTTATCTGAAGATCCTCAAACAAAAGTTATTGGCCTTTATGTTGAAGGACTTGGGGATGGAAGAAAATTCGTTAATACTGCAAAAAAAGTAATTTCAGAGAGAAAAAAACCAATTGTTGTCTTTAAAAATGGACGGACTACTAGAGGTGCAAAACAAGCTGCCTCTCACACTGGTTCATTAGGTGGGACATATACAGTTGTTAAAGGAACTTTTTCTCAAAGCGGCATTATATCTGTAGATAGTTATGATGAGTTAACTGCATCAGTAAAAGCTCTTTCATGGCAGCCAGTCCCTAATGGTGGTAGAGTAGCAATGGTAACGAATGGTGCTGGACCGATCATAGCTGCTATCGATCAATTTGAAAGGCTTGGCTTAGAAGTAGCAAATCTTGCCGATCAAAGTATATCCGCATTCAAATCTCATTATCCTCCTACATATGTTATCGGGAACCCTTGTGACATTACTGGGTCAGCAAATGCTGCTGATTATAAGTTTGCAATCCAAACTTTTATGGATGATCCTAATGTAGATATTGTGATGCCTTGGTTTGTATTTCAGGACGACCCTCTTGAAGAAAACATTGTGGAAATTCTCTCAGAATTTAATAAACAAAGAAAAAAACCCATATTAATAGGTGCATTAGGCGGACCATTTACCCAAAAAATGGCAAATAGATTAGAAGAGAATCAAATTCCTGTATATTTATCTGTAAATACGTGGGTAACAGCAGCTGGCTCTTTAGCCAAATGGTCTCTTTTATCCAAACCGAAATAACAATTTTTTTTATTCAATTTTTATATTTGTTATTTGGAAAAACTTAATAGAGTTGATAACCTATTATATTATATCATGGAAAGTGCTCAACAAACTAAAGTAGTCGATGTGACTTTAAAAGCTGCCGAAAAAGTTATAGAATTTATGAAACAGGAAGGCAAAGATAATCTCTATTTACGAGTTTATGTTACAGGAGGAGGATGCTCTGGACTTTCATATGGGATGGGATTCGAAGAAAATCCTGATGAAGATGATATGGTTTTGGAACAAAATGGTGTCAAAATTTTAGTTGATAACTATAGTCAAAAATATCTAAAAGGAGCTAATGTAGATTATATTGAAAGTTTGATGGGTTCGGGATTTAAAATATCTAACCCTAATGTAACAAAAAGCTGTTCATGTGGACATTCATTTTCCACGGAATAACTTTTAAATAAATAGCCTTTATTTTTAATTTTTAGAAAACTTTTTTTTTATCAATTCTAATAAAAAGAAATAATTATCGTTTTATATCTTGTTATTATTTAAGGCCATATACCTCTAAGTTTTATAGCTTCTGCTACTCGTTGTACTGCTGATGCAATACTTGCCGTACGCATGTTCGTATTATATTGTAAATGGGCATTATAAACATCCACAAATGCTTTTGTCAATATCCCATCGAGTCTTTCATTAACATAGTTTTCTGTCCAATATTCTCTTCTCAAATTCTGTAACCATTCAAAATACGATACTGTAACACCTCCACTATTTGCAAGCACATCAGGAATTACTAAAACCTTATTTTGATAAAGGATATCATCTGCTTCTGGAGTTGTTGGGCCATTTGCGGCTTCAGCGATTATCTTGGTATTAATTTTTGAAGCATTGTCTTTTGTAATTTGATTTTCCAAGGCTGCTGGAATTAAGACAGTACATTCGGTTGTTAAAAGATCTTCATTTGTTATATCTGTTGAACCTTTAAATCCTTTCACTGATTTGTTTTCATTTTTATACTTGATTAATTCGTTTGTTTTAAAACCATTTTTGTTTATTATGGCACCTTTTGTATCTGAAACCGCAATAATCTTTGCACCTTGTTCTTCAACTAGTTTCGCTGCAAATTGACCCGCATTACCAAAACCTTGAACTACAACTGTAGCATCATTCATGGGGATATTTAATTTTTTAGCTGCTTCTCTTACTGTAATCGATACACCCCTGCCTGTTGCTTCGGTTCTACCTAATGATCCGCCTATAGATATTGGCTTCCCCGTAATAACTTCAGGTTGGGCATAATTTCCTTTCAGCATAGAATAAGTATCCATAATCCAAGACATCTCTTCACCACCAGTATAAACATCTGGCGCTGGTATATCTGTATGTGGACCTATAATATCTGCTATTGAATACGCATATCTTCTTGTCAATCTTTCACGCTCCATCTTAGACAATTCCTTTGGATTGCAAATTATACCCCCTTTTCCACCGCCAAGAGGAATATCTACAATAGCACATTTCCATGTCATCCACATAGAAAGGGCCATAACTTCTTCGAGGGTTACTTGAGGGTGATATCTTATTCCACCTTTGAATGGTCCTCTTGCATCATTATGTTGGGATCTATAACCTGTAAATACTTCTATAGATCCATCATCCATTTTAACAGGTAGTGAAACAGTAAGTATTCTCTTGGGTTTTGATAAAATCTTGTGAATGCCCGGATCTAAATTAATTAATTTTGCAGTTTCTTCTAATTGTTTTAGCGCCATTTGATAAGGATTATCAACGGAATTATTGCCTAATACGGAATTCGTCATTATTATAACACACAAAAATGGGATATATTTTAAGTTTTAGTCTAATGTTTATATATATCCTGGTTTTTTTAACATTTAACTACAGGTATCCATTTCAATGATCAATTACTACTAATTTAAATTTACATTATAATAAAATGTAAATCAAATTCATTTATCAATTGCGAAAATAATATTATACAAATAGTATAAAAATATAATAAAATAAAATGCTTTTTTTGGATGATTAGCAAAAACTGTTAGTTAAAACTATACTTCATTAAGGACAATGATAAGCAATTTCACTGTTTCTGTTATAATTCTGTCAAAAAAAACGTTAACAAATAATGATTAAATACTCACAAAAAAAGAAGCATTTGCTAACTACTTTTCCTTGAGCAATCATTTATAACATAAATAATGAAGTAGCGTTTGTATAATTTTGTGATACTTTTAGATAACAAGACCATTTGGTATTAATTAATATGCTGAAACAACTCATTTGTTGGTTGTTTCAGTTCAAAACGTTTTTGTCTTTTCTTTTTATTTTGATAGATTATGTTTTTGAGATCATATTTTTAAAAAATTGTAAATGGTTTTTGTACCCATCAATTCATACTTTCTCTTTAATCTGAACCTTTTCTTATCGAACCAAATCTATTGTTTAGTGTCAGATTAAGAATATTCTTTTCCAATTCTTTGGTTAAATTTATTTATATTCTTAATATTATGTGGCCTTTTTAATAGGTTTTTTCCATGTGCTGAAGTAATACAATTAATGAATAGTTGTTTAATTGGGTATTCGTCAAAAGTTATTTCAATTGTAAACCTTATTATTAACCGAAATATCTTTAAAGGAGATTTATGGTATTATGTTGTAAAATTTGAAAATTAATTTATATAGCAAATTAATTTAAATCAAATATAGTTATATAATAAAGCAGCGCAATTATTTTAATTTAAAATTTTATTATCATTGAATTAATTGCAATATTATTCAAAAATTTTAATGTATTTCACAATGATAGTCTTTTCTTATAGTAAGAAACATATTCTATTTAATGGTTATTATAAATTACCTTTCATGAGTTCAAAGAAATCTGAAAAATCTGACAAACCAGAAGATAAAAAAGAGAAATCCGCAATGTCCGAAATAAATAATATGCAGAAGATGATAAAGGATTTAACCGCCAACCTGAATAAATTAAAAACAAGATTTAAAGTTAAAGACGAATCCGCCAAAAAGGAATAAAATCATTAATGGTTAGAAGGAATTTAATCAATCAATATTATTTATTAATTATAAAATTCTTTTACACTTTTTTAAAAAAGTAAACAACGTTCTCCAGAATCTTTTTTTATATAATATAGATAAGGAAATTATTATGCAAGATATTTTTAATAGTTTATCTATAAGAATAAATTTATATTAATTAATAATGAATGTTACTTTTGAACTCTATAAATCTTAAATCTATTATTTCGTATAAAGCTTCAAATACTGAAGAGATTGTTTCTTTTAAAGAAATCCCAAAATTAATTGAAAAAATGGTTAAGTCTTACTCAAAATCTTATACAGATCATAATTTTAGTTTTAGAATTTTATTGCCTAGATCAAAAGATTCTGAAAGGATTAACAGCCAGACTAAAAAACTGGGATTACAGATTCAAAATGAATTTTTACTTGCCATAAGAAAATTAAAATTAAAACCTAATATTCGAGAATTAAGATACATTCATGATGAAGATCATTTTGGATGGTTATTGGTTGACCCCTCGATTTATGAAACACTATAATTAGATACTATTATGCATTCGATAGAAATAAAGCTAAAAATTATTTTAACTAAAATATGCCATGCTGCAATCACTACGACCATAAAAACAACTCTACCTTACCAAGATTTCTGACAAATTATGGGATATGATTGTTCTGCCTATCTTTCCTAGGGAAAAACCCCATACTACAATAGGTCGCCCTGTAATTCCATTTAGAAAATTATTGGATGGTATTGTTTGTATTCTTCAAACAGGATATCTATGGAAGATGCTTCCCGGAGATTTGGTTCTGGTTCAACCTGTCGTAGATGATTTCTTAAGATGGGGTTCAGATAGACATTTTCAAAAATAAGTGGATAAGATTGTTAAAAGAATATAGCCATAGTTAAGGTATCAAATTGGTATGGCAATCACTATTTGATAGTATATCAATAAATCGACATCAGGGGGCATGATTTGAAATAATACCACCACTGACAGAAGAAGCAGACTAGGCTAAACAAAAAAGTAATTTAACAGATAAAATTGGTATACCGCTTTCTGCGGTTATAACAAAAGCCGCAATTACTCGTAACTTAAAGCAGTAAAGGATATTATCAATAAGACAGTTATCAAAGATCTTATTTATAATCTTATGTAAAAGAAAGAAAGTAATATCTATTATTAGCATCTATGTCTTGATAGATCTTAATTCTAAATCCATTAGATAGGGGATATTCAAATGGGGTCATGTTCCTCTTATACTATATAAGGGAAAAGAGAACAACAGGGGAAATAAACAATATTCCAAAAGCAATATCCTTATGCGAAAGATAAACGGCGGGTTGTTGTATGGAAAAGGGTCGACTCATTATGGCATAACATGTTTAGAAAACCTGTTTGCCCGATACGAAAAGAAAGCAAAAAATTATCTTGGACTGGTACAAATATCATGTAATATCATTATCTATAGAAAAATAATTTTGGGATATGCTCTTAAATTCTCTCCTATGTTTTATCTTCTTTTATTTTTACTTCTGATTCTATTTTTGTTATTTTAATTATTAAACTTGAAATTATTAACCCTAAAATACAACCACCGATTAGATCAGAGAAATATTGTTGTAAAAGATATAGTTTTGTGATTCCTATGATTGCAGGAAAAAATAAAATAAAACCTTTGGCAAAATAGGGTGCTCTATTATAGACTAGCCCTGCAATAATAAAACAAAATGCGGTTGTAGATGCTAAATGATTTGAAGGATAGGAATAATTTTGAGCAAAGGGCATAAAACTATCTTTTTCTAAAGTAAATTTATCTGGAAGGTTAAAAAGTGGTTTAAAAACTATCGTTGCAGGTATTTGATTTACTGCAAATAATGGTTTTGCATATGTGACTATTATGGTAATCACAACTATTGAAATTAATATAATCAGTCCAAAACGTCTTGTTTTTTTGATTATTGTTAAAATAAATCCTATTATTATTAGGTTGATTGTATCAGAAAAGGTTGTAACAATAATGACTATTAAATCGCTTTGTGGACTTTTAGGTACATTCTTAAAATAATCCAAAAGTAAATTATCAAGGTTTTTTATTACTCCGGTAATGGTCAATACTGTAATTATTGCAAAACATGATAGAAATAATAGAATATGGGAATATTTTACATTCCAAAAAGGATTGTAATGTATCTTTATATTGTTCTTTTGATTCATATAGAACTTTGTTTGTACAATTTCATTTTTTAATGATTAAATTCTGATTGAATCGGGTTTAATTTTATTAAAAAACTTTTGACTCTTCTTTTAATTTTTCAGCAGAATGCGGATCTTTATCTGCATAGTATTTGACCATTCCAATCTTTAATACCTTTAAAGATAATAATGCACATTTTATTCTTGCAGGCCCCAGAGTAGTTAAACCGATATTCTCAAGGATATCATTTTTTGTAATATCTTTGATTGTTGTCAACGGTTTATTTGATACCATCTCCGTAAGCATCGAAGCACTGGCTTGACTTATTGCACAACCCCTTCCATCAAACTTGATATCTTTAATAGTATCATTTTCAACCTTTAAATCAATCGAAATCTCATCGCCACACAATGGATTGCTATCATGTATTCTAACATCAGGTTCTTCTATTTTTCCTTTATTTCTTGGATTTCTATAATGATCTAATATCATTTCTCTATAAATGTCTTCACTCATACCTTGAATATTCTCCTAACATGATTTAAAGCATCTACAAATATATCAATTTCTTCCTTTGTATTATAGATATATACACTTGCTCTTGACGATGCAATAATGTCTAATTTTTCCATTAAAACTTGAGCACAATGATGGCCAGATCGTATTGCCACTCCAAAATCATTTAAAATTGTAGCACAATCATGCGGGTGAATTCCATCGAGATTAAATGATACTAATCCGCCCCTATTATTGATATCTGGAGGGCCATAGATTTTGATATCTTTTATATCTTTAATACTATTATAAAGGTATTTTACAAGTTCTTTTTCATGTTTCCTTACGTTTCCCATTCCTATATCCTTTAGATATTCTATTGCAGTATTGAATCCAATTACATCTGCAATATTGGGCGTTCCACCTTCAAATCTGTAAGGCAAATCATTAAAAACAGTATATTCTTTGTGAACCTCTTTTATCATATCTCCGCCTGTAATGAACGGAGGCATACATTCTAGTATCTCTTTTTTTACATAAAGTATTCCTACTCCAGTTGGACCCAACATCTTGTGTGCAGAAAATGCCAAAAAGTCACAATCTATATCTTGTACATCCGTATCCAAATGGGGAACTGATTGAGCCCCATCTAAAACAACTGGAATATCTTTTTCATGCGCGATTTTAATAATATCTTTAACCGGATATATGGTTCCCAAGACATTTGACATATGGCTTAACGAAACAAGCTTGGTTTCTCCATATTCGCCTTTATCTTTTAAAAAATTTAAAAATGATTCTATATTTAAATACCCATTGTAATCAGTATCTATATAATTTATTTTTGCTCCCTGATGGTTGCACAACATTTGCCATGGTACTATGTTGCTATGGTGTTCGTATTCTGTTAAAATGATTTTATCTCCCTTCTTAATGTTATTTCTTCCCCAGCTATGTGCAATTAAGTTAAGAGATTCTGTAGCATTGCGCGTAAAAATAATTTCTTCAGAATATTTTGCATTAATAAATTTGCGAAGATTTTCTCTAGTTTTTTCATATTCTTCTGTAGCTTCATCTGCTATCTGATAGACAGCTCTATGTATATTTGAATTGTATTCTGAATAATATTTACAAATCGCATCGATAACTTGTTTTGGTTTTTGTGTGGTTGCAGCGTTATCCAGGTATACCAATTTTTTTCCATTTGTTAAACATCTATTTAGTATGGGAAAATCTTGCCTTATTTTATAAACATCCAGCAGCGCTTGCATTATTACTATCTATTTCAGCATTTTAAGATATAAACCTAGTATGCTTGAATCTTTGTATGTTAGTTTGTTAGTTTGTTAGTTTGTTGACTATGATGGATCAATTAATATTTCTTTGTTATTTTTATTTTAGGGTCGTAAAGCCAACATTTGACTTGATTGCCTTCTATATTTATATTCTGAGGGGTATTTTCACAAATATCCATTGCTTGTGGGCATCTATCTCTAAATCTACATCCTTGTTTTATATTTGATAAATTAGGTGATTCTCCTGCAATATACTGTATTGTATTTTTGATAGTTGACGTGATATTTGGAATAGATTTTATCAGGGCTTGAGTATAGGGATGTAACGGTTTGTTGATTATTGTATTTATATCCGAAATCTCTACTGCTTGTCCAGCATACATAATAATGACCTTATCGACTACATTTGGAATCAAGGATAAATCGTGAGTGATCAGAATTATTTTCAATTTCTTGGTATTTTTCATATTTTTAAGAAGGGTTATGATCTGTGATTGTGTTATTACATCTAGGGCGGTGGTTGGTTCATCTGCAATTAGTATTGAAGGTTCAAGCAATAAAGAATTTGCAATTACGATTCTTTGTTTCATTCCTCCACTTAACTCGTGTTGAAATCTTTTGGTTATTGATACTGGGTCAAGTCCAACTGCAATTAAAGATTCCTTTATTATGGCATTATAATTTCTATCCCTATCCCTTATTTTGTGAACTTTTAAAATTTCCTTCATTTGCTTTTCAATAGAAAAAACTGGATCCAAGCTATTCATGGAACCTTGAAATATCATGGAGATTTCTTTCCATCTAAAAATTTCATCAAACACTTTTTGAGGTATATTTAATATATCTTGACCCTTAATTATGGCATTTCCTGATAGGACATATCCATTATCGGGCAATGATCTTATTAGGGCAAGTGCCAATGTACTTTTACCAGATCCTGATTCTCCAACAATTCCAATTGATTGTCCATCGGCAACCTCAAATGAAACATCTTCTACAGCTGTAAATATTCCTAACTTAGTTTTATAATTTATTGTTAGATTTTTTATGGTGATTTTTTCATCCTTTCTATTCGTAATATTTCCCGTTCCTTATTTTTTATATTTTTTTACCCATTATTTGTCGATACACTTTGATATTTCCTTTCAATGTATTTTATTTAGAAAGTTCAATTAAAACCTATTTAAGTACGATTAAAATATTTCATAGTTGGATTGACCTAAAGTGCTAGTACCATATTATTTCTATTACCAATACAAATAGCAATATCTGTATTACTATTAATATTCTAAATATGATTGTAAAAAACCATTGTTTTATTAATTTAAACAACTTATAAATACATAACAATATGGCCGAATTTCTAATAACATGTGTCAAAAAAGATGAACATGGTGTAGTAGTACAAGTTGGAATAGATAATAATATATATGAGGTTGAAAAAATTGCAGATGAAATTTGGAATAACAAGAACAGCTATTTTATTAATGCAATGGGTATTAGAGTAAAAGTTTTTGCATTCAGACATCCTCAAACGAACAAGCCCTATTTAAGTACCAGCAGCAATGTTAAATTTCCAAATAGTTTAAACTTTATACCAAAATGTATATGATAATTTATTCCTTACTTTTTTAATTTTCTTTAATTGCATTACATTGTAAATTTCCTAAATTAACACACAATGCACAAAAGATCTGCATACTAAGATCATTTCTTGCCATATCATACAAAAAGGTCATTCAATATATTATATGTTATGGTGGTTTGAGCTCTAAAACCAAAATTAATCGTCAAAGTCTTTACGTATATCATTGCTATATGACAATCCACTGTTATAATTTTCCCATGGATAAAAGAAAAGATACCTTTGCTCCAAAACTAGAAACCATGGATGGCATATTCCATCAACCCACTTTCTTTAAAGCACATGGAATTTAAAGGATATTTATTTAATACAATCATCATTACTTGATATATATTATTTTAGGAATCCATGACAGAAAAAAGTGATTGACCATACTTCTACTATTAACATATCAAGTAAATATTTAACATAACCTAAATGAGAAGTTGAATTGAATATCATTAAAAATGGATGATCAAGTTTTTTTGATGAAGGTCAAGATATTTAACTGTTAAGTATGATTAAATTTAAAGTGGAAAGTGATATTGAAAACTCCTATTTGTACTTTTGATGCTAAAACTGGTATTTTATGCAACATGTGTGAAAATAAACTCGCTGCCGGACAAATAACAAACTCTGATGTAGAGGGATCTATTGTTCTTACAAAATTATCTCTAAAAAATCCAGAAATAGATAAAATGACTCTTATCGCTTCAAAAGAAATAGACAATGAAGTAATTTTATTTTTTAAAAGTTCGGATTTCAGAACAATTCGTTCAAATACGAAATTGATTGATTTAATTCGCCAGGGTTTTAAAAAAAATATTTGGTTAGTTGAATCAGATTCCAATGATAGAAGATTTTTAGAAAATTTATTTTATCCTATCAGGATTGATAATTTCAATTTCATATGGCTACCTGACGGGCACAAGCTAACAAGAGTAGTGATCGATAAAAAAATAAATAGCATTGAAAAAATAACTCTGGAACGAATAAAAAAAATATCTCTATCGCTTAAAAAAATCGAGTTAGTTGTAGATACAGAGTAATAGGGTATATTTAGACTAAATGTAAAGATAAATGAATTTAAAAATAACGAATAATTAAATATTTGTGACTTTGGATAAATTAAATAAATCATCAACAAGAACACATTTTTCAAAAGAGTTAAAAAATTTAAAAATTGGTTCTGAAATTAGAGTTGCTGGATGGATTGAAGATTTTCGTAATATAGGAAAACTGGGATTTCTAACCCTAAGAGATGTGACTGGTGCTACGCAATCTGTTCTATTGGGAGACAATTTGGTAAAAGCAAAAACTATACCAAGGCAAAGTAGTATTCTTATATCAGGAACAATCCAACCAACCAAATCAAAAAATTTTGAAATTGAAGTTTTAGTCAAAGAAATATTTGTTTATTCAGAGGCAACTCAAACTCTACCCATCGATCCAACAGGAAGAATAGAATCCGATTTGGATAATCGGTTGGATTCACGAGCACTAGATTTGCGAAATCCAAAAATCTCGAAAATTTTCTTGATACGATCCAAAGTATTAAAAATTATAAGAGATTATTTTACTTTAAATAACTTTATTGAGGTAAACACACCAAAAATTATTGGAAGTGCTAGTGAGGGTGGTTCAAATCTTTTTTCATTTGATTATTTTAAAAAAAAAGGATATTTGGCTCAAAGCCCCCAGTTGTATAAAGAACAACTTGTACTTTCACTTGACAAAGTATTTGAAATTGCACCCTATTTCAGGGCAGAAAATTCCCATACAGTAAGACATATTAGTGAATTTCTTAGTGTAGATATTGAAGCTGCCTATCTTGATTATTTTGATATTATGGATATAATTGAAGAACTTATAAAATTAATATTAAAATCTCTAAAAGAATCAGATTGCCAGATGGACTTTTCTTTTATACAAAACAAATCCTTTGCCGATTTTATCAATTCTCCTTTTCCTCGTATAAGTTATGAGCAATGTATAAAAGATCTTGAAAAGATGGGTGAAAAGATAAACTTTGGAGATGATCTACTTGATTCCTCTTTGAGAAAACTTGGTGAAAAATATAATAATTTTTTCTTTATTATAGATTGGCCTATAAATCTAAAACCATTCTATATACATGAACATGATGAAAATCCGTTATTATCAAAATCTTTTGACCTACAATTTGGATACTTGGAGTTAGTGTCAGGTGGAACCCGACAGCATGATATAAACAAACTCAAATCTAGATTGCAAAACCAGGGGTTATCTATAGACAGTTTTACAAATCATTTACGATCATTTGAATGGGGCATGCCACCTCACTCCGGAGGAGGTTTGGGTTTTGATAGACTTATGATGGTATTATGTAATTTATCTAATATAAGAGAGGTGGTTTTATATCCTCGAGATACATCTAGGATCAATCCATAACTTTTAACTCCATTTCTTCTATACCGCTACTATCAATGTATATAAAACATTTTGACTTGCCTGTTATTGTTGAATTGATTATCCAAGGAACAGGATTTATTTCCATATATTTTAAATCTGTTTTTGATGGTATAGGGTTTGAAGGATGAGTATGATATATTCCTACTACAGATAAATTCAAAGATTCTATTTTTTTATAAGCTTTAAAAAGTTTTTCTTCATTTATTGTAAACTTTATATTTGACTTTTCATCATTTTCCATCGGAATTATTTTTGTAACTATAAAATGATTATTATTTCTTTTACCCGCAAGAATTGCACATGATTCTAATGGTTTATTTTTTTGTGCAAGATTATTTAAAAGGATATAATTATTTTTGTTTATTAGGATTTCAAGAGATTCTGTGTTACCTGGTTCTATTTCTGGCATCACTTAGAATTAGCATAGATGGTTTTCTTAACCTTTTTAATTTTAAAAGCAAAGCCGTATAAAGTTAAGGAAAATATTATCTCTTTGCTGTTCTAGCAGCCAATCCGATTCACCAAATCTTTGCATATTGTATTTTGTTTTACATTTTTTTATTTTGTATGAAAGATGATCATCAAAGTATTCGGTCTCATCTTTATGAAATGCATAGTTCTCCCAATAATGCTTTTTCTCTTTTTTATATCAAAAGAATAAGTATAATGATCCAGTTTTAAGAATCTGCAGCCTTGAGGTGGACACCATGAGCCATTCCAGTCTGTAGAAACAGATGCTTTCCATACTCACTTATAACATTTGAAATAAATCGTTCTGCTACTATAAACATATTTTTAGTTTTTTTGATGTGTTGAGTAAGAGAATTTCTCTATATTGTTGGTTTGATGCTGGCAACGCCTTAAAGCCATAATAATTCAGAACCTACTCTAATATCAGTTTCGTCTTTTGTATGCCATGATATTCTTCTTAATTTCTTTGGTTTGCACTTTTGTATCCAGTTCCAATAGATAAAAGATAATTAATTTAATAAGGTGTAAAAAAAGAAAGATAATGCTTTTGCAGCGTTTCCAAATGATAAATCTAAAAAGTACAAATGCAACCCATAACAGATAATTTTTAAAGGTGTTTTAATTCTAAGTCATAAAGGAAATTAGGAATTATCAGAACCTTTAGTTTTTCCCTAGTTAACTGGGCCGATCTTTGCTACAATTAGCAACATTAAATAATATCTAAAGAGTTGGTATATTTTAATCGAAATTCGTATAGTAAAATAAGAACATTACAATATAATACCGAATCTGTAAAATTTTGATAGGTATCTAATTAAGAAGCCTGACTCCTATTGTTGAAAATATATGCGATAAACTTACTATTAATTAGTCTGGAATAAATATGGAATAAGCAAATCAAATTAAATGATATCTTTTGACGATATATATATGGCTGATATTGATTGACAGGTTAATTTACATTTTTTGTCTGAGTACTTTTGATAGAATTTTGATTTTCACGTTATAAATGGGATCACCATTTTGTAACACTATATTTGATTTTTGAATTTGTGTAACAGTACTCCTTAATTTTAACTTTAATTTTGTCTTATTATCATTAATTGTGTACTCGTTCCACTTTTCTGAAATTGTATTAAATGCAACTTCTATTGTATAGGATGAATCGAGTTCTTGTTTTGTATATAGTTTTATATGTGGATTACCTTTAGATTTTTTGGAAAAAATAAAAGATTGTATAGATTGAAAATCAAATTCATATTCATTTAATTTATTATCGTTAATGGCATTATTTTTGTATGGTTTTTTAACTCCTGTTAAGATTACTCTATTTTTTAATTTTGTTCCATCAGTTAAATCATATGAATCCCAAAATTCTTTAATAACTTTAAAATCCAAAACCGTTGAAATATCATCCGTCATTTCCTGCACCTTTTTAATGCCTTTTGATATATTAATTGATGATTGATCTAGCATTTTTTTGAAATCTATTTTAATCAAATCTTCATAAATAATTTTCAATTAAAATCAGCATGTATTTATTAAATTTGAGGTATCGATATAAAATCAAAAATTATAATTGTTTCTATTTTATACCTTTTGATTTGTTATTAGATTTTGTAATTGTTTTTTTATTCGATTAGCCTGTACTTTGATGGTTGTATTGGTAATTCGAGAATTATATTTGAGATAAGTTATTTCGGTTACCACATAATAACGAAATTAGTAGTAATTTTGAAAGTTTTGTGAATAGTTTCCGAATTTGAATGCATGCCTGGACTTTATTAGTTTTTATTCTATTAATGATCTTTTTCTATCGACATTTTCTTCACAATTTGTCTCACTCATCAAATTCTACTTAAGATGGCAATGAATAAATTTTTAAATTTTATCGATGCATAGTCGATACTTTTTATTTTGTTATTCATATTACTATTTTTATTTTTATCCATGTCTGTGCTGCTATTAGTTATTATCATATATAATTTGAAAAGTATAATAATTGCATCAATTTAAAAAGATTGTATAAAATGCTTTTTTTCTAGATAGATCTAATACAAAGTTATCAATTATTATTATTATTTCATAAAATAACAATGACTATTTAAAATTTAAATACATTTTCTACCTTCTATACTAAATGTATAAAATTTTATTAATGTCTCTTATTGTTGTTATTGGATCTTTAGAAATAACAATACAAAACTTTCATTCATTATCTGCACAAAAAACTACAGTTCCACCTATCTTAAATAATACTACTTCATCTCCTTTCACAAAATTCTTTTCAGAGAGCAAAGATTATCAACATTGTATAGAACACACCAATAGCTGTCATTCAACTGTAGATGTAATATACGAAAGTCCAACTACACTACTATTAAAATCACATTCAATGAATCCTCTTTGGAAAGCAGTTGATACTGTTAAAAAATTGGGTTATAGTATAGATGCTGTTACGTATTTGCCAAATGCAAATACTTCCAATCCAAATACTCCTTTTGATATATTGGTGGTAATGTCACAAAATCCCATTATTTCTCATCCAAAGTAATTTTTTTGCTATTTTTATTTCATCATTTTGATCGAGAGCGAATAGATCGGAAATTATTACTTGCAAACATCTCTATAACCGCAGTTTTTTCATTACCTCGTCCTATCTTTACTTTCATACTATTGTTATCCAAAAAAACCACTAACTTAAGTTATTTGCTGCTGATCTTACAGTTCAAGAATTTAATGATATGTATGATAAATAGATAATAAAAAAATATCCCAAGCTTGAAAAGCGCTTATCCAAAAGAAAAGGTAAAAAAGAGAAAGAAAAGCGGATGGACTCAAGATATTTCAAACTAGATGTTGAAGAAACACCTCTAATCCTTTTGGTTTACTATCGTCTTTACATAATTTATTATTTGAATTTCTATCTGATCTTAATCAAAGCAATGTCTACAAAGTATTCAAAAGATTAAGCGATCGCTAAGGCAATATGTACCAATACCTAGGAAGTAAACAACATTCTAATAGGCTTCAAACCCAAGAGGAACTCGAACAATATTTTCAGGTCCTGTTGCTTTTATAGATGGATAGAACAACAGATACTACAATCTGTCTATAAAGAAAGAAGAAAAATGTAATACTCTGGTAAGAAGAAAAGACAAACTATTGTAAAGAACCATCTAATGGTTAATAATCGGTTTATATTTTTCATAAAGCAGATAATAGCAAAGGAAATGCATGATTATATATTCACATTAGAGGGACCGTCCTGTTGCTATCTCAAAATAAGTTATAAGGGTTTTTGATCTTGGATATCTTGGATATCTTGGTGTACAAACGGGCTTTCAGAACAACTATCAGCACTGTCGCATAAGAAGAAGAGAAACCGACAAGATCTGTTCCAAGAAGAAAAAGACGATAACAAAATTCATACTAAAAAGAGGATAATGATGGAGCATACTATATGTTAATTGAAAAAGTATGGGATAATGGATGATATATTTAGAAATGAGAAGTGCAATAAATTGTCAGACATAGTATCATGATTAAATGATTATACTAATGAATCATATGAGTATATTATCAAGATAAGATATTCTAGTATAAAAGTAGAAATGGTTCATAATTATTAAGATCGAGTAATAGAAAATTATCTTTTTTTAAATTAACGAGTTTTTACAATCAAATGTCAGTAATCTGATTTATCAATGTAAAATTACTGTTAATATATGATATTGTCTCCTGTGTTCATCTGGCTTTGAAAGTTCGAATTACTACAAGAACTTAATATGTTTCCATCATGCTCACATTTGAGGTTTTGATTTGATGATTGATCCTGTCCTATTCCTTGTATTATTGAATTGCTGTCATGCCTGCTCCAGTTTTGATTAATGGTATTGTCTCCTGTGTTCATCTGGCTTTGAAAGTTCGAATTACTACAAGAACTTAATATGTTTCCATCATGCTCACATTTGAGGTTTTGATTTGATGATTGATCCTGTCCTATCGATTGAGAAAATTTATTATGATGATATGTTTTATGTTTTTTAGCTAAAACATATTCTGATCCATTGAACAAACTTGATAATAATGATAAAGCGATTATTATGATTAACGCTCTAATTAAGAGATTTTTCTTATTGATTTTTGAGTTCAATCTATAATTTTGTAACCACTAGAAAAGATATTTAACATTCTTTGGATTGCCCTGTTACAATTGTATGTAACAAATATAGAACTTATGATTACAAAAGTTTTTAATTATACACACTGTTATTTATTCTCGAGTTTGCGATAGGTAAACCATCTTTTAAAAGCAATAATAGAATATACATTTTATAACATTAAATAAATCCATTGTAGAAATTTCTATTATATATATGTCTTTTATGTTTGCAAATGATAACAGCTATATCATCTTTGCAATATCCAATGATACAATTTCCATTCATCTATCCAAAGGATATGTCGATGGAGGATTAGTATTTTTTATTGCAAGTGATTCATCAGATAATCAAACAGCTGCTTTGATAAACGAGAATTTTAGATTATAAAATAAACATTGCATACCTGTCATATTCGATTCCAAAATTGTACATCCAACAAAAGGATATGACTTAATGAAATAAAGGGAAAAGGATCTTTTGGATTTCAATTTCCTCTTGTTCTCAACAACATTAGTTCGTAGACCTAAACCGATATTTTTTGATATCCAGATTGAATCATCTTGTTCTATAATTGTGGGATATTATTTGCTTAATACGTAAGAAATTAGAATAATAATTTGATAGTATTTATACCCCATGATCATGCTCGATGTAGTTCTTGAGATACTTATTCGACGGGCTGTTTATCAGATGATATCCTAATTATAAGCAACAATCTATCCTGTATGTACATCGCGTTCACTCTTGTATGCTTTGGATAATGAGGTAGAGATCAACTAGTATAATATTTCATAGTAAAAGGTCAGCTAAAAAGTTATCCTTGAAATTTGATGGTTAAGTATGCATCTGTTCTACCTAGAGATAAACACTATTGTTTATTGATTCTTCTCAATTTTATGAAGTGATATAAAGAGCGAAGGTTATACTAATGTCATCAGAGAAAATAAGGTAATCTCCTAGAAATGGCGAACTTGATAAAAAAACAAATATTATTACAAAAAGTCATAAAGTTGTCCAAAAGTAATTTTTACAATGAGTAAACATAAAGATTCGCAATAAAAAGATTATTTGATTTCTGGGTCTATTTGTATTTTATTATATTATAACAAAACAATTCCCAAATATCTTGATGATGTGAATTGTAGTGATGTCTGATACATCTCCTGTCATAATAGTTTATCCGTTGGTTATTCATTTGCTTGATTTTTTTGGTACAATGGCATTTGCAGTTACAGGTTCCTTCAAAGCAATCGAGCAAAAATTGGATTTTGTTGGAGTTATAATCCTTTCAATAATTACAGGTCTAGCTGGAGGAATAATTCGTGATATTATATTTGGAAGGTTTCCACCAAACGCATTAGTTGATCCCGTTTACCTTTTGATAACTATTTCGACTGGTATTGTAGTATTTTTCCTATATCCAAGATTAAAGAAACATTGGAATCTTTTTATAAAATTTGATGCTATAGGGCTTGGAGATTTTACAATAATAGGTGCAACAGCTGCCTATACATTGTTTGGCCATAATTTTTTAATCATGGCATTTGCAGGGGTATTAACTGCTATAGGTGGAGGGATATTGCGGGATGTTTTTGTCAATGAAATTCCCATTGTTTTTATCAAAGAACTATATGTTACTGCAAGTTTTATGGGCATTGTAATATTCTATTTGCTTTTGATATTTCTTAATGTCGACATAGCGGCTATTATTGCAGTAGTTTCTGTAATTTCTATTCGGTTTCTTGCAATTAAATATAATTGGAACCTGCCACGGTCTAAAAGTTAATCTGATGAGTTCCAATTCAATTGTATTGTAATAATTCAATTATTTATTAATAATAATAAATTGCTTTGTTGCATTTTTGGGATAGTCTCTTATTATTTTAAGCATAATTTTATCAATTATGTTACAGCGAAATCAATAAATCTTTGATGGGCAATTACTCTTTATTAAAAAATTCATAATTTTATTTTATTTTTTATCCTTTTAAAAGAAATAAAAAAAGAAAACATGAAATTTATTTTGTTTATTTAAATTAAATTGAAAATAACTGCAAAATATAAATAAATATAATTTATTTAACGATTTGTGAAAGAAAACACTATTGGTTTGAATTCAAGCTTTTTTCTTTATACAGATGTTGTTAATTCCTCTGATATTAGAATTCCTGAAGAAATCCAAGTTTGTAAAATCATGAATCTACAAAGGTGGACATTGCAATTCTTGATGAACCATGAAGGTGTAGATGAAGTTACCAAATTAAGGAAATATTTTAATTCAACTGGTGATGGAATGTTTGTGGTTTTTAATGATCGAGAAATATTTGAACCAATTAATTTAGCGATTTATTTGCATAAAACTATATATAAATATAATAAAGATAAATCAAGAGAAAACAATATATCTTTAAGAATTGGTATAAGTTCTGGATCGCATCCTACTTTTTTTGATATGACTCATGGTAAAATCGCACCATGGGGATATAATTCTATTTTAGCTAGGCGAATAATGGATTTATGCAATCCAGATCAAATTCTTTTATCTAAAAGTGTAAGAGATACGTTATTAGAAAAGGTTCTTCCATCAGAGAATATTCGATTATATGATTACATCTATAAAAAAGATATATTTCCAATAAAACACGATAGACAAGGTGAATTGGTTTATTCTTTTTTTGGTACCATTAATAATATTCGAATAGGGAATAATGATAAACCATTATCAAGCAATAATGATGTTGTTGAATTCGATTTAGATGAAGATGCAAAAAAGCCTATAAAAGATTTTTTCTTATCCAAGGTGCAAGATTACAAAGAAAGCTTTTCAAAAATTTTTGAACCATTGGGAATAGATTTGAGCGAAGAAGATGAAATACTTTTTTTCAAATATTTGTTTGAATATTCTGGGAATTATTATAGCGGGTCTAGTCTCTTTCTTCCTAGCTCATTTGAAAAGAGAAGAAAAGCCTTTTTGGATTCTCAGTGGGAAATGTTTATAAAGTTTAAAAAAGAATTTGAAAGAAGAAATCTGGAAATCCCGAAGTTAGGAACTCGATATTTAATTCTGACTAAAGAATTATTGATATCTGATGTTGGTAGAAGTAGAGATCATTATGATCTTGTAAGGAGTTTTATATTAAGGCATCAACAAATGAAAGTCGATTTATATAGGATAGAACCTGTTGATGCTGAAAGTGCAAAAAAACAGACATTTCCGCCGCATTTATTAAATTCTAGGGATGGAGGACTATGGCATGATAAATATGCAATTCAATTTGAGGAAATGAATAAATCCTTTTATCTACCTGATCATAATGTTAATGATAACCGCAGAATAGTTTTCTGTCCAAAGGATTCTGATATGTTTAAAGTAATTAAACAATTTATGGATAATCTAAATAAATTAAAGGAAGATGGCAAGGCAGAGAAAATTGATTTGGAGTTTCTAGAAAAATATAAATTCTCCAATTAAAAATAAGATCAGATTGTTATTTAGATTATTGATAAAGTATAGATTATGTATTGGGGTTTTTGCTTGTAATGTTATTTGTTTTGATCGTATTAGAACTATCTAATCCTATTCCTTTGATTAGCGTTCCAAACATTTCATTGGGACTTGCAAAATGCCAATTAGTTTTGCCTACATCGATCATCAGTCTCATTACCTTGTCCACAAGAATAACAGTTAGAGGTACATGCTTAAATTCCATCCCGATATTCGAATGGATATCTGCGACTCCTGTAACAATTACATCTTTACCTGTGAAAATTATATTATTTGTTGAAAAATTATTTATACTATGAGTATGAGCGAAACTTCCATTAGGTTTTATCATTGTAAAATTTGCATTAAAAACAGCTGTCATATTTGGTTTAACTGTTATATTAGAAGTCTTATTGTAGTCAGTATTGTTATCATGTAAACCTTTGATTTTTAAATCCCATAATCCCCCTTGAATCCACGTTACTATACCATTGTTGATTTGATTATTTGCAAAGTATCCTGACGCTTCTGCTATATTGTTATTATCTTTTTGCTGTTTTTCGTTGTTATTATTTATATTAATACTAGATTGTTGCGCTAAAGCCTGTTGATATGGTAATGGAGATGTAAACCCTTTAGATATCTCTAATAACAATGGCGATTGAGAAATTATTATATACACAAATACAATAAGAATTATTTTTGACAAGTTTTTATGGTATCTAGAAAATAATCTACTCATAGAGAATATATATATTCACAATAATAAATCTATTACTTGTTTAAATATTTTTTTTTATATTGGATTTCTAAATATGGTAAAATAAATACCAAATCAATTCAATTACGTTCTTTTTATTCCACTTTCCTTATATTTGATAATAAAAAAGGGGAATTAAATCTGTAAAAACAGTTTTAACTATTTTTTAACTATTAATAATAGAGAATATATTACTTTTATAATTAAATTGGTTAATAAATTTATTTATTTTTTTTACTTGAGTATTAAAAGAAATTGCTTTGCTAGTAAATCTATATATCAAGTTTACAATATATCAAAATTTTTGAAATCTATTACTTTAAAATTTACCTATATCTGATTTACCTTTACTATAGACAATAATTAGTTTGAAATTGATAAATCAATTATATATACTATTTTTTAAAAAAGACCAAATATATCCCTCGAAAGGATTTGTTATTAACTTTATAATCTTGGTAAAATATATGTATCTATTCCTATTCAATTGTCTTTGATGATGGTAACAACAATTGGGTTATCTCTGATATCCTCTCTTTATTTTTAGTTCTTTTTTAAACTCGAAATTTTTACTTCTTTTGCCTCGGGGATAAATTTAATAGATTATAAATCAAATCCGTCTCTGCTAACCTAAGAAAAAGCTATCTAGAATTACCCTATAAACAATATTGGTATGTAAAAGACAAAGAACCAAACCAAAAGAAATTGCTTTTTCTTTATATCTCTAATTTCTTGGCCTCCATTTTAGAAATACTGCAAAAGAGCATTAAAGATTTATCCACCAAAGTCAAAGTCATGTCAACATATGAAAATGGATACAGAAATACAAACCACAAAAAAATCAAGCAAAAGAAAAAAGATTGATTAATTTGTTATTGATGGAGCCGTCAGCTTATCGGCTCTCAATACATATAGCTATAGGTACCTATTGAACTAAAACTCGGATAAATCCTCCATGTTGATACAACTTTTGAAAGAACAATGTCTATAGCTGAGCGTTTTAATGCATCTTTGATATATACATATGGCAAGCACCCTGTTTCAATGGAGATGGTGCTAGCATTTGACATCCTCTTCAAGCCTGTTATTTTTTGAAACTAAAACATAATTTGTATTCCTCTTTAGAGAATAGTTTTATAGAGCTAGAACAATCCAATATATCCATGATAACACAGCAGAAGAAATCCTGACAACTATTTTCCATGCAAAAGAAAGAACTGCAGAAACTACAACATATAAAACAATGGTTTAAGCTATCCATTGACCAACATAATAAAATGTCTTAAGTTACCCTAGTCCTCTATAGGGTTGGAAAACTTTTTTTAATTATTAATTTTAATTTATATCCATAAGATTTTGAAACTTGTCTTTGACCATCGAGAAACTATATTTTGGATTTAGAACGGAGTGGCATTTTTAAAAAATCTACAAAGAACTATTGAGTTTTTGATATATATTTTATAAATAAAAATTGAGTGAAATATTGTCTATTTTCCAAATGTAATAAACATAATGATTGTGGCAACAGCCATGATAATAAAGGTAAGCCAACCAATAACGTTTGTAAGACGTCCATTTGCATTCTCTTTGAGAATCTCCTTGTCATTAGCTATTTTCATTATTACATAAAGAATGGGTACAGATACAACCCCATTAATAACTGAAGCATACACCAGTGCTTTAATCGGGTTGATGCCAAGGAAATTCATACCTAATCCTATTATTGCACTTATTGTAATAATTAGATAAAATGCCTTTGCTTGACCGAACTTTTTGCTTAATCCTTCTTTCCATTTAAAGGAATCAGATAAAGCATATGCATTAGAAGCAGCTAGTACTGGTATTGATAAAAGACCAGTTCCGATTATTCCCAAGGCAAAAATTGACTTTGAAATCTCGCCTGAATTTGGAAATGATTTAACGAGTGGCTCCAGAGATTTTGCTGCCTGTTCTGCAGTTTGAATATCTGTAACGCCATGGTATGCAGACTTCCGGCTGTTGTAATAATTATTGCCCATGTGATAAAGTGTGCAAAACCTATTCCGATAGCAGTATCTTTTATCATCGATTTTATCTCTTTTTTTGAAACTGCAGGTTTTCCTTTATCAATATCTTTTATTTTGTGCTGTTCAACCTCTTCTTCCACTTCTTCAGAGGCTTGCCAGAAAAATAGATATGGTGAAATTGTTGTTCCAAGAACGGCTACGAACATTGTAGCAAAATCGGTAGTAAATTCAATATGAGGGACTATAGTAGCAATTAAAATTTGATACCAATTATCACCTACAATAATTGCAGTTACTAAATATGTTAAAAGAGATAAAGTCAGATATTTTAAAATTTTTACATATTTTTTGTAAGGTATTAAAACAATGGCAAACAGAATAAAAATTGTAAAAATTATACTAAAAATGTATAAAGGCACTTGTGGAATCAAAAGACTAGTCGATGCAGCCATTGCACCTATATCATCTCCAATATTTATTGTATTTGCAATTAGTAGAAGAGAAACAAGTGGCAGAACAACTTTTCTTGAATATTTTTTTTCAATTATCTTTGCAAGGCCTCTGCCAGTTAAAAGGCCTATTCTAGCACATATCTCTTGAACTACCAATATGGAAGGATAAAAAAATACTATTGTCCATAACAGCCCCAGCTCCAATTTTGCTCCTACTTGGGCAAAGGTTGCAATACTTGATGGATCGTCATCTGATGCACCTGTAATTAAACCCGGACCTAGAGACTTGAGAAAAGATATGATTGACATTTTATCTTTAATATTTATCTTTTTTTAAGTATAATATATCGAATATCAGTTGCAGGTAGAAAGGAGAATTGTGATATAGGGTTGAAAGGATATTGATTTCATTTTAGTTATTTGTATAATTTAAAAACATCTCTCTTGCTTCTTGTTGTGGGAACATCTTTTAATCTCTGATTTTTTTATCTTCAAAAACAATTTTTGAATACCATTTAAAGCTAACGACATAATGCATAGATGAGATGGGAAGAATATTGTTGCTCTTTTCAGTAAGAATCCATTGTACCTTCATTGATTGATTTTCTTCTTCTTCTTCTTTCTTTTCTTCTATTAATCCTTTCTGTACAATCTCCTTTATACACATAGACAAAACTAGGCAATTCTGGTATGTTCTAAGATGAGGTTAAAACAATCAAAATGATTTAAGTCTATCCAAAAATCCTGCCTTTCTTTCCTTCTTTTACTGAATTAGGTATGATGCTGCTGTTGTTATTTTTATAATATATTGCCTGCTCTTCTTGTGGCAATGATGATGATGGTGGTTTGGATAATATGATATTAACTATTTTTTTATTCTGAATTTTTATTGCTATTATTGTCAAAACGTGGATGCTTCGGCCGGGATTTGAACTTTGGATATGCGACTAGAAAGGCCGTAATGCTTGATCAGATTATGCAGTTTTTTGGCTTCTTTGCTGAATTTGTTATTGCCTTTACTAAATTCAGTAAGATTGAAGTTAGGAATTAAAGAGGATATTAGTGGAATTTTTATCTCTATTAGATTTGCAATCTTTTTTTGAAATTGATTTTAATTTGTAATTTTCGGTTTTGAGATTTTTTTGACCATGCAGGAATTGTATTTCGGATTTGGAAAGAAGCGGTATGCTCTAAAAGTTAAACAAGAATTATTAAAGTTTTAAACCTAATAATAAATTAGATTTACTATGGGATTTATCTTTTGTACTGTTATCTAATTTAACTATGCTTTTGCTCCCTTGCTTATTTTTATACTTTAAAATACATACTATTAAAAATGAATGGTAACTGTCAACTGATTAAAAAGGAGTTTATATAAATTATGCCAACTGTACAGCACTTTGAAATTGCAGCAGATGATGTACAAAGAGCCCAAGAATTCTATAAAAAAGTATTTGGTTGGACTATGCAAAGGATGAGTAATCCTGTTAGACCTGAAGAAGATTACTGGACTTTTGAAACAAAGGATGATGATGGAAATCAAGGATTATCAGGCGGCATGATGAAACGTCAGTCCCCGCAACAAACTATTACAAACTATGTATCTGTATTATCTATTGATGAGTATTCACTGAAGATAAACCAATCGGGTGGTAAAATAATTATTCCAAAAACCAAATTACCTGATATGGGCTTTATTGCTGTATGTCTAGATAGTGAAAATAATATGTTTGGATTATTTGAACCAAACAAATAACTTTTTTTTATTTCTTTTGGTTTTTTAATACTTGATGATTTGAGTATTAAAAAAATTACTGGATTTCTATATTTTTCTTTGTTTATACTTTATAGTTATTGGTATGATAATGCAGCAAAAAAGGCACTGCAAAATTTATCATTTCAGATGCCGGCACATCTTTAGTATCGCATCTACATAATATTACTATACCAATTTGCTTTTCCGGATTAAATGCTATTATACTAGAATAGCCATCTATAGCACCTGTATGCCGTATTACTTCTTTACCAAAATTTGTTGTAATTACCCAGCTAATCCAATGTATGTATCTGAAAGAGTAGTATGGTATGAAGATTCTGCAAACAAATGTCTAGTCAGATGAGTTTTCTCCATTGGATCATTGATTTCAGTATGTATCAACCCCATATTGGCTGAAAGATATTTCAGTAAATCATTTGATGTAGAATACATAGCTCCGGCTGCCTGTATGGTTTGGGGAATGAACTCGTGATTTACCTCCTACCCCATATGTGGCCTTTTGCAAACCTATCTTTAATCGCATTAGGCGGAGATATACCAGTAGCATTCATGCCTGTGCCCGTATCATCCATTGCAGGAACATTCAGGATTTTGTCTTTTACTAATTGTTCGAAAGGAACCCCTGCTTTCAACGAAAGGATGTGGCCCAGTATCACCATCCCTATATCCGAATAATTGGCTTTGGTTCCAGGTTTATAGGAAAGCGTAATATTGGAAAGAAAATCATACTTGTTGATTAGTATAACTCTGATTTCTAATCCCGCCTGCCGGAAAATCAGGTAGTCCAAAAGTATGTGTTGCCAAATTCTCTAGTGATATTTTTTGTCCATGATAGGGTGGCACATTAACAATAGGAGGAAGATATTGTTGTACGGTGTCATTTAATTTAACTAACCATTGGTTTACCATGTCCATTAAAATGGTTGTTGCAAATGTTTTTGTAAGCCAGGCAATATCAAATAGAGTGTTTCCATCCACTTTTGTATGATTTGATTTGGATAAATTACCATATGCTGCAACAGAGGTCCCATTTGGAGATACAATGCCCAAAACCATTGATGCTGGAAGTACAGTGGAATTAGAAGGAATGTTTCCTGAAGTATTTGATAACAGATGTTTGAACACTATTTGTTTTAGTTGGTTCAATATGATATTTGATAATTCATTTGCAGATGATTGATTGAATTATGGAGTTTTTTGAGCCTATATTATTCTCTGCAGCTGTAGTTGTTGATGCTGTTTTGGAAAAAAAGTATCAGAACTATAAAAGAAAGACAAAACTACGATTGCTGATAAGGACGTTGCTAATGATTTGATAATGTTTTTGAGTAATCAATGCAAGGTGTTATTTAGTTTAACTTGTATACATACACAATTTGTATGTATTCTTTTTCTAATTGAATATTAAATTTTTGAAGATAGGTTACATATTCTTACTTTTTTTTATATCTATTTTATTGAATTGTTATTTTATTATGTCTATTAATTGTTAACATTACTGTTTGCAAGATGTCTTGATTTAGGATATAAGAAGTAGAAATATTTTTTACAAACCTAAAAAGATTTTTTTTCATCTGTAAATTACAGATAATTCATAATATTTATATAAAAAAATGCATTCAGATTCTTCCTATAATGAAAATCTTAATATCAAAAATATCTCTATCCAAAAGTTTAGTAACTTTTTTTTCAATGATTGATTTTGACCTATATCCGTAAGATTTTGAAACTTTTTTATTATCTTAAATTATATTTTGGATTAGAAAAGATGGAACACGTTTTTAAAAAATTGCGTAGTACAGTTTTAAATGTCTGTCAGAATTACAATGAGTTAAATTATTGATTGTTATGGATTTAACAATTAGTAATAAATCAATTATTTTATTTTGGGTTAGTTATATTAAAGTTCAAAGATGAAATGAAAATCCGGTTGCAAATTCTGCCATTATAAAGATTATGGTAAACTGCAATACAGCCTGAATGGCAACTACTTTAACATATTTTTTCATCAACCTTTGAATCTTTGACATATCCGGTTTGTCCTTTCTTATTTCAAAGTAGACACGAAGATTGGTTGGTAAAAGAATGCCTAATCCCTGGACCATCATTACAGTGACAATAGAAAGTACAGCAAAAATCCAGTAAGATGTAGGCGGTTGCAAAGTAATTAAACCCATTTTTGAAGCAAGAAAATATCCTGCAGTTGTAGTGACTGCAGAAACAGTTGGCATAAAAAAAACCATCTTTGGCATAAGCCATGTAATGATTTCTTTGCGAGTTGACAGACTGACATTTCGAAGTACAGGGCCAAGAAGAAAAGCCATAAAGATATCAGTACCGGTCCATAGAATAGAACTAAATACATGAACGTAATTTAATAAAAGGAAATTGGCTGTTAGTATTGCTGCAATTAAAGCACCTATTGGTACAATAATCCAGATATTGTCACGAAAAGATATTGTTGGTGGTGCTGAAGCTGATGGAGGACCTGTTTGTTGCATGCATTAATTAGGATAGTCGCCTTTATGTTTTCTTTTATTCAAACCTCAAATAAAATAATTTTTGGCTAGAGCAATATCCAATATAATTAGTTTACTTAAGTGGTTTGGGTAAGATAGGTAATAAGGTTTGAATGATTTCATTAATAAGTAAATTTTATTTGAAATTTTAGAACAGTTATGGATGGATAAAGAAATTTTATTAAAATTAACAAGAATAAATATAATAATGTTTTAAACTATTTGTCTTTGTATACGTATTCGTTTTCTCTTGTCTTTATCAAATAAATTGCATTTTGTGCCTCATCAGGCCTCAGGCCAGTTAATGTATTGAAAAGTAAAACACTTGTATTCTTGCGGCAATATTTTACGGACATCTTTTATCCTACCAATCGTTTTATCAAGGCTTTACCCATTGATTTCACTATCGAAAGTCGATTTGAATATCTTGACTAATTTATTAGATTCGACCCACTTTAACTGATATTTTTTAAGGATATCGAGCCAATGGTCATACCTTCCCAAATACTTTGATAATGAAACCAAAGCCTTCATTGTATGTGCTTTGGAGCCATGTGATATTTTCGAGGTCATGAGCATCCTTTTGCTATAAAATGTAACAAAATCTTAGCATAGCTAACCTTGTTTCTGATACTGCTTTTGCTTTGCTTTTGTGCTATTAAAGACTTTAAATTCCAACCAAAAGCTTTGCTGTTGCTTTCTTTCTGAATTTGGTAAGACACTATTATTAACAGTGTGTTTTGTATTTTCTTCTTTAATTTTATCTGAAATAAGTGATTTAAATGCTTGCAAGTCTACGTTATTCGACATTTTATTGATAATGTTATCAAACATGAATGCTCCGGCCGGGATTTGAACCCGGGATCTGCGACTCGAAAGGCCGCAATGCTTGACCGGACTATGCAGCTTTTGATGCTTCTACACCACCGGAGCTTCAATCTGTGTATTTTGGGAATATTATAAAATCCTTTCTTATTTTTATTATCCCTCTTTATTCAAAATGTTTTTTTATCTGAAAAAACTTAAATAGTTATATGGTTGACGTACTAGACCAAATAAATTTTGAAATAGAAAAATATAGCTTACTAAAACATGATTTTTATAAATTATGGCAAGAAGGTAAATTAACTTTAGATCATTTGGCAGGTTATTCTAGAGAGTATTTTCAATTAGTGAAAACTGTTCCTTTATTAGTGGAAAATACAATAAAAGGTAATAAAGAAGAAAAATATCTGAATGCCATTCACAATACATTAGAAGATGAACGCAAGCACATAGAGCCTTGGACAAAATTTTCTTCCTCTTTGGAAGTTGAGAATGATGAATTATGGGCTTATAATGGCGAGAATTTAACAAGACATGCCATTGATGATTTAATCAAAATATCCGAATCATCTTTCGAAGAGGCTGTTGCTTCGTTATATGCAATTGAAAAAGAGCTCCCAAAAATTAGTGAAACCAAATTAGATGGACTTAGAAAATTTTATGGTCTTGTAGATGAGAGATCTAACGAATATTTTAATATTCATAAAGAAATAGATATTTATCATTCTAAAATATGGGAAAATATTATTAAAGAATCTGCTGATGATAAAAAGGAAAAGATGTTAAATGCTTCAATAATGTCTCTAAAAGCTCAAAATAGAATATTGGATTCTGTAAAAAGTAAATATGTGGATAGAAATATTATAGCTGTATGATTTTTTCATTCTACTAATCAAAACCTTTATACAGTCATTTATTCGATAAAGTAAAATGACGGGCCCATAGCTTAGCCTGGTAGAGCGACCGGCTCATAACCGGTAGGCCAGGGGTTCAAACCCCCTTGGGCCCATAAGATCTCATTTTAAGACCCTTGTTCATATGACAAATGAAAGTATATCTTTACATATCCAAGTAAAGAAGAAAGGATTCAGTATAAAGAAATGGCTCGCCAACATTGTCTTTGTTCATCTCTTTTAACTCAGCATCCAAGTTATCAATAATATCAAAGCCTATCGCCAGTATTTCATCACTGCGTCTAATTGGAGATTGATTGTAACAGAACCATTTCCATGTTTTTGTATGCGATGTAAGCTAAATGTGAAAGTGAGAATCATGAAACAAAGCAGTCCCCTGTAAAATAAATGAAATACTATTATCTGTAATATAGTCTAACATTATTTTAATATCTATTAAATATCTATAATATTACAACAAACACTATATTATCATCATATTATTACAGAAGCAATGAAAGGATAGTTATCCCAAATAATACATATTCTCCAATTAAAAAAGAATTTGGTCATGAATTTTATCAAAGCATTTATTTTGAATTTTCAATCAGTATACTATAATTATTTTCAATATAACATTAATTTTATATAATAATATTAATCAAAAATAATAATATGAGTGAATCTCAAAATACAGATATTAACGTTGATAATGATAGTAGTAGTTCAGAAAAAGAACAACAACAACAACATAAAGTATCAGCATGTTCTGAAGCAATTACAAAGCTTGTTGATAAGATAATAAACAAAAATGTGTCGGTAACATACACCTTTGATAAATTGGATATTGAGGTTCCAACTGCTCATGGTCCAGGCGGAAGAGAATTAGGTGGAGCAAAATGGGTTATAGATGGTACAATAAACATTTCTACAACATCAACAACAACTTCTCCTAATGGTTCATCAAACAATTCTTCTTCTTCTTCTTCAAAATATACGGCAGCGTAATATGCTATTGTAGAGATATATACCTGCACGGACGGAGTGTATTTTCTTATTAAATATGAGGGGTAATATTTTAATAGATTTTAATAAAGCACCTCTTTTATCAACAGAATTTAAAGAAGATACAATAATTATTGTATGAACGATATATCTATTTTTGATTTTATTGACCTTGATATTGTTAATATAGATGATAACAATAAAGATGGATAAGATAATAGTAGTAGTAAATCAAGCTTTTGGAATATGATTCATAATGCACGAAACTTTGCTGAAGAATTACATATAAAAGACTAACAATTATTTTATGTGTAAAAGGAAAAGAAACAGCAATCATAGGTGAAAAAGCAATTTCAATCTCGAATATTAAACAAAAACAAAAGCATTCAAATAAAAGTATTATAGAAAAAGCTAAACTTTTAAGAGATTTTAGATTAAAATAGATATCTATTCTATATAAAATGTATCTCTATTACATGGCTCTGTTAACTTAAGAAAAAGCTATAGCTAAAAACTTGTTATAACATATATTGAAATATCAAAGACAAAGAACCAAGCCAAAAGATATAGCTTATTCTCTATATCTTTACTTTCTAGGTCTCTCTTATAGAAGCACCG
>JAICXY010000144.1 GCA_025934495.1 Candidatus Nitrosocosmicus sp.
ATCACAATTCGAATATCAGTTTACAGGTTATATAATATGAATAAAACACAAAAAATTACAGTCCTTACTATGGCTGTATTTGCAGCTGTAATGTTTGCAGCACCAGTAGCTATGAACTTGAGTGACAATTTAGCATTCGCAAGTGATGATCACCACCACCACCACGAACATCACCACCATCATCATCATCACCACCACCATCATCATCATCATCATCACCACCACCACCATCATCACGAACATCACCACCACTAAGCCGCTAAAAAATACATTATGTGTGTAAAAACACATTAAAAAAAATATTTTTTTTATGTAAAAGTACAGTAATCTTTGAAATCACTTTTCTATATGTATCTTAAACTTTTTTGATTTGACAAATTAAAATATGTCTTTATCTTATCAGCATAGTGCTTTAATTTTATGAAAGTGTAGAGTTGAGAAAACTTTTATAAAATTTATTTATTATTTTTTAGTAATGTGTATTTTCATAATATGTATAAATACTTGTAAAGTATAAAAAAATGGTAATTATATGATTAAATAGTTATTTCCAACTTAAATATATTTTAATTACACAAATACTGATATTCTTGCAGTTATCAATCTCGATTTTCTTCTATAACTTTTGTCTCATGTCCTTCTCCAATTGGAAGTTGTTCATCTGGTTGCTTTTCTTCTATAAGTAATTTCTTCTTCTTTTCTTCTTCTTCTTTGTTGTATTCAATAGAACTTTTGATGCTGTCTTGTTCGATGTTATTATTATTGTTCATCTGATGATTTTCTTCTATCATGTTTTCTTTGAATAACTTCATTTAAAGAAGTTTTCTATGAATCTTTGATTCTGTTTAACTTTATTGTTTAACCATCTTTATTGACTTTTCTGTTTGGAACACTACTTGAACAAATACTATCCTTAATGATTTTTGATAATAAACATAATAATAAAGTAAATGAGTGTAAATTTGGATGATTCAATTAAATATGTATCTTCTTTATTGTTGTATTTTCAAATTCCTAGAATTCTATTGATACGATTGGTATTATATAAAATGACCCACTACAACTTTTAATTTATATTTCTACGACAATTAATCTTCATATTTATATTGGACAAGTATGCGCAATGGCGCTGTTCACTTAAGGCATAATTCCTTATTATGAAAATCTGCAAATAAATCAAACCAATTCTTTTATGGTTTAATTTACATTTCTTATTTTTTCTACAGGGAAAGCAATCATCATCAAAGCATTCTTTGGTTCTATCCTTCAGATATTGCATACCCTTTCAATAATGATGCTTTTTTCAAACGAAGAATATGGATGTAATGGTTTTCATCTTCAAGAATTTACTTACTTATGAGGACATCATGAGTCACCATCTGTGGAAATCAGATATGAGCTATATTCCTCTAGAACATCTGACAGAAAATGTTCTACTGCTACCACAAACAAACATATTTTTTCGTTCTTTGAATACGCTTATTCCAAGAATTTCTTTATCGTCAGGTTCAATAATATAGTAACCAATCATACCCAAATATACTCGGGTCCAACTTTAAATTAAAGCAGTCTCATCTTTTTGTATATCTTGATATTCATCAATATTCTTTTTCTTCTTCTTCTTTGATGACATTTTATTTGGTTTGTACTTTTGTATCTAGTTCCAGGTGGAACAAGATGGCTTATCTTGACTAGATATAGAAGATACACTGATTTTGCAGTATTTTTAAATGATAAACCTAAAAAAAGTAGCGCTATACATAACCAATGATTTGTGATGGGTTCTAATTCTAGAGCTCATAAATAAAATGGTCATTTTAAAGCTATAGGTTTTTCCTTAAATTAACAGAGCCATCCTGGTTATTTTCAAAATATTGATTACTTTCTTACATGCATAATGAGGAGAGGCCTTGCCCATAAACAAAAACATTATGGAAATTTAGTATGAATTTTTTTAGATAATCAACAAAGGTATTTCAGTTATTGAATTCATCATATTGTCTGAATATCTGCTGCTTCTTTTTCTTTTTTCCTTCTTCCATGCTCATGGATCCAAAAACACAAGAACAATGGTGCGAGCCTGTTACTTGGACTATAGGTCTTTTCTCATCAAACCAAACACGTCTTACAGGAGAATCATAAAAGAATCCTGATTCGTCTAAGGATGCTACCGTAAATCCAGCGTCTTGTTTTTTTTTCTTGCGGTTGTTCTGCGCTTGTTGTTAGATATGCTTATCCGCAAGTATTTGTGTGACTTTTTTTTGAATAATGCTTTTTCCTCTATGAGTGCACTGTTTAGATGTACTTTTCTGGTATCCTAAACTGCATAACGCCCAATTTACGAGGGATGCGGTATACCTATATGAATAAATGGATATTTTATGCCGCTTTTCTTAATAATTAAGTCTTCTTATACCTGTTTTATGGTTCTCCAACCATAATTGCTTTCTTTTAGTTCCGTCGTAATCTGATATACGACCCATTCAGATATCTCGGATGGTCTTCCACTTTTGGGTCTGGATTTTAATCCTTCCATGCCCTCTTAACATATCTTTTTAACCATTCCCAGGCCCAAGCTTTACTTCGATGAAGAGGGTCTATAGCTACTGAGAAGCAGATATTTGCCTTGATGAACTATGTTGAGAACAAGGAGCATCCTTTACTTTGTTTTTACATCCTGTTCATATCTGTATATCTTTTCAAACGATTCTCTTGCAAGAGTCAATGAATATGACAAATAATGACCTAGCTCAGCTATAAACATTTGTCAAAGGTAAACAGAAGAAAAAATATGGTTTGTATATTTGTGGTAATGATATGATTTTACCTTCCTTGCAAAAGAAGAAATGTAAATGGTTTCGTATTAGAAATCGGATAAAATTATCGGTTAATTTGCATATAATAGGAAGTGATAAATGCTTGTGTCAACTGCATCTATGTACTCCCATTGTATCATATTAATTTAATATTTTGTTGTTGTTATTATATTTAGGGATGCTGAGGGTTTGGTTTGCTTGGTAGTGCTGCTGCTGCTGCTATAATTGAAGATGGTCTTGCCATAACTTTTGCTTTTAAATCCACATAATGTCCATTTCTATATACACTTAAAGTTATTGTATCTCCTGGTTTGGTTTGTTGATCGATGTATGTAATTAATTGATCTATTTTTGTTATGTTTTGTTTATTGATTGCTGTTATTATATCGCCTCCATGTTTTTGACCATAGTAATCTGTTGTTGCACCACGCAATCCGGCTTTATCGGCTGTTGTATTTTTTATAATTGTATTAACATAAACACCCCTGAAAGTTTTTGATACGTTTTTAAATTGCGATGTTAAATCCGAAGTTAATGTTGTGCCAGTCAATCCTAAATAAGAGTGGGAAAAATTTCCCTTTTCTATTAAGACTGGTATTTCTTTCATAAATGTATTGGATGAAATTGCAAATCCTACCCCGTTAAATAAACCTGCAGTGTTTATTCCGATAACTTTTCCATTGATGTTTAATAATGGACCTCCAGAATTCCCCGGGTTTATAGATGCATCAGTTTGAATGGCATCTGGGATAGAAAAACTTGATTCAGAAAGTAATCGACCAGTCTGACTTACTATTCCGGTTGTCATAGTATTATCTAAACCATATGGATTTCCAATAGCGATTACTTTCTCACCTATCTCCAGGTTGGAAGAGTTGGCAATACTAAGTGGAGAAATAGGTTTTGTTAGATTTCCCATGATCTTTAAAACTGCTAAATCGCTAAATGGATCTTTGCCTATAACTGTTGCAGTGTATCTATTTCCATCTATGAAAGTAACATCAACAACTTTGGCATTAGAAACTACGTGATTATTAGTAATTATGTGCCCATGTGTGTCATATACAAAACCAGAACCTAATGCAGTAGCATTTTGTTGATTATCTGGATTAGATGGATCTTGAGATGATGTAGACAAAGGTGGAGGTACCTTACTGGTAATTTGGACTACTGAATTTTCTACTTTATTGAATATCGCATTCAGAAGATGACTTTGTAAATCGAATATGGTTGTGTTAAAGATTTGATGTGATGGTGGTGATGATGGTTGTGATGATGGTTGTGATGATGGTTGTTGTTGTGCTAGGGATAAGGCATAAACATTACTAGATGCAGTTGATGTATTAGTGACTTTATACATTCCTAGTATCACTGCTATTGTCGATAGTGTGATTATCAAAAATAGAGTTTTTGTGGATAAGACAAATGTATTTTTATTCATGTATGTATTCTAATATCGTATTATTATAGAAGTTACTATTATATTTTGAATGTATTTTTGTCAAATTTTAAAACTTGACATTATTTTCAATCTTATTATGGATATTCTTTGTTTAACCAGTCCTCCTTCAAAGATCATGGATTAATTTTATAAAACAAGAATGTTTATCAGGCTACATATATTTGCTATTGTTATTAATTATTAATTTGATTGCACTCCATTTCCAATATACTGATAAAATAGAGATAATATAAAAAAAGATACCCTTATATTTTTAATATTTTTGTATTTTACTTTTTGATACTTTAAATTTCATTCAATCAGTAAAACATTAGCAGATTATTATCAAAGGACATATAAAATAATTTTATTGAAAGAACTAGATCGATTATGAATATTTTATTTATTATTTTCTTTTAATACTAATTTTTGTAAATACGTTTTTAATAGTTTATTTTCGGGATCTATTTTAAAAGCTTTATTGAGATAGTAGTTTGCTCCCGTATAATTTCCAATATTAAATAGAGCTTGTCCTTTAAAGTTTAAAGCATCAACGAGTTTAGGATCTATTCGTAGGGCTTTATCAAAATAGGTAATTGCCTGTGTATAGTTGCCTAATTCATTTAATGCCCATCCTTTATTACTCAATGACCATTTGTACGTTGGATCTATTTGTAGGGCTTTATCAAAATAGGTAATTGCCTGTGTATAGTTGCCTAATTCATTTAATGCCCATCCTTTACCGTCCAATGCATTTACATATGAAGGATCTATTCGTAGGGCTTTATCGTAAACAGATAAAGCTCCTGTATGATTTCCCAATAAATTTAATGTGTCGCCCTTGTTTGCCAATATTTCTTTATTCTTTGGTTCGATCATCAGTGCCTTGTTGTAAACAGCTATTGCTCCAGTAAGGTTTCCTTGCTCTTTTAAATCGTTTCCTATTTTTGACCAAACATTACCTAAAGCAATAACGATATGATTTTCTTGGTTAGATATTCCAAAAATTATTAATAATGAAGTTAAAATACAAAATAATTCTATTTTATTCATATTCTAATATCATATTTATTAATACATACACAAATAAAATCGATTCTGTAAATTCTTTATATGACCTTAATATTGATAGATTTGTAATAGATTTATTTTTTTCTATTCTTCATATACATTTTTTTGCATTTGTAGTGAGAAACCACTTCCACTGTCCAAGTCGGTTTTTTTGCATTTTATTAAAAAATGAATTGTTTGAATCTCAAAAGGATTGTTAAATTATGACCATTATTATTTAAAGACTCAAAGCTTTAGGGATATCTTCTTTATAACTGCACAATTATGTGTAATCTATTAGAATCTTATTGGGATAGTGAGATATGAAAGGAAGTGGTTGTTATATTACCTGCAAATCTTTTGGATTTAAATTGTTTTTAAACTCTCTCTTTTTTATTATTTCAAAGGAAGAAAGTAGTTTGGATTTGGTCCAAGATGGACATGGATTAGTTGTATTATTCCATTTCTAAGAAGGGTAACTAGCATATCATCGCCTATATTTTTTTTATTTTCTATATAACTTGACATGTCATTAATATTTTGGATATTTTTATTGTCAATCTTTAGTATGATATCTCCACCTAGTGTTATTTTGCGACCATTTATAGTAGTTGTATTATCTCCTCCTAATATCCCTGCTTTTTGGGCTGGACTTGAATTAGCAACCGCAATTACCATGAATCCTTTTGTTTCATTCAAATGAAGTGCTCTTGCTATGTCTAGATTAACATCTACGCCATAAGCTCCAAGCCAAGGGTGTGAGTAGAACCCTTTACTTAATAATGATGGAATAATTTTGCTTATTGAATTAGATGGAACCGCAAAAGAAATTCCTGTATTTTTTGATTCGTTAGTATTTGAAAAGTTTCCAATGTTCATTCCTATGACTTGACCTTTGATATCTAGTAGTGGACTTCCACCATATCCTGAATCAACGTTTAAATTGGTTATAATGCCGCCTGGAATTTTTGCAGTAGGACCGGATATATTTTTCCCAAATGTCGGAATCGACTTCCCAAGGCCACTTATTATACCAGTGGCTAATAGGTCAGAGAAACCTCTTGTATTACCGATGGCTATTACTGCTTGCCCTACTTTTAGGTTTGTTGTGTTCGCTAGATTTAATGGTGTGAGTTTATTCTGTGGTATATTTTTAGTAGACAACAAAGCAAGAGTTGTAAGAGGATCATACCCTGTTAGTTTGCTATCATATGTTGAGCCATCATATAATGTGACTGTAATATCGTTTTTTCCAACTACAAGATTGCTTGCAGTTATTATAAATGGTTTTCCATTGTACTGATAGACAAATCCTGATCCTGTTTTAAATAGCGAATGATTGTTGCTGTTAAATGCGGTAACATCCACAACAGAATTTGCTGTCGAATTGTATAAATCGGATAGAATTGAATCATTATTTGTATTTTGAGATAAAATGCCATTTGTACTATTGCGGTTGTAATTAGTAAGATTTTTGATTGATGAAGGATTCTGTAAATTGCCAGACAACTGGCTACTTCTATTATTATTTAAAAATGGATTTGTTGGTGTAACCCCTTTGTTTGTTGTTGTTGCTGCTGTTGCAGGTGCTGTTGTTGTTGCAGGTGCTGTTGTTGTTGCAGGTGCAGTTGTTGTTGCAGGTAGTGGGGAAAAAGATGTGCTGTTTGTTGTTGCAGGTGCAGTTGTTGTTGCAGGTAGTGGGGAAAAAGATGTGCTGTTTGTTGTTG
>JAICXY010000075.1 GCA_025934495.1 Candidatus Nitrosocosmicus sp.
ATTCCCACATGCAGGTCCTACAAATTTTATTGTATTTGGAGAATTATTTGTTATTGTTGCTGTAATTTTGAAATTATTTTGTACATGTACTGTCGAAGGATTCGTATTAATCTGAGAAATTGTGATTCCAGTAGATTTCTTCAGAATGGAAATTGCATATATGTTTTGAGATAGAGAGGCAGTAGTAATAGTACCTATAGATATTGTACCAATTATTAAAATAAGGAAAATTGCATTTGTTTTGGCTTTATACATATTCTGGGATATCTATATAAATATATAAGTATATGTGAATGGGTGAGTAATTCTTTCATAAGAAAATGCGGCTACCATTATTCACAAATACAAAAATAGTTAAAAATAATGTAGTTAAATAATAATACCATGTAAGGCTTTTAATTATCTTCATCTTTCTTTCAACTGTTGGGTCGAACGATTCCCTCATTTAGACAATTACTAAAGATTGAGAGACAAGAATGTTATGGCTTTAAGAAATCATTGTCGATCACCAAACAAGATAAATTAGCATTTGATAATATATTCTCTTTTATTAATCGAATAAAAAGAAACAGAAGCATCTAAAGACTTTCCAAAGGCTATAATAGTTTTAAGATTGTTATTTTGATATTTTTCAGAGGTTCCAGAAGATTTCATAAACTCATAGAACTCTTTAATAAGCAACTGGTTTTCAGTGTTTGGAATTGTGTTTATGTTATTTACAGTGGTAGAAAGCTTGACTGACATTTACATTATCCCCTTGTGACTATATTCGTTATGTAATAGCGGTATAAGAACCCTAGATGTGAGCGGGCCCGTGGGGCTTAGTGCTGTTATCGGTTCTATAAATGAGATTCCATACCTTATTAGGGTAACCCATTATTTAAAGATATTGGAATAGGTTGATGATAGTAGAAACAATAAGGTATTCCTGAATCAAGTTCATGGACAGTTCGACGGTTCTGACAGTTGTTGTGTAAAACAGTAAGAACCATATCATATTAATTCGTTTTTTTAAAGAATACGTGAAAACAACTGTCAATACTGTTCAACTGTCAAATACTATGCTTTGCAGGAATAATTAACCTTACGATTTCTGTGCTTGCAGATAATGAAAACGAAATTACTTATGGATAATAGATAAGATCTGTATCCGATATAAGACGACTCGCCAGCCTTATATTTATCCATCTCTTTTCAGTATTCCAATTATTAAAGACATTAAAGTGAGAATTCCATCACGTTTAATAAGAGATCGTTTGTAAGTAGACCCGTTCATACGATTTGTTGATTAGTGTTAGCTAAATGCGTTTGGGAAGGAGGAATCATGCAACAAAGCACTTTTATTCTGATAATTTTTTTATTTATGTTTGGTCGGTTGGTCTATTATCTCCTCTTCAGATGATCCATTAACAATTAAACTATGGTTAAATTACTTGGAATTATAATTTTATACCTAAAAGACACAATAGACATAGTACATTGAATAGCGATTCTTATATAACATTCTCTTAAACTATAACTATATGTATTGACGATAGCATATAAATACAAACGGAATAGACATACCTTTATGCTCAATCTCAATCGTATAAACGGAAAAACTGTCCAGTAAAGATAAGTAAAGTAATTACTCCTTTGTTATAGTATCGACAAATAGAATTAACCATTGTCTAACATGCTTGATTTTACATTTCTTCTTTCTACATGGAAAATAATCATCAAATCCTTCAATATTCTATCTTTGATGTATTTCAAGCCCTTTCTATAATGCTTTTTTCAAAAGGATATCTGAAAATGAAAATACATATGTTGCTGATGTAAACGTCAACACAAAGAAAATACTTTCAATGATGAAGGTACCGACGATGAGCATGGACATGATAACAAGGAATTACAAGAATTGTTTAATGGTACTTTAAAACCTAAAACAGTAGATGAACTATTTGCTGATGATGATGATGATGATAACGCTTATGATAGCAATAATATTTTTTTTAAATTCAACAGACAACAATGGAATTCTGATGTATTAAAGTAAGTAAAAGAATGATAGAACAAGATGGAAAAAAGGGAAAAGACATCCTCTTAGAACCTATCAGTTTTAGCTCAGAGAAATGATTTGCAATGATGAAAAGAGGATAATACAATTATTGGAAACAGCGTTGGATTGTAGAAACTGCATTTTCTTCTATAAAAAGAACGTTTGTTGGCTGTATGTTTATTCTTCCTTCGTAAACTTAAAAAAACATGAAACTTAATTGATCATGTGATAACTTCAGAATATTGTAGTGTTGGTAATCATCAACTTTGCTCTGATAAAATATGTGAATGTGGATGTCACTCAAAATTAATTCGTTTACCAAGTGAAGAAATAGAAGAAAATAGTGCATTTATGGAAGGTATACCTGGACCTGAATAATTAAATCTACTTTTGATTGCTAATATTACCATATATGGGTATATTCTTCATTTCTAAAGGCTCTTAGTTATGTAAGGAAAAAATATATACATATATAGATATTCTCATTCTAAAATATTTATAGCTGTTTTGCCGCTGTTTTTATTATAATTATTTATCCATCTGTGAAGAATGCTGCTTTACCAATATAATACATTCATTTCTAAAAGTTGAATTATTTATTGCTTGTCTATGTATGTATCCCTATCTATATCTTCAATTAGGTTTAGTTCAGTGATTGGATTGTAAGAAATACAACAAGAGGTGTATTCTTGATTTTTTTATATTGATAATGATTGTAGAGATCTTTGCGAGCATAATTCTCCTTCCCTTAATTTTTATATTATAAAATATTTGAACCCTTAATATCTAATTAGTGGGGACTAGTAACAAATTCGACTATATTTTCGATTCAATTCCTAAAATGAAATCCATAATTAAATCTTAAAGTTTTCGTACCCCTAATAACATTTGATTAACCTAAGTCTTACCTATAGATATTAACCAAAGTATATCTATATCAGTTGATATCATGAATATATAATTAATCTCCCAGTCAATTCATCGCGACTTATTTGGAAATAATAAATCTAGATATGGACTTGGTGTTATTATCAAAATGTTGATAAGAAATATAAATCAAAAGTGAATACAATCTAAAGAGTTATTCTATCATTAGCCTTTAAATGGCAAACTGTTGAAAAACTTCGAAATTTCGTTTTTTATATCCAAAGCATTTTTATCCATAGGATCGAGGACCAAGACCTTGTTTATATACTGCATAGCCACCATTTGAGTTACTTATATAGTATAGAAAAAGGCCATTATCATTTCGGGCAACTGTATTAAAAGAATTTATGAAGTTTATTACCGGTACGTGTTATATCTTTTTCCTTAACTTTAAGAATCTTATTCGATATATAAATAATTAATATAAACAATAAGACTATACATTTAAAGTCGGAAATGACATTAAGAGAGAGAGAAAATGGGCTAACAAGATTTTAAGAGATAAATAGGTTAATAAATTTATAATAATTGGTGTTGTTGTAGTAGCTGTTTTAATTATCGGTTTTGCAATCTATAATATAAAATTTTCAACAAAAACCAATGCGGCTTTACCCATAGATGGAATTAAATGTGAGACAATGGAGATGAAATATGTTTGTGGCAGAGCGATTTCTTTCTAATATTATAGACAAGTATGGAAAAATTCACTATCGTCTGATGACGGTACTTGGTATCCATCACAAGCATGCAAATTCTTGAACCTACAGCATTACATTCATTCTCATTATGAAAAAAGTATTATTGAAATAACAATGCAGTACATAAAAGATAGAATAGAATCGTTTGACAATTACTTTCCATGTAGGAAAAAGAACGAGTGTAGATTAAACCATATTAAACAATGGCTCAAGCTGTTTGTATATCAACATAATAAAGGAATCATATCTTTATTTAACAGGGCGGGTATAATCATATATCATTTAAAAAGTATGCTATTAAGATAATGATAGATAAATAGGTTTTGCCATCAAATAAACTTTCTATTAAATCCATTTTTAAATTTATAGGTCCGGGTGTAATAACAGGGGCATCTGATGTTGATCCGTCTGGTATTGCCACATATTCTCAAGCTGGGGCTCAATTAGGTTTTGGAATGTTATGGATGGTTTTACTAATGTTTCCTCTTATATATACGATGCAAGAGATGAGTGGCAGAATAGGTCTTGTTACAGGTTCTGGTTTAGGCAAAATAATTAAAGAAAAATATTCTATAAAAGTACTGTTTCCACTTACAGGTATTCTTCTTATATCAAACACAATAAATATAGGTGCAGATATAGGTGCAATGGCTGATTCTCTTCGTCTTTTAGTTCCGCAAATCCCAATGACTATGGCCATTTTAGGTTTTGCCATCTTTATTTTAATTTTGCAAATCTTTATTCCATATAATAAATTTGTTAAATTTTTAAAATATATTGCTCTATCTTTATTTGCATATGTTATTACTAGTTTAATTGTTGGTGGAAACATACAAAACATTTTGTTTTCAACCTTTGTTCCACATCTTGAACTTACAAAGAATTATGCAGTAATGTTTGCAGCGATATTTGGAACAACCATTTCACCATATCTTTTCTTTTGGCAAGCTTCAGAGGAAGTAGAAGAAGAAGTAAAGACTGGAAAAATTAAAGAGTTAGGAAAAGGATCTCCTAAACAGATAGGAAAAAAAGAAATCAAAACAATGAAAATAGATACTGCAATTGGTATGGGCTTTGCTCAAATTATAGTATGGTCCATCATGATTACTTGTGCAGGCTCGCTACATTCTCACGGAGTAACCAATATACAAACAACAGAACAAGCAGCTAAAGCTCTTGAACCATTAGTAAATTCTTTTCCTAATGCAGGTGTTATCTCAAAGTTCATATTTGCTTTAGGAATAGTTGGCACAGGACTTCTTGCAACACCTGTTTTGGCTACAAGTTGTGGATACGCTCTTTCTGATGCATTTGGGTGGAAGCAAGGACTTTATAAAAAATTCAGAGAAGCTAAATCATTTTATTTAGTCATATCTGTATCCACTATTATAGGAATTTTTATAAATTTTGTAGGCATTAATCCTATTCAAGCCTTAATTTATAGTTCCATTATTAATGGTATAGTATCTTTACCCATGATTATTTTTATAATCAAAATAGCGAATGATAAAAGTATTTTAAAAGATAAAACAAATAACAAAAAATCAAATGTTATAGGATGTATTACAGGCGCCATTAATGTGATTTCTGTAATAGTTATGTTTTTTACAATAGGTCAATAAATGGTAAAAATAATAGTAACAATATCAAAAACAAAGAAGAGGAGGAAAATAAGATACTGTTATCTGAATATATTATAATAGCAACAGGTGCTTCGGTAATGTGACTTGGATTAGAATCTGAAAACAGATTAAAAGGCATGGGTGTGTTCACATGTGCTACTTGTGATGGTTTTTTCTTTAGGAACAACAGGTTGTGGTTGTAGGAGGAGAAGATACAGCATTAGAAGAAGCAGTGTTTTTTTTAACAAAACTTGCAAAAAGTGTTATAATTCATAGTAGAAATGAATTGAGAACTAGTAAAATACTACAACAAAGAGCTTCTCATAATCCCAAAATCTCTATATGGAATACAATAGTTGAAGATATCTTTGGCCAAAATAAGGTAGAAGGAATAAAGTTAAAGAATACAAAGACAGCTGAATTGACAGAAATAAAATGCGACGGTGTATTTATTGCAATAGATAAGCCCAATACAAATATTTTCAAAGGACAAGTGGAAATAGATGATAAAGGATATATTAAAAGATATGAGGAAACAAAGACGATTGTTGAAGGGATTTTTGTAGCAGGTGATGTATATGATTATACATATAGACAAGCAATAACAGCAGCAGGTTCTGGTTGCAAAGCATCACTAGATGCAATAAAATACTTGGAATTAAATTTCGAATAAAAGAGTGTATTGTACAAGATATTGGTAATAAAGAGACGGAGAACAAACAATTCCCCCGAAAAGGTCTTTTTTGTTATTTTATTGCAGCAGACAAATATACGTTATCTTTTGTTTTGTTTTAAATATTATAAGATAACTCTATAAAAAAGATGGATTATCCCCTATAGAATAACTTTCTAATTTGTATTAATCATAATAAAACATTAAAAAAAAGATTTATACACGTTTTCCAATAAAAAAATGTATTATAGTCATTACTTCATAGTATGACCACATTCGGTACATGTATTACCTTGAGTATTGTTACAACCACAAGAACATGTATCACTATTTGTATTGCATGAAGAACACATATGGAAAAGACTACTTTATGGTTTTATAAAAATATATTTATAGTAAAAAGATTTATTTCTTTAAGAAAGATTTGAAAGCCTTGCTTCATCAAATTTATTGTTAGGTTTGAACTTTGAAAAGTCTTATTTTCTTCTTTATAATCTGATATTTCAGACGAGCGCTCATCATCATTAGATTCTTTTTTTATTTCTATATATTTACCATTGAATCATCGTATAAAAATTACTTCGGTACCGATAAATTGTGTTAAAATTAAAAATACTATAACTATGATAGTAACAATCGAAAATCAGATATATATATATATTGTATTTGCATAGGAAAAAAGTAAAATAATTTTGTATAATGTATTATATTCATATGTCAAATAATATAGATACATCTGCCATTATCGAACGACCTGTATTAACCAAAGATGAATCATATGTCGGTGTTGTAGAAAGTATCGATAAAGCGCAAGATATGGTCAATTTGATTATTAGGGGAAAAATGGGTTTAAGGAAATACTCTATTCCATCAAAATTTATTGTTAGCTTTTATGATGGACGATTATTATTGGATATGTCAAGAGACGATTTTATACAATATGAGATATAAATAAAAGATAAAGATAAAGAAAATAACAATCTGTCTTTATTATATTATGATTTATTTTATGATTCAAAAAATATATCCCCACTGTTAACAGTCATATAAACACATGGGTGCTTCCTCCTGTAAACTAATACTGCTTGTTTTGGATAGCAAACTTATTGATGTATTTATTTGATGCATATATAAAATTAAAAATCAGGAATCTAAACAAATACAATCAGTTACATTAAGGATTAGTCATGAATTTATTATTGTTAACAGAGCAGGTAATGGTTCTCTATAATTTAAAAGGAAAGAGAGATAAAGAGAACATCAAAACATAAATGGTTTTTTGGCTCTCTTTATGACTTGTTACCTTGTTACTTTATCATATAGACTATTATGATAAAGTTGTGCCTGGAGGAAGATGTTATTATGGTGTTTCTATGATGACAGAAGTATTTTTCATCGAACGATATGGATATTGTTGCTATTTCAGTTGCTATTTGCATTCAGAGTGAGTTAGACGACTGTTTAAATCATCCAGTATTAATTAATAGAAAAAATATTTAAGTATATTGTAACATATGATGTATTTGTACAGTAACAATATAAATATTCGATTAATATAATGAAAAGCAACAAAAATCAGATACAGATTGTATTGATATTAACTTTATAAAGTATTTATCATTCTATCAATCTTACAGAAATCTAAAATAAACAATTTATTTTATCTTGTTCTATTTATTCAGGATATAAAATATGTTGTTAAATAAAATAAAATAAAATAAAATAAAAAAATATAGAGAATCATAGATGATGTTATTTATTTTTGTTTATAGCATTCTTTAAGCTTTTCTTGCAGCATAATAACATGATTTTACTTATCCTTCTTTATCTTTTCCCAAAGTTCTACTAAATCATTTCTATTTTCATTTTGAGCATCTCTTTTATATTCATCAATAGTATCATGTAAAAAGTCTGCCTCCCTTCCTATTGCTTTAAGTAGATTGTATTCGTTGTTACCTATTTTTGTATTTTTGCTCATAGAAGTAACGACACCCTAGAAATTATAATTTAAAAAGAATATCTTTTGGAGTGTGATAGAATTTTTATACTTTAATTAATACCATAATTAAATGACAAATAATAACGATGATAATGATAATGGAAATAGGGATAGAAGAGGCCATAAAGGTGGAGAAGTAGCTGCTAATAAGACAACATCTGCTGCTTCAATAGCAAAAATGCTAAAAGGTATTGATTTTCCAGCAAATAAAGATAATTTAGTTAACCATGCATCACAGAATAAAGGCCAGACTGATGATTCTGACGATGTTATTGATACTATTGATCAACTGCCTGACAAGGAATATAAGTCAATGGCAGACGTAGAGCATGAAGTAGGACAAATAGAATAATCTATTTTAATTTTATTTATTTGATATTCTATTATTGTGTAGTTTATGTTTTGCTTTGAGATTAAACCATGTTTGATATAAAGAAATTATCTTATATAGTTATTTAATATCGGATGTATATATGACCTTGTCAATAATCTATTAATAATAACAATTAATTTAAATAGTCTTGGCTGCATTTTGCACAGTTAATCAAAAAATTTCAGGTATCGCCATTGCCTATTCTTATATACAATGTCATTGGGTACTTTTCTAAAGAAAATAGCAATAGGATATCTTTATACTATTTTGGCTTTTTTTTCATTCATGTGCTTATTTTACCATACAGTTTTATGAATTCTTTGTAAGAGATTATTCATTCTTATTTTTATGATGATTGTTACAGTGGAGGCGACCCACATCCATTAAAATAATAATTATCTATGTTTCTATCTATTTTGGTACAGGCTCTTAATGAATCCCTTGTCCAGTAGCTTATTAGTATAACCGTTTTCTACATATGACAACTATTGTTCACTTTATTGTTCTTCCGCCTTTTCTTTTATCATGAACACGGGGTTCGTCTTTATTTGATATAGGTGTAGATGGATGACTCACTTTTCTAGTTGGTTTTGGTTGCTCGTCTAATTCAAGATCTTTGGCTTCTTCAGTGCTCAAACCAGGTTTTTCAATTTCTTTTTTGTTATTGCTCATTATCAGTTAGTATCTAAAAATCAAAATATATAAGATTTAAAGAATGCAGAAGAGTTTCTTTTGGGTTAAAAACATATTCACCATTATAATGGCTCTGTTAACTTAAGATATTATTTCTTTATTATGTTGATAAACAAACAACTTGAGCCATTGTTTTATATTGATTTAATTTACACTTGTTCTTTTTGCAAGGAAAGTAATCGTCAAAATTCTCCGTTCTGCCTTAATATACTGCATCGTTCTTTCTTTCAATATTTTCTCAAAAGAGGAATGGAGATGATGCTTCAATTTCAGAAACTGAAAGTTTGGATATACCAAGTGCCGCCATCTGTTGAAATCGGATGCTTGCCATGTCTATTTATTAGAAAGGCAATAAATCGCTCAGCTACCAGAGCATAGTTCTTTCTAAAGATATATCAATATCAAAGATTTGTCTCTGCTTTTGTTCTATAGCTACCCATCAAAGCCACATTAGTTCTAAGAACCAATCTTTATTAGGGTTTCATCTATTGTAAACTCTAAAATATTTGTTTTCTTTGATATTATTTTTTGTGGTTTGAACTGTTGAATCAAATTCCAAATGGAAACATGATTTCTTTTGATAAAACAAGAAGACAGTCTTTCGACTGTTCGTCTTAAAGATAAATATGAAAAATAAAAATATAGAGCATAATAAATATACTTTGAAAGTGTTCTATTTCTTCTAATAATCACAATGGAAATAGAGTATCCTCAAGCTATAGATTTTTTGTTAAGTGAACAGAGCCAAACTGATTGTATTTGTTTAGATTCCTGATTTTTAATTTTATATATGCATCAAATAAATACATCAATAGTCTTGTTAGTGATAACAAGTAGTATTAGTTTACAATAAAGTATACAACCTTCTTTACACAACTGTTAACAGAGCCATCTATTCACAATGAATCCATAAATTGGATAAAATCAGAATTATGAACATATTTTGTCTTATCCCAAACCTTTTTAAACTTTGGTATGCCAATAAGTGTTTTTGCTAGTGCTTTCCATCTTGGCCAAAGTTTCGTATCCATCATTTTAGTATTATATTGATGAAATAGAAATTCAATTAAATCAAGATATGCAATTACAGTATAATATTCATCTGGATTATCAACCAGAGATAATCGTTCTGCAAATAGAGGATTTTCTTTTGCCATTTTGGTAAATGCTTCAGTGTTTTCAAGTTTCATCCTCGATTCTATTATCCTTGCATATATCTGCTGTTCACTTTGTATGCGCATACTTTTCCTAACTGATGAAAATTGCAATAGTGATAGGCCCAACAAAGATGCAAGTATTCCAACAGTAATTATTGTAGTAATTTCTGAGAAATTCATATCTTTTTTAATTTAAAAGAAATTATACTTTAGAGTTATTACATTCATCTAAAAAAGATATTTCTATTTTCTTACAAATTAATTTGTTAACTATCCTTCCTAAAATGTGCAAAAGATGGCCTCATAAGCACAGGAACTCAAATCACCAATTTGTTTAACTAGTAGATATTAAATGCAATATAAGATAAGAAATAATTTTACTAAATCTAATAGGTAGATAAGTTATAGTTTTATTAATTTATCCTAAAATATGGTATTATGAATTACAGAATTAATTTTGATGAACCAATATCTCAAATGATTCAAAGACTAAAGCAAGAGCATGTATATTTTGAATCAACTTTTAAAAAGGTAGAAAAAAGTATTAATGAAAATACGATTAAAGAGGCAATAAAAACCATTCATGATCTGAGTGAATCAATAATCAAACATGCAGTAGAAGAAGAAGCAAGATTAATGCGTGTTATAATGCATAATGCAAAAGAGGAATCAGCTGATTCTATCAAAATTATGCAGGAGCATAACTGGGTGGTCGATTTTCTGAAACACAAATTACAAAATATTGAAGGGGAGATTAATATACAACACTCACAGCAGATACAACAGCAGATTGAAGAAAAAGTAAAAGGTGAAATTAATGAATTTATTGCAAATTTAAGAAATCATTTTTCAGAAGAAGAACAAATTGTTTTTCCACTTGCATTAAAAGCAGATTCAAGTTATCTAAATAAGGGATAGAAAGATTATAACAAATATTTGTCTTATAATAACATTAGACAGTATAAATATCCTTATAAGTATTGCATATTAGCTTTTCAAATGAAAGGTAAATGCCTATAGATCCAGAATTTCCAAAAAATCATAAAATAATCGGAAAACACAAGAATGCTAGTGGACAGTTTCATTTTGTTTGGGGACCTGGAAGAGTAGATGCAGAATCTTCTGAAAATACCCAAGTCCAATCTGCATATAATCAAAGAAATGAACAGTACGTAGGTTTAGGGGTACATGGAACATTTGTCGCATTAGATTGGGATTCTTGTATTGCTGATGGATCATGTATTGAGGCGTGTCCCGTTCAAGTATACCAATGGTATAGATCTGAACAAGATGTCCCGGGGATAGAAATGACTAATGCTACAAGTGAGGGAACAGGTGAAGATAGGAATAGGGATGGAAGAAAAGATTATACAGATAAATCCGATCCTATAAGAGAAAGGGATTGCATATGGTGCATGGCATGTGTAACAGTATGTCCAACTCAATCAATAAAGGTTGATGAAGCCAATTTAAAAGTTCACGATGAAATGTCAAAAACAATGGATTAATTTTTTTTATCCTCCTTCCATACTACGAAAATCAAGCGATATTTAGTATAAACTAGAAAACAATATAATTACATTTGATTCAATAAAATAGCCCAATCGATCATGTTAAAGATTCTATCCCAGTAACAAAAGTAATCAAAGATTGAATTGATTTTTTTGTTTATTTTCAAATATTATTTTTAAAACAAAAAGTCAAATTAATTTTAAAAGTAAAGGAATCTGTATCTTTAGATATATTACTATATGTAATTACTAATTTTTTAAGTTTTTAACACTTTAGTAATACATAAGATATCTTGCATAATTAAAAATCGTTCAAACCAGTCCCATGGAATTTGTGTTTGGTTCTTTCTAGCTATAATGTGCTTTGTTGCATGATTATTTTTAATCGTTTTTTGTTAACGTTTTGAATAGACATATGCAATGCAAATCATCCAAATTATATTTGTTTTATCTGGAAAAATATGTCTTTTGCCTGTTTATCGAATCATGCAACAAAGCAGTTTTAGTTTACTATATCGATTACATTAGTATGAATATAGGTCATTTCCTTAAAAGTGGAGGATTATCTATTTGCCTAGCATCGTGGCTGGTGTCATACTGTAATCTTATCTCTGCTAAACTACTTCAAACATTCCTGGGATGTCCAAGTCAATCCAGACTCTAGCGGCAAGTCGATCCTAACTGTGAACAAGATTACGCTACTACATATACAGTAATAAAGGAGTGCGACAGCTTAGACGGAACAGTTGATGTGCGGCTGCTGCTCGATCCGCATGCTTGCATCTTTGGCCCAGTCACACTGCAATGTCCAAACGATGTGGATGGCGCTAACTGCATGACCCACAGCACAAATTGTAGCCGTCAAAAAGATTTTTCCTTGTCTAGTAGGCGATCATGGTAACTATTACTATCCAGGCGGGCAGGTATATGGATCGGTGTTAGGCGGGGCAGAATGGGTTGTATCCTCAAATGACAACTTTGTCACGGGCAAGAGCATTGCCTACGTATTTGTAGAATATTTGTATATACCATTAGGCAAGCAAGATATTAAACTTTGCACGTTATATGAAATTTACTCCAGCAGTGTTCAATAGTATTCGTCCAATTGCAAATGTTTATGATGCCACCACCAATCCTATCCGAACAAGTTCTAGGCGCATGATGGCAAGATTATCCTGTATCACGGTTACTTATCCATCAATTGTCCCTACTGGTACACTTGCTTATTACTCTGCGGTGGTCAAACAAATTGGAAGATTGAATTGAATACAACTCAGAAATTCGCGCTACTATTCATATTCTCCAGGTGTATATCACTGTGGTGGTGGATAAGGTCCCAATCATTTTGACATGGTGACTGCAATCACTGCATTGGTAAAACATGGTACCGCACTTGATAAGATCATGGCGGTTCAGTATAGTAGCGACAGTGAACAGCAGAAGTTAGATGCCAAGCCTAGTAGTAGTGAACCGAACAATAACGGTACCCAGTCTGCTGTTATGCATCAGGCAAATGGAACCCAGATAGGTATGCCATCTATGATCAGAAATCAGAGTGGGGGACAGATCTTGCCTACTGGTGGCAGCAACCCAAACAGCAGCATGTTAGAAACGGTGATATATACTTCACTGCCTGTCTATCCTTATCCAATGGTGCCCAGGTTCACTGGAATGGGCAATGTGAACGTCGGCATAAACTACGCGCAGGTACCATCTATCACCACCACCACCACGTCACAGGATGATTTAGATGGCTTTGGCAAGACCTATTCACCCTAGGGTCATAAATCACAGAAAAATGGTAAAACGTTGCATTTCATCAATTTATACATAGTCATACATCATAAAACTTGCAATAATTGGCTCTATAAAAACGATACAAGAGACACAGACTCTAAAAGAATTTTCCATTATATACTATATATACATTCACATGTTTATATATGGTTATAGGTATAAAGCCAAGGTACATATGTTATCCCCAAACTACAACTGGTACTGGTAGTATATGTTCCAGCTAAAGTGCTTTTACAAATAGTACATACCAACCACCATATCTCTTTGTCCAGAGTATCTTTCTTTAGGATAGCATTTTGTAGTGGATACTTTCTTTCCATTGTTGTACCAGCCAATATAAGCTAAAATACATCTATCAATACTTTCATAAAAGTACTATTTCTTTCCAATTTGCGTATTAGAAATCTTTTCGGTCCCCCCCTTCCTTCTCTGAGCATTTGAAAGTACCATGGTTTGTGGGTGATGATGTATCGATGTCCAGATATGTCTCCTCCCTGTTACACTGGTCACAATATTTTTTCATAATAGGGTTCCTTCTGTTAAACTGGCTACTACCATTATCAGTTAAAAGAGAATCATACTTTTGGTCATGCAGGTGCTTCCTGCCATCTACTACATATTGTCATCTGTTTCATTCTCCAGCAGTCTTACAGCCCAGAACTTTGTGAAATGATCATCTTGCATAGTATATTGGCATAATTGAATCTTGTGATATCAACCTGTACTATATACTCATCAGGCTTATCTCGTTCAAACGATTTGTATTCTTTAATTATCTTTTTTTCTGCATCGACCAGTGAATGTCTGGCTAGAATGTTGTAAGCTGTGGTTTTGCCGATATGCCGAATATTTTTGTATTCTATAGATCTTGCTAATTAGACATCTATCAAAATTTTACAGCCTATCGATGAAATTATGTAATATTTACATTTTAATTTGCTGATTTCGATCAAGATATATTTATTATTAGAAATTTTTCTATTGGTACTAATTATGCAAGAGATCTTGTATCTAAATTCTCATTAACTATAGTTGCTATCTGTTCAGAGCCAAAATCTGTAGCTCTTCTTACTTGATTATCCTTCTCTCAATTTCTATTGATGTTTTGTATATTAGACTCGCATAATTAGAAACAATCCAACTTTTCAATAGGATACTATATCGATTTCTACCGAATGGTTCATAATTCTATGGTTTACCAGTCCTGCTACCCTATATCTGAAATTTTATCATACTTCCTAAGCCTGTTTCTGAAGATATCGCTCATTATCCTGTACTTTTTTATTTTACAAATAGTATGTTCCACCATTATTCTCTTTTTGTTAGAATGTTTTTTATTATGCTCTTTTTCTTCTTGTGGTAACTCTTTTTGATTTCTTTTCTTTTTATATGGTAGAGACGATTTTTGTTCTGCAGGAAAATACTTTTTACTCTTAGATATCCAAGGTCATACACATTTACAACATCTTTGGGCATGATAGGATGATTCTTTTTATATATTCGATATATAGTCATGCCTTCTTCCTTTCTTATGATTTGCTTTGTGAATGATATAGCCTTGATTATTGACCACAATCTGATTCTTTACTGTAGTATGTCTTTTCTTCCTGCCTGAATAGTATGCCTTGCATCTTCTCTTATGTGGAGCCTTGGGATTTACTGCTGTTCAGTACAATCGGTAAAAGCAAGAATGCCTGGAAAATATTTCTCTTCATCCTCGAGTTTTTAACCTCTTTATTTTGGTGTATACCTTTTGAGGAATTGGTAAACATTTTCTAATGATATTCAATATTCAATCTTTTGTATATCTTTGTAGATGTTACTCTTCTGATCAAGGTCAAAGAGAACGGATCTGAAGATATTGTAATTATATATCTTTTATTATTCACATTGTATTGACCTAGGGTATAAGGTGGGCTTTTATATCTTATTTAAAATGTATCAAATTAATTCGATGCATATATCCAAAGAATTACAAAATAACCATTTTACTCAATACTACGATTAATAATTCTAAATCATTAGTAGATAATCTCTTAAAGTATTTAATCATAAAATAATGTTCTATAAACTTTTTAGGATTAAATTATAGTATAAATAAACAGGATAATATTCTACTAGAAAGTGTAATACTACAAATATACGGTATATTTTGTAAAAACAGGTACTATATGACAAATATAACTAAAAAACAAGCATCAATAGCTTTAGTAGTAGTAGCACTTTCAGCAATAATGGTAGCAGGTACAATCGTATCCAGCGCAGACAATGCCTTTGCACATAGACATCATCATCATCATCATCATCATCATCACCATCACTTCTTCTTCTCACATCATCATGACCACAGCAAACACTCTAGCATACACCAAAGTATTCATCAAGGATGTAACCAACATCAACATTCAACAGTTCTAACAGCCGGTGCAAATTCCCC
>JAICXY010000072.1 GCA_025934495.1 Candidatus Nitrosocosmicus sp.
CACGTAACAAAGTTACGTCACCTTGATACGCTAGCTTGATGTGTCATCCACGGATACCCTGATTTTTACTTGATAGATGAAAATTCTATAAACCAAGATAAACTACACATAATGGTTAAATTAAATAAGTTATTAATATCACTAACTATGTACAATATCACAAATAGATACTAATGAATAAATGATATTTTGTATAGATCTCTTGCATAATTACTCGCAAATAGCTTTATGACCTGAAGTTCATCATTACCATGTTCTCTCTAGATGTTTTCATACAAAAGGTTATGCAAAAAACCACTACTACTACTTTTTAAATCATTCACCGGCCTTACATTACAAGAATTTGATGACACTTACGATAATAAAATAACAAAAAGATACACTAAATATGAGATAAAGCGTTTATCTAAAATAAACAACAATAGATAAAGAAACAGAGGTGCAGGTAGACATTTCAAACTTGATTTAATAGATGGATTCCTTATGCTTCTAGTTTATTATCGTCTTTATATCACCTATACTTTGGCAGGCTTTCTCTTTGATCTAGATCAAAGCAACATTTGTAGAGACATTCAAAAGATAGAATATTGAATATGATTAGAAAATGTTTACCCGTCCCTCAAAAATTATACGGCATAACAAAGAGGTTAAAAACTCCAGCAGAGACAGTAGAGAAATACTTTCATGGTTTTATGGTTTTTATAGGTTCCACAGAACGACAGATACCAAGACCTACAGATGAGAGAAGATTTAAGGCATACTATTCTTAAGACAAAAAGAAAAGGCGTACTATTGTAAAGATACAGTTTATGATTAACAATCATCGTGACTATATCCTTCATAAGGTCGCCCACAAGAAAGGAATGAGGCAAATTATGATATATACAAAGAGATTCATTCTATCCTTCACAAAAGAGGTTGTTACCATAGTTGATCTAGGATACCTTGGTATAGAAAAGGATTTTCTAGAACAAATATCGGCACTACTCTGTAAAAAGAAAAGAAACCAAGAAGAATAATCTAAGGAAGAAAAAGAGTACAACAAAAGCCATTCAAAAAGAGAATAGTGATAGAGGATACCATTTGTAGACTTTTCAGGAGAGTCACATATTCAGAAACAAATTGAGAAAGCACTATAAAGTGTCAGATATCGTTGCAGGTTTGGTAAACTATAGAATATCACCTTATCATAACTAGACTAGAACCAAACACAAAATCCATAGGGCAGGTTTCAATGATTTCTAATTATGCAAGAGATCTAATGTGTATCAATTATACAAAATTATATAACGTTACAAAAAGGTGAAAAACGCCAGAAGTTAAAAAACATTTTCCTGATTTTATTGCTTTTATATGTAATATAGAACGACAAATTCCAAGATCAAAGGATAAGAATAGACGGAAGATGTATTATTATGAAAATAAAGCGGCATACTGTAAAGAATCAGATCATGGTTAACAATTCAAGCCTCTACACGCTTATTTGCTAGTATGAACATAGATCGCCACATCTAAAAAAGAGCCCTTAAGATAATAATTTAGAGAAATATAAAATTTTGGTAATTAATAATTATTTATTTAAAAAATATAAAAAAATATTTTTTTAATGTGTTATTCACACATTAGACTGCATTTGCTATCTTATCGTCTAGAAGTCGTCGTCGTCGTGGTGGTGGTGGTGGTGGAAGAAGAAGAAGTGGTGGTGGTGGTGATGGTGGTGGAAGTGGAAGAAGAAGAAGTGGTGGTGGTGGTGGTGGTGATGGTGGTGGAAGAAGAAGCCGTCGTCGCCTGCATATGCAGAATTCATAGCTATTGGTCCTGCAAACATTACTGCTGCAAAGGCAGCCATAACAAGGACTGTAATTTTTTGTGTTTTATTCATATTATATAACCTGTGAAATTATAAGTATTATGGAGTATTTATTAGCTATTATATTTTGTTAATATAGAATCTTCTATAACATTGGTATTACCTATCCTAATTGAACAGTATAATAAAAAAAATATTTTTTTTAATGTGTTTTTACACATTAGCTTGTTTTAAGATTAAGCTTGGAGGCTTAATCTCGGTCGTGGTGGAAGAAGAAGTGATGATGGTGATGATGGTGATGATGGTGATGATGGTGATGATGATGACCGCCTTTGATTATAATGATGACTTTACCATGGTGACCATCTGCGAATGCAGAATTCATAGCTACTGGTGCTGCAAACATTACAGCTGCAAATACAGCCATAGTAAGGACTGTAATTTTTTGTGTTTTATTCATATATAACCTATAAATCTATAACCTCATTAGAGTATTTAAGTGCCAGGTAACAAAGTTACGTCATTTAGTTACACCATCTTCGAATTACCAGGATATTTTAATTTTATAGCATTATTGCAAAAAATAAAAAATATTTTTTGGATGTTTATTCACACACCAAATGTATTTTCTAATTTAGCGTCTAAATTGTCGTGATGATGGTGGTGATGTTCGTTGCCAAAGAAGAAGTGGTGGTGGTGATGGTGGAAGAAGAAGCCGTCGTAGTCGCCTGCAAATGCGGAATTCATAGATACTGGTGCTGCAAACATTACAGCTGCAAATACAGCCATAGTAAGGACTGTAATTTTTTGTGTTTTATTCATATATAACCTGTAAATCTATAACCTCATTAGCAGATCTATTACATAATTGCGCCTGAACAAGGTTTATTACTGCTATTCTTTTTAAATATCCAGTCTTTGCTTTCCTATGATAAGTTATCCACAAAATCAATTCTTTTCAAATCGTTCAATGGTGGACTAACAGTACAAGAATTCGATGAGATTTACAATAAAAGATAGTAAAAAAAATATGCCAAACATGAGATACAACGCTTATCCAAAAGAAAAGGCGGAAAAAGAGACATTGGTACTATTGGAAGGATCTTTCAAACTTGACCCAGAGAATAGGTTTCTTATGCCTTTGGTGTCTATTATCTGTACATAACCTATACTATGGCTGTTAGTTTCCCCTTTAATTTGGATCAAAGCAACATTTGCAGAGATATACAAAAGATTGAATATTGAATATGATAAGAACATGTTTTCCCATCCTGCAAAAGATATACAACAAAACAAAAAGACTGCAAACTTTGGAAGAAGTTGAAGAGTATTTTCCAGGATTTCTTGATTCATAGATTCCACAGAACAATAGCAAATTCCAAGACCCTTCGATAAAGAAAGAAAGAAGATATTCTATTCTTGAGGCAAGAAGAAAAGATATACTGCAGTAAAGAATCAAATCATGGTAACAATCGTGGCTATATACTTTATAAGGTCGTTCATAAGAAAGGAAAAGGGCATGAATATATATTCACATATACAAAAAGACCGTCCTATCATCTCAAAACAAGTTGTTACTGTAGTTGATCTAGGATACCATGGTATAGAAAAAGATTATCCTACAGTATAACTATCCGAGTTACCATATAAAAAGAAAAGAAACCAACATTTATCTGAGAAAGAAAAAGAGAATAACAAAATTCACTCTAAGAAGAGAATAATGATAGCGATTACCACTATCATTTGTCGACTGAAAAAGTATCGGATACTTGCAGATGTATTTAGAAACAAATTGAAAAAGCATGATAAAGTGTAAGACATAGTTGAAGGCTTGTTATAGAATAATGAAACAGCATCACTAAAAGAAAGGAGGTATAATAATAATGAGCCGAATGAAATGTTTTTAAATATGCGATAGATCTAGAGTATTTAAAGCGAAACAGAACAAAGATTATAGTTAAAAACGTTACGACGGCCAATAAATAATACATATGTGAAAAAAGTATTTTTAATTTCAAAATACTTTATTTATGATACAACATCGTTAATTACGGTCGAATCTAATTTTTATTTTATACCAGACATAAATAGAAAAATTTTTAAATAAGATTGTTTTTTTAGAAAAACTAAAATAAATTTTTTTTTGTATTTATCAAATGAAAATTGGAATACTATCAGATACTCATGATGATATAGAAAATGTTCAAGAAGCAATACAAATATTTAACAAAAATAAAGCAGAATACGTTATTCATGCTGGAGATTATATTTTTCCAGGAATAATTAAGGAATTTGCGAACCTCAACGCCAAAATGATCGGAGTTTTGGGCAATAATGATGGTGAAAGAAATGGAATAGTGAAATCTTTTCTCGATATAGAAGGAGAATTAAAAGGAGAAATTGGAGAAATAGAAATTGATGAAATAAGGTTTGTAATATGTCACGGCACAGATAAAGAAATAAAGGAAAGCATTACTCGCAGTCAAAAATATGATATATTGATATGTGGGCATACTCATAAACGAGAACCACAGAATTCTGGGACTATAGCGAATAATAAAGATACATTTATTTTAAATCCAGGTTCAGCTCATAGAAAAAGCATCAGTATATCCAAATCTTTCACAGATATTGGACGGGTAATACTTTTTGATACTCAAAGTAAAGCATATGAATTTATAGATTTGTCAAAATAGGTAGGTATGATTTAGATTAACATATTTAGGAACAAGTTAAAATTATGATATTTATTTTTAGATACTAGGATATCCAATTAGATAAAAAGTTGGAACAAGAATTAAAAGCATATCTTCTCTTTGCCTATGTACCTTTTTATATATAACATCATTTGATTAAAATCATGTCAAAAATATAATATTTTTAAAATAGAATTCATACCAATATTCATTCTCATTATATTTATTTTAACCCATAAAACAAATAAATGTAAAAAAAAGTCAATTTCCTATTTTTTTATCAAGACATATTTTGTTTCATCATATTAAAGAAATCTTCATCTGACATATTCTTTTTACCATCCAACAATTGTTTAACGTCGTTTCCGGCAAGGTATCTAAGTTTGGGCGCGTCAGTTGAAATGGCTTCAAGTACTGTCTTTGCAACAAGATCAGGCGTGGATCCATTCTCAAGCATTTTGCTAAATCCAGATTCCATGTTTTGGAATACTTTAAAATAAGGGGAATCCGGATTTAAAGATTTTTTTGTTGTGTTAGATGCATTAAAAAAATTTGTCTTTATTACTCCAGGCTCTACAAGGATTATTTTTATTCCAAATGGTTCAACTTCATAGGCAAGTGATTCGCTCAATCCCTCTACTGCAAATTTTGTACTTACATAAATGGATCCCGTTGGAAAGCCAAATCTTCCTGCACCTGAACTAATATTAACTATTTTGCCTGATCCCTGGCGTCTCATAATTGGTAAAACAGCTTGGGTAACTCTTATTAAACCATAAAAATTTGTCTCAAATTGTGATTTTATCTCTTCCATAGGTATATCTTCAAGTGCACCGACAAGTCCATAACCAGCATTATTTATCAAAATATCTATTTTTCCAGATTCATCATGTATTTTTTCCACAGCATTTTTAACAGAATTCTGATCAGTAACATCAAGTTGAACTATTTTAATGGAAAGATCCTCTTTTTCGGCTATCGAGCTTAAAGATACTCCTTTTTCCGTATTTCTCATTGTTGCATAAGTTTCAAAACCATTACGTGCAAGAGTCAAAGCAGTCTCATAACCTATTCCGCTTGAGCTACCAGTAACTACAGATACTTTTTGATTTTCAGACATAACTATCTAAATAAATAATTAAAAGTATTTAATCAATAAGGTATCTTTAGTCAGATTTGAAAAAGATAGTTGTGCAATAAATAAAACTAGGTAGGCTTTAATCCCCTACCCAACTATTACCTTGCGTATAACAAAAATCCAACCTAATAATATAATATAATATAATTGCAAAATTGAAATATATAAAAATAATCAATTAACATATCGAGTTCTAAATTATTGAATTGTTATGCAGATCTTTTCTTTCGAATTATTTTTTTTGCTTTTTGTCCATCCAACTCAACTTCATCATCTACTAAAGGTTTAGATAAAGGATTCAATTTTGCAACGCGCGGTATTGCCATTACAAATTGAATATGAAAACATGTAAAAGATTCACATAGTGAACAATAGAGTCTATTATTATTGAAATGAATTTCAGCAGTTTTGTTTTCTTTAAAATCCTTTATATAGATTGTATCTCGGCTACAACCATCTTCGGATAAAAACGGGGCATAGTGTTTCAAAAATTCATCTTTTTCTAATATATCATGAAGTAAATCATTAACAAAACCTCCAAAGTGTTCATTAACAAATGGGGATTTTTTTTTCTCTTCAATCCATTTTACCTTTAATTCTTTAACTAAATCCACTCGCAAAGTGATCAATTCAGAACGTTTTGATCTAGGCATGATAATAACAATTATACAACAACTACATATTTATAATTATTATATACCCCATTATACAGCATAACATTTGAATACACTGCGTAACTCATATAAATATGATTGACATGTTATTTTTGTGTATAAAAAACTAAATAAAGAAAGAATAATAGTTCGCCGGCATAATCGTTATAAGCATAACCACCACCTCTATCATTTCCACAACATAAAAAAAAGAAAAACATCGCAGATAAGAATTCAATCTAAAAGGAGTGTACCATTTGTATCCATTTGATAACAAAATAAATAAAAATTTACCACGACCAACGTCGCCACCGCCGCCGCCACCATTACATATGGATAAATTTGTTAACGCTTATGATGAGTTAAGCGATAATCGCAGAAAATTGTTTGATATTCCATCTATTGACAACTTTTTTCATCTTCGAGATGAAAAAAATATCATCATAATTAATAGATGTAAAACAACGCATATGTTATACCATCTTGTTACAAAATTATGTATAAAATATGCAAAATATAATGAAAAAAGTAAAATTATCTTGATAGATGGAGGTGGAAACAATTTAGGACACATTTATCTGGATTTGATAAAACAGTCAGTTAAAGAACAGCAACAGCAACAACAGCTTGATCTTAACCCATTATTAGACAATATAATAATATCAAGGGCATTTACATTATATCAACTAGCGAATATTGTTATCTACAAATTACCCGTATTAATTTCAAAATTAAATTGTAAAACGCAGATAATAGTTTTAGATATATTTAATACATTATTTTCTTCTGCATCAACGGATGATATATTTAATTCAGGATCAAAGAAAAATGCGATAGACAACAAAGAAGACAAAATAAAACTTTTAGAAGAAATATTGCAAAATATGACTAATTTCTCCAAAGATCATTTTTCAATACTTGCGTTTACAGATTTTAGAAAAATATTTAATAAAAATATTTTTTCGCATTTTAATCAAATATTAGAAATAGTTAACAATTATAATGACAAAAGCAACAAGAATCTATCAATTTTTCATATGAGAAGAATATCTGATGAAAAGTCATTGATGCTTAATAGTACTATATAAATAAGCAGGTAGAAATACGATGGGTCGAACCATTCCCTCTTTTAGATTATTAATTGACATAGAGAAACTAGAATGGAAAGAATTTCGAAAACATCTTTGCAGACAAGATAAAAAAATCTTTACCAAACTTTTCGCTCTTCCAAAATTATATTGCCATTCTTTATCCAACATAAAAAATCCTCTAATAATTCCACCTGTTTTCATGACCATCTTATTTCATAATGAAAAAATAATGTATTCAAGTATAAAAGATAATTTAAAAAAAAGGAAGAAGGAGAAGGCGGCAATAATTTAAAAGAATCATCTAAGGACCAAAACTATAAAAAGATAATTGAAAATTGGAGAAAGTTTAAAGATTGCTTAAATGAAACCGATAAAAACACGTTTATAAAAATGATAAAAGAATGTTATTTCCAATATTCATTATCAATATTATCAAATAATAAAGAAAAATTCAATCCGTGTTTAACTCAATCACTTTTAATGGCATTAATTCTCCATCAACAAAAACAAATTGACAAGATCAAAGAAAAACAAAATGTCGAGTATTAAATCACAAGAATTAATTGGATAGGACATAAATTGACCGTTGAAACAACTACTGCAGCAGCTGCAACAGGATGGTTATTTGATAATTATGCTTTAAAAGATAAAATGATTTTATGGATAAAAGAGAGAAACGGAAATGTAAAAAGGCTGGAACATTCTTGGACACCATCTATCTATGTTGCATCATTTTTTAAATCAGATTTGAAATTATTAATACAGGATAATCAAATTCTATCTTTGATTAAAGAATATAATTTTGTAGAAAAATATGAATGTGCTGGCGACACGGAAAAAAGAGAAGTTTTGAAATTAACATTAAATGATTCATCTCAAATAATCAAACTATCTAAAAATATTGAAAAGCATTGTAAAAAGTTTGGTCAGTACAGACTATATAATGTGGACATTTTAAAAGAACAGTCTTATTTGTATGAACATGATATATTTCCCATTGGAATCTATAACATATTGAAAGAAAATTACAAAAAAAACATTTTCACATTAAAATGGATTTTAAACAATGATAATATACATTCTTTTGATTATATAATTCCTAATTTTAGAACAATTTCTTTTGATATTATTTTCAGCAAAAAGTTATCATCATACAATAATGTATTTGATGCCAAAATACAAAGTTTTATATTAAAAATAAAGGATGATGAGATGTTTGATAAAGAGAAAATAGAGATATCCAAAAATGATGAAACTGAAGCGATATTGGAATTTTCCTCTGAAATTAAAAAAATCGATCCAGATATAATCCTAACATCAAACGGTGATCAAATTCTATTTCCACATTTGTTCCATAGATCAAAAATTAACAACATTGTAAATGAATTAAAACTAAACTTAAATAGAGAAAAACCTCATAATTTTATACAAAATGATATCGGATGGGCATCCTCCTCCTCCTCCTCACCATCATCATTTATATCATATGGCCGGACTTATTTTCGACCTAAAGCATTCCATCTATACGGCAGAATTCATATAGATGTTGAAACATCTTTTATATATAAAGAAACAGGAATAGAGGGTCTTTCCGAAATATCAAGGATTTGCAGAATACCCTTACAAATAGCTTCAAGATCTACAATAGGAAAATGTCTTAGCAGCTTATATTTTTATAATGCAGAAAAGAAAGATATACTGATCCCCTGGAAACCAACTACTTCAGAAGTATTTAAAACATTTACAGATTTATCAAATGCAGATAGAGGAGGATTCGTTTTTGAATCAAAACCAGGAATATATGAAAAAGTAGAAGAGTTGGATTTTGTTTCTCTATATCCAAATATAATGCTGAAAAAAAATATTTCTTCTGAAACTATTATTTGCGATTGCTGTCATGCTGATTCAGATAACAGAGTTCCAGGGCTTGAACATCTCTATTACATTTGTAAAAAAAAAACAGGAATAGTTCCTTCGTCTTTGAAAACAATTCTGGAAAGACGCTTGGAATATAAAAATAGAAAAAACAATATTACATTAAATAATAAATTTAAAAATTGCTATAATAAAAGACAAGCTGCATTAAAATGGATTTTAGTAACATCTTTTGGATATTTAGGATTTAATAATTCTAAATTCGGAAGGATCGACGCTCATATAGCTGTTTGTGCATTTGCAAGAGACATTCTTTTGCAAACATCAAAAATTACTGAAAGTCATGGATTTGACATAATACACGGCATAATAGATTCCATATGGATCAAAAAAAGAGACAATGAGAAAAAAAATGAGGATTATGAAAATGTACATGATTGTTTAAATTTAAAAAAAGATATAGAAAATAAAACGGGTTTTCAAATATCTTTTGAAGGAGTATATAAATGGATAGTTTTTGATTCTTCCAAAAAAAATCAAGAACTACCTGCATTAAATAGGTACTTTGGAGTTTTTGAAGATAACACCATTAAATCTCGTGGTATAGAAGCAAGAAGACATGATACGCCACCATTATTTATAAAATTTCAAAACGAACTATTACAAACAATAGCCAGAGCGAATAGTATTAAGGAGATCATACGAATGCGTCCTATTTTAAAAAATATTTATAATAAATATCAATATGCGATCTTTTCTAGAAAGGTATCTTATATGGATTTGATATTTACCAAAAGAATTACAAAAGACAGTGTCAACTATTCTAATAGAAAAACAATAGAGAGTTGTGTAATCCAATTGCTAATAAATGATGGAAATTTAAAACATGCAGGGGAGGAAATCAAATATATCATAACAGATTTCTATAGCAAAACACATCTAGATAGAGCAATGCCGATAGAATTAATTGAAGAATCACACATCAATTATGATGTAAAAAGATATTGTAAGTTACTAGATAATACATATAATTCTATCATAAAGTATTTCAAATAGATTTAATTAATTATTACTACATAATGTAATAGATATACTTATTGATGCCATTATAGTCATAAAATCCCGGATTAAAAATTAGATCAAAACAATTTACACCATGTTAAGAAAAATTACAATTTGTACTTTAAGAATTTATTGGCTTTTTCTAATACCAATAATTCATTTTCTGTTAATGAATTCTTATTTAATAATTCTTTGAATTGAAGAGCATTAACAATTGCTTTTCCCCCATAATGATTATTAAAATATATATAAACAGAATTTACTCGCTCTTGTATTTTTTTAATTTTATCGGCCCAAGGGATTAATTCGCTTTCAGAATATAAATAATTATACCAATAATGATCTTTAGTATCATTTCTTCCATGCATTCTTATTATTGCATGAGAGTCTGTTACAACATTGTTTTCATCAGATAAAAAGTCCAAATTTTCTCTAGATGGTGAATCAGTCATTACCGATGCAATATTATAATGCCTCAGCATTTCAAATGTTCCTTCAGTATTCCAAGATGGATGTCTAAATTCTATCGAATATTGGTTGTTGATTTTCATATTTTTATCAACTACTACATTCAACCTATCAAGAAATCTCTCGATTTTTGCAAATTCTTTAATGGTAAAACTAGGTGGCAATTGAATAACGATTGTGCCTAATTTATTGGTGTTCTCAAGAGGAGATATTTTATCTAGGAATTCCAAAAAATCAAATATCACATTTTTATCCACATCCAATCTTTTTTCATGAGTAATTATTTCAGGAACTTTAACTGAAAATTTAAAATTATCAGGTGTTGCTTTGGTTAAACCTATAAACAAGCCTTTGGTCATACCAAGGTAAAATTCTTTATAAAAAGTAGAATCCATTTCAACAGTATTAAAAAATTGCGAATAGTATCTTAGTTTTTTAGTTTTTGTATCAGGATAAAAAACATTTAACCATCCACCTTTATCACATATGTCATTATAATTCCATCCGGAACAACCAATCAATATATTTGAATCCAATTTATTTGTAGTATCAATTCTTTGCAAATACTGTTTAATATTAGTATCACATTTTAACTGAAAGTATCCTAAGATGCTGTAAACAATATTCTTTAGGCCATGGAATCTCAATACGGTACCACTATATTCCGGAATCATTAGAACAAAATATGTCGCGTTTGGTTAAACAGTAAAATTCTCCTCCAATCTCTGGATTTGTATCAATAAAGTATTGATATCACTGTTCTTTTTGTTCAGGTAAATCGCTTGTAACAGGATTCCATTTTTCCCTAACCATTAACCCCCTGTATACGTAAGATTCTATAAATTAATAAAAGGAGATTTTATAGCGATTAGATGAAGATGCAACTACATTACGAAAATTGAGGAATTTAAAGCCAATTCTTATAGATAGTGATGACCTTTTCCTATCGATATATAAGAACAATTAGCAAACTTCAATTATTTTATAAATTTTCATAGAGATATCACTATTTATAATTTTAGATTAATTTGTAGATAAAATAAGAGAAGAGAATGTAGGAAAATAGATTCAAAATAAAGATATATATTATAAAATAATACTATTTATTATCTTATTATTTGATAGATCATCAATAGGACATTACAATATTTTTTTTAATAGGTATTTTAACGAATCTAAAAATTTTTAAGATCTAGTTTAAGTATTTATGGAATTACCATGGAATGATCCTCGATCAAATAAATTTGTAACTACAGTAGGTCTAATTACATCAGAAGGTGTTGATGGTCCCAACATAATGGCCTATGAATGGACCCATATTTCATATAATCCGAGATTGATAGCGGTTTCTTTGGGTCATACAAAGGCCACGGTCGAAAATATGCGCAATTCCAAAGAGTTTGGTATTAATCTATGTGCTAAAGATCAGTCCATACTTTCTAGTATTGCAGGGGAATATAGTGGAAGCAAATATAACAAAATAGAAGCAATAAAAGAATTGGGATTTGAATTCATACAGGCAAACAAAATAAAAACATTAATGGTAAAGTATGCAGCTTTGAACGCAGAATTTAAACTATTTCAAGAGATAACTTTTGGAGATCACATCATGTTTATAGAAGTAATTGATGCAACACAAAATTCTGAAAAACAACCACTGGTTTATCATGATGGAAAATATTGATGCTGGAATCAACAATAAAACCCAAAATTGAGGAAAGAGAAGCAGTACGAAAAATAGAAGAAAAAAATAATCTGAAACTATCCTTTTCTATATAATACAGAAACAAAAAATTCATTGACCCAGCATTAAACGAGTATTTTTACTTCGATGAATTTACAATTTACAATACCTGCCACCTATTAAAAATTATTTGATCTATATACAGATGTGTTATGATTGATTGATTGATTGATTACATAGTTATAATAGAAGAGCATACACCGTAGGAAGTGAATCACATACAAAAGAGATATAGAAATAATTTAATTAAATGCTAGAAAATTATCATGAGAGAGAATATGAAAAGATACCACAATTAGGAAACAAAATGTCCTTGCAATGTTTAAAAACAAAAAAAAGGTAAAGAATTGATAAGAAAATTATTAAAAAGAATGGAAAATGATTTTGCAAAAAATGGTAAAAGTGATACTATTAGTTGCATTGGATTTTTGATTAATGATGATTGCATCTCGGGATTTGATCTACTTCTGAATTTGTCCTCTATCTGAAAAATGGATGGCATTTTTGGAGCAGATGATAGGAGTTTTTTACCATCCTCCCTTCTTTTTACTTCACTTATCTGCCAATTTATAAAAGAACATGAATTCTCAACAGGAAATAAGAGGAAAATAAATCTTTAATCCATGAAAATATAATATCCGGTTTAATTTTAAAATTTTTACAATTTATATAAATCTCATGTACAAAAGTGGAAAATTCATTGCGATCCATTCTTTTGCGAATACTGACATCCTACTACTGTTATTATTATAGTTGATGTCATCATTTACACCGACATTCTCTCCATTAACATCATCAGATATCCTAAGATTTTCCATCAATTGTACCATTCTATAACCTTCTGAGCATGGACTAATTGAAATACCAGATTTTTTTAACCGCGATAGTAAAATCCCTCAATTCTTCAACATTATGTATTCTTATCTCAGTTTTCCACTTTTGAAGTATGTTGGATAATTTGTTTGTAGATATGCCTGTTTCCTTAGATATGATATATCGAGATTTACCATTAAGATATGCCGGTATCACGTGGGAATTAATAGAGAGATTATGGATTACCTACCGTTTTATACATTATACTATGTCCAAAAAACTATATAAATAAAAAAAGCACCACCCGTCATTCAAACTTTACTGGTGTCATTTTGTCATCATTTTCGTCATTTTTCCCGTCATTTCGTCAAAAAAACCGTCATTTTTTTTCAAATTCCAGATCAAGCCTAAAAGAGCATAAAAATTAATGTCATTGACGATTGAAAGGGATTTAAATATTTCTGATAAAGGGGATCTGATGGCATGAAATCTTGTATCATCTTCTAGTTCATAGGTTGGGTAGGTTCAAAGCTTACATGCTCCTCTATGTGAGAGCAAGGTTCTGATTGAATCATATCAAGCCACCGCTGTCAAATGTTCAAGATGGTGGATAGACACAATATGCCCCCACCCTCTGTTAAGCCAACTCAAAAAAAAGGAAATGAAAAATTATGAATTATCTTGGAATGGACGTTAGGAAAGGTAAAATGTAGAAGCGCTCAAAGAGTACAAAGAAAAGATAGGGGATGAATTCTTGTTTGGTATGATTGAAATGGCGAACTAAAGATGATATGGCAACTAAACAAAATTATTTTACAGGAGAATGTACCCTTATGTTTACATAGCAGTAACTTAAGATATCATCTTCCATGGCTCTGTTCACTTCGATAAATCAATCTTGAAGATGTTCTATCTCTTTTACGAATACCTGAAATAGGACACCTTCAGAATACATATGTTATGCTTTGTATTTTTATTTTTCAGGTCTTTCTTTAAGAAAGGTATCAGAAAGATCGTCATCTTGCTTTATTAAACGGAATCACGTATATTTGGAACTGGATTCAAAAATACAATCTTCACAAGGTATCGTCAAAGAAAAGGAAAGTTTTAGAGTATGTAATAGATGAAACAGTCATAAAAGTTGGCTCTGAATTAATATGGCTTTGAGGGGTCGCTATTGAGATTGAAAGTAAGGAAATCATGGGAATCAGCATATCAAAAGAACAAAAAAATATGTTTGTTGCTATTGAACAATTCATGCCGAACATAATTGATGAATATGGAGAACATCCCGTTTCAATCGCAGATGATGGCGGTACATGGTATCCACCGCAGCAAGCCTGTCAATTTTTGAAACTGTTGCATCACATTCATTCTCCATATGAGAAAAGTATCATTATTGAAAGAGAATACAATATCAAAGATAGAACACTGAATGTTTTGACGATGACTACTTTCCATGCAGAAAAAAGAAGAAATGTGCATTAAAACATGTATTAATTGGTTAAATTTGTTTGTAGATTTTCAGAACACGGAATTATGTCTTGAGTGAACAGAGCCATATTTTATCTAAAAAGATATAAATAACATTTTAAATTATTGGATTCAAAAAGGATTATGTTAATATTTTGGTTAAAAAGGGCATAATAGAAGAAATATTTAGCAAAGCAATTTATGCAGATGATTCTTTAAAATACGTAGTTACATATAGAGATTTTGAACATTATAAAAAAATTAATCTTAAGGATTTTGTCACTTTATCTGAAAATTTTCAATTAATTCCAATTTCAAGAATAATAAAAATACAAAAAGGGGATACGATTTTGTATCAAAAACATTCGGAATAATTAATTCTAACGTCAATTAGAAAGTTTTTTATCTAAAAAATAGTAAAATATAACACAATATATTTTTCCTTTTTATAAGTTTAGATAAAAGATAATGGAAATAAAGTTTCTACTCGCCTATTTAGATTAATTATTTTTTATATTTTATTCTATATTTCATTATATTTTAATTTAATAATGTTCACGTTATAATGAACGAATGTTTCAAAATTAAGCAATAATCGAAATAATATCTCTAGAAATACATCTGTAAGTTAAAAAAGATTTGTATATGGATAGATTATGTTATCTAATACAAAAATACCATTGATTTATGTAGATAATCATTTAATATTTTTCTTTAAATACTTTTATTGGATATCTTTAATCTTGTTTATCTTCAGCAAGGAAAGTCAATAATTTCTGATATACTATAGCTGTTTTTTCCACAAAAGGTGAATGGCCTGCATCAGTTATTAATACAAAATGGGAATTGTAGAGAATTTGTTTAAATTTGTTCGCATAACATAATGGTATAAGATTATCTTTGTCTCCCCAAATTATCAGACAAGGAATTTGTTTAATTCGTTCCAGCTTTTCTAAATTTATAGAATTTGTAGTGCTATTTTTGAATGCTGATTCAAAAGCATGCTTTGCTCCTGGTTTTTCAATTACTGAGATAAATATATCTATTATAATTGGAAGTAAAAGGTATGGATTCGAAAACAAACTTTCAAATACTTTTTTAATTTTATTATATCTAAAAAAAGGATTGGATTCTAATGCTGCATCCAAGTATTTTTCTAATAATTTAGTGGGCTTTTTAAGCATACCCGAAGAATCTATCAATACAAGTTTTTCGATCTGTTCCATATTTTCTATGGCATATTCTAATGCAATATACCCGCCTAATGAATGACCTATAATTATTATTTTATCCTGTTGTACTTTTATTCCAATTTGTATAAGAAAATTTTTGATAAATTCACTAAAATAACTTATTGTATAGTCCACCTTAGGTTTATCACTCCCACCAAAACCAATCAAGTCAACAGATATAGTATGAAAATATTCTGATAAAGCTTGAGGAATATCTCGCCATACAATTGAAGATGAACCAAGCCCATGAATAAATAAAATATGTTTTTGTTTATCTTTTCCGTATTCATCATATCTTATTTTGAAACCGTTTAATTCGGTATACATTTGTAAATCAATAGTTGATTAAAAAAAATAATTTAAATGATTATTGATTATTAGTAGATAAAGAAGGTAATTAAGTAATATTCAGGATATATGTTGTAATTTACTTGGACTATTTTCATGCTTTTATCAATCGGCGGCCGTAAAATTACGATATATAGTAGGATATGAAATTGATATCATAAATATTTATAGAAAACCTATAAGCGTCATTTAAAATGGATCTGTTCAACCAGGGTTTAATTTTTTGTTATTAAGTAGTCATGTTTACTGATGGAGAAAAGAAATTTTGGTTAAGAAAAAATGATAATATGATAGAAATGAAATTATGTAAATATATTTATAATGTTAATCATTCTCTACGGCTCTGTTAACTTAAGAAAAAGCTATAGCTAAAAACTTGTTATAACATATATTGAAATATCAAAGACAAAGAACCAAGCCAAAAGATATAGCTTATTCTCTATATCTTTACTTTCTAGGTCTCTCTTATAGAAGCACCGC
>JAICXY010000152.1 GCA_025934495.1 Candidatus Nitrosocosmicus sp.
GTCTTTTTAATACCATAATTTGATTCCGCAACCTGCATAGCTTTTTCATTTATATCGTATCCATAAGCATCGAAACCTTTTTCTTTGACAAATTTTGCTACAGGGAGTCCTAATTGACCTAGGCCTATAACAACTACTTTAATGCCTTCCCTATCGGTAAAAGTTTTCCTTTTTTCATAATTTTCATCTGACAAATATATTAAGGATTGGATTATTAAATATTAAAGAATTAAGAAACAATCACAAATAATTAAATTTCCTATTATTATTATGTTATTTAGACAAATTTACGATTCTTTGCATTATTTTCAATTTTAAAAAATTGACTAAAAGGTTATATATCACGATTATGGTCAAAATATATCGTGCTTAATAATCTAAGGAATAAGTTTGATCCAATACTTGAAAAGATAGGTATAGGATTTGCAAAATTAGGATTTGGTCCTAGTTTTTGGACATGGATTGGTTTAATTTTATCAATTATCTCAGCTATTATGTTTTCTTTACATTCACCATCAATAGGTGCAAGTTGGTATACTGCCACATTCCTAGGAGGCCTTTTTTTAATAATTGCTGGTTTTTTTGATGCAGTAGACGGTGCGGTAGCAAGAGTAACCAAAAAAACTTCTGCGTTAGGCAATTTTTTAGATTCAGTAATAGACAAAGTTTCTGAAATAATTGTATTTATTGGTATCTTAATAGGCAACTTTACAAATCCCGTGTTGGTACTTGTTACATTATCACTCGCAATATTGGTAAGTTATACCAGAGCAAAAGGTGATTCAATAGGTGTAGACCTTAAAGGAAAAGGAATTGCGGAACGTGCCGAAAGAATATTAATATTGGCAATTTTGGCCTTTATTCCATTTAAAGATAACATATCAGTTGCCCTATGGATCATATCGATTTTGGCGATAGTAACCATCCTAGAAAGACTTAAAATTATATCTGAAGTATTTGGAATGCCACTTTTTTCCATTCAGACATTCAGTCAAATATTTAAAAGAGAAGACATGTCCAACCAAAGTTTTTCTTCATTTTCAAATTACAACAGAGATCAATCTACAACCAAATTACCTTCCAATAATAAAGAATTTTTAAATAAACAAGACAATAAAAAAGATTTAAAATCCGATGAATCAAAGTATAACAGTGCACCAAAGGCTAGCTATTTAGATAGTACAGATCCTAACGAGACAGGTCGAAACACTGCACAAATAATTTTTGAACAAGAAAAAGAAGATAAAAAAACACTTGGTAAATCAACTACCTCATCCACAACTACTACAACCAATAATAAAAAAGAGAGTAATGAATCAAAGACCTCATCACCTTCTTCTGCTACCTCATCCACAACTACTACAACCAATAATAAAAAAGAGAGTAATGAATCTAAAATATAATAGTGGCGAAAAAGCCTATAGATAAATGTTGATCTTTATTTTTTTATAATTTTTATTAATCATTTTTAATCACAATAAATTAAAAATATATTTAAAATGTAAAATAAATTATAAATAATAGAATATTAAATTAACTAACCTAACTTTCCAGAATTCCTTCTATCATTTTCTGAACGTACTTTTACAATACCTCTATGTACTGCACAAGAAACACAATAAAATTTTACATCTGTTGATGGTGCAATATATGCCCCTTGTTGTTTTAATTCTTTTGCAAGTGTTGGTTCAACTAAAGTAATCCTTCCAGTTATTTTCTTTGCTTTATCTCTTGGTACCATTGCACCACATTGACTGCAATGTACCGTCCCTGAACTCCCCTTTCCACCTTTGGTTCGACCCCTACTAGTTCTTTTTTTAGGCATCCATTATTTTTGAAACTATTTCTATCCTTTAAATCTTATGATAAGATTATTATGATGATTTAAAATTGTTTAAAAATAGTCGAATTATTTATGAAAATAGGTATTGCATCTCATATTGTTTTTGATATCGTACAAAATATAGAAGAGAAAATAACTGAAAGTTTAGGTGGACCGGTTTGTTATGGATCAATAATTGCAAAAACTTTTAATTTTGATACCTTGATTTTTACAAAAGCAGGATACGACATTGGTGAAAAATCAGAGGTTTTAAAACTCGAAGATATCCATATAAGAGATGATCAAATAGATAAAGACAATCCAACAACGAAAATTAAGTTAAATTGCAATAAAGATGGTAGTAAGGATTTAATTCTCTTGTCTAAATGTTCCCCAATTGATAATATTCTGCAAAATTTTGATAAGGTAGATGGATTTGTATTGAGTCCAGTAATAGATGAAATTTCATATGAGATATGCCAAAATTTTACCAATGTAAAAAAAAATAATATATTTACAATAGTAAATCCAAGTGGGTTTATACGTCAATGGAATAAAGATAATTTTTCGATAACATACAAAAACCAAATAGATTTTGATTTAAATGGCATAACAGCTTTTAAAATAGATGAAAAGGAACTTGCAGTAATTACAAAAGAAATCACAGCATCAGATGGCATGAAATCATTAAAGAAAAAATTTTCCTTGGAATTTATAATTTTAACTGGTATTAATTATGCATTATTTTTACACAAAAACATATTATATTCATTAACTTTTAATGATAAATACAACTTTGGCGATGTAGGTCTAGGTGACATAATTACTACAGGTTTTTCTTGTTCATATTTGAAAGAAAAAGATCCGTTGTGGGCTTTTTGTTTTGGAGTAGGATCTATTGTTACAGCATTGGAATCAAAAAAAAAAGGCTTGGAAAAAGTACCTAGGAAAAAAAAATTAATCGAAAGAAATGCCTCATATTTTTATAACATGGTCAAGTTTAAAGTTATGGATTAAAAATATTAATCATACTACAAAAAAACAAACTTTATTAAATTACCTTAATTTAACAGAGATTTACATAATGCGAATTGCTTTATCAGGATTTACAGGAAAAGATTATACTATTTTATCCCAATTAATTAAATCACTAGAAGAATCTCACATTCAGACCTTAACCATGAATAACTCCAATCAAGAAATTGCAAAAGATGTAGATTTAGTACTCGTTCCCGGTGGTGATAGGGGAATATTGAACTATTTTCACACGATTGCTGTAGAATCTGCTCCAGTGTTAGGTATCTATGAATCTAATTCTACCGGTTTTCTTGCTCAAATTGATGTGAAAGGAATTGAGCAAATTAAAGACAAATTAAAATCTGGAAATTACGAAGTTAGAGAAGAGGAAAGGTTGGCTGTAAATGTTGATGGTAAAGATGTTGAACCTGTCTTAAATGATGTTGCAATTTTTTCAAATAAAAGTGCTATATTAATGGAACATTTTTTACGTATAAACAATAAAGATATTTGGCATGATAATAGTGATGGAGTCATTATTGCAACACCTATAGGCTCTACAGCTTATGCAATGTCAGCTGGGGGGCCGATCGTATTACAAAATTCTCATGTTTTTGTTGCGATTTCTGTAAATTCGCTAGATAATACCAGAAGACCACTTATTGTTTCAAGTGATAGCTTTATTGAAATAGCCGATATAACATCTAGTCATCATTGTGAAGTTATTTTAGATGGTACTTTTAGGATAAAAATTACTGATAAATTACAGTGTCATAAACATGAATTTCCTGCCAAACTAGTTACACTGAATAATAACTACTCGGCAACAAATATCATTGAAAAAAAAGTTAAATATGCAGAAGATCTCTTAAAAATGCCCCCTAGTGCTAAATTGATTTTAAAAACATTAGAATATGAAGGTACAATGACACAAAAAGATCTTATAAATAAAACAATGTTACCAGAAAGAACTATTAGGCTCTCTTTATCACATCTGCTCAATCGAGGATATGTTAAAAAAAAAATATCTTTAAGAGATGCAAGACAGAAAATTTATGAATTGAAAATTTAATTATTTTTCTTTTTTTTATTTTTTATTGAAGCTTTAATGAAATGCTCGAAAGATGGTTCGGGTTTACCCGGCCTACTATGAAACTCGCCATGGTATTGGATGCCAAAATAAAATATGTGTTCAGGTATTTCAAAGATTTCGATTCTTTTTTTATTGTCTGAATATCCTGTAAATTTCATACCATTATTTTCCATAATTTCTTTATAATTTTGATTAAATTCATATCTGTGTCTATGCCTTCGGATAATCGAAATATTATTATAAATTTTATATGCTATGGAATTTAAATCCACTTCGATGAGATGAGAACCCAGTCTCATTGTACCTCCATAATTAGTTAATTTTTGTTGTTCAGGCATGTATATTATTACAGGATTGTTTGTATTTTGGTTGATTTCAGTAGTGTTTGCATCTGATAAATTACATACGCCTCTTGCAAATGCTATAATTGCCAATTGGAAGCCAAAACATATTCCTAAATAAGGAATATTATTCTCTCTGGCATAATTTGAGGTATTTATTATCCCTTCGCTACCACGGCTTCCAAACCCTCCTGGGACTATAATACCATCGTAAATATCAAGTATTTTTAACTTTTCATTTAGAGCACCAGAATTTTGGATATTATTATGGGGTATTTCGAATTTTTCTGAATCTATCCAATCAATTTCTATTTTCTTTGAATATTTTGCACTAGCATGCAATAAAGCCTGATAAACACTAACATAACTATCCTTTAAATTAACATATTTACCTATTATTGCGATTTTTACACTATCATTATAAGTATTATATGTTCTAGAAATCCTGCTCCAATTAGAAATATCTAATTGACGGATTAAATTTAATTTTTTCAAAATTACGTTTGTAATTCCTTGCTCATAAAGAATTTCAGGAACAGAATAAATAGATGGTACATCATGACAAGACATCACAGAATCGGAGGATATATTTGCAAATAAAGATAATTTTCTAATTGTATCTTTAGTTAGTCGTGTCTTACATCGGACGGCCAAAAGATCAGGTTGAATACCAATTCTACGCAATTCTTGAACACTATGTTGTGTAGGTTTAGTTTTTTGATCTCCTACGCTATCTAAAATAGGGGCCAAAGTTACATGGATAAAAAAGGTGTCAGAATACTCATCTTCTAATCTCATCTGTCTTAATGCTTCTAAAAAAGGTAAACTTTCAATATCTCCCACTGTTCCTCCGCATTCTACTACCAATACATCAAGGTGCTCTTTTAATGATATCTCTCTTATTTGATATTTTATTTCATCAGTTATATGTGGTATTATTTGAACACATTGACCTAAATACTTCCCTTCTCTTTCAGAATTAATTACATTTGAAAAAATTCTACCAGTAGTAATGTTATGACTTGATGTTAAATTTAAATCTAAAAAACGTTCATAATTTCCAACATCCATGTCACATTCGCCGCCATCTTCAGTAACAAAAACCTCCCCATGAGCAAGAGGATTCATTGTGCCTGCATCATAATTAAGATATGGATCAATTTTGAGACAGGATACTTGTAGTCCACATAGTTGTAACAATTTTGCAGTGGATGAAGTTATAATTCCTTTCCCTAAACCAGACATCACACCACCAGTAACAAATATAAATTTGGGAGGGATAACCATAATTTTATAGAAAATGTAAATCTTTTTATCTATAATTAAGTGTTTATTAACAAAAGAAAATTATAATAATATTATAAGTATTTTGATCATTAAATACGATATTTAAATCAAATTTAATATATTTGAGATTTAATCGTACATCTCAAAGGTTATTAAAGACAATGATTTAATATTTATAATATTTAAACTATGCATCTACAAAGATAAAAAGATAAAAGATTTTTCAAAATTCTGTTAACAAAATAGTATTAATAATTCAATGTATTGTTAAAATTATAATTTTGCAGTTCAAATCAATCAATCTAAAACTAGCAAATTGCGAAAGATATTTCGAAAATATTGACACATAATTTTAAAGCATCACAAATGCCTAAAGGATTTATAAAATTTTTTATTTTTTATCTTTTATATTAACATCTTACAGTTAATTATTATTTAAAATGAGAAAGAAGGGCTCTGTTAACAGTCATGTAAATTGATACATACTTTCTTTCTGTAAACTGATTGCGCTTGCTTTGAATCTATGTTTTTTGTTATAATCATTTGTCCAGTCGGATAATATTGCTTTACCAATATCCTGTTCATTTTCAAATGTAGAGTTGTTTACAACGGCTTGCCTATGCATCCAATATAACCACCTTCTTACCTCTATCAAATTTAATTTAGGAGATCTAGTTGGAAGAAACACCAACTGTATTCGCGGATAACATTTGGTTATTGTTTGTTTTACCTTGTTTGATTTGTGTACTGATACGTTATCTAAA
>JAICXY010000079.1 GCA_025934495.1 Candidatus Nitrosocosmicus sp.
AAATATAAATCAAAAAACATGATAACAATTTTATTGCTCAAAACGAGTAGTATTAGTTTACAAATGCACTTACAATCTTCTTTACACAACTGTTAACTTAAGGTTTTTCTAGAATAGTTAGGTTATTCAAATATCTATTTCCACTCAATTTCAATAAAATCATAATATTTTGAGCACAATATAATCTAATATTCAAAAATTTGTAGAAATTTATTTTATCATTGATAGCAGGTATGATGGAAAAATTCCTTAAGTGAACAGAGCCGGACAGTCTATCTACAATCAGAGAGGTCATCCATAGAACCATTGATAGGAGGATCCCACCTTTTACGATCACCCATATTTTGGGCAATCAGAGAGGTCATCCATAGAACCATTGATAGAGCACATAAAATCAGTCTTAGGATCGACCTAATACCAGTACGTGGGCTTTATAAAGTATCTGTAATTATACTTTTGTCTGTTTTACTCTATCGGATAATGGTGTACTGTAACTGTAAAACTAAAAAAATAAATCCAAAATCAATAAAGTATATGCTTGGAACTGGCTGACACGATATGGAGGATAAAGATGAGTGATTTTGAATTATGTCCATGTCTCATACATACAAGATATCATATCAACATATTGCTTAATAATTAGCTTTTGATCAATACTTCATGAATTATAAATTAATGGCTATATTTGCCATAACCACGGTCACAACATTATATTTGGCAATTTATAGTAATAACGCATTTGCAATCAATGAAAATTCAATTAATACCTCAAAAACCTCTCCTTCTTTTGCTTTAAACAAGGATAACAATAATGCTACTATTAAAAACAATAACCAAAAATATACTACAACTAATTTAAAAAATGCAGAACAACAAAATAATCTATTAATTGCAAAACTACTGGCAAAGAATCTAGAAAACCGTATTCAAAAAGCTGGAGCCATTTTAGAAATAACAAGCAAGTTGCCACAGGTAAGAGACATTCCCTTTGTTAATGTGCTTAACCAGACATTGAAAACATTTCATGGAATACCACAAAATGCAGATAATGAAAAAAGACAGGTAGCAAGAGATATATTGTCAAGTAATAGTGATTTATTCAAAGTTTTTCTTGCATTACCAAATGGAAATATGTATCTTTTAGAACCTTATTCTGTACAAAAAGGTCTTACTGCAAACAATTATGCATTTAGAGATTACTTTCAGGGAGCCATTAAAACTAATGGCATCTATTTAGGAAATGTAATAATTAGCACAGCTGCTTCCCATGATAAAGAAGCAGTAATTGCTACTCCAATATATTCTCTAAAGGATAACTCTACTATAGTTGGAGTATGGGCCGGTAGTATTGATTTTGGTGCTTTAAATAAAGAGAGTCAATCACTTAATATTGCATCTTTAGATAATAATACTCGTATTGTTTATGTAGGGCACCTTGGACAAAAAGTAGCAGATTCGGATGTAAATAAAAGTAATATTCCAGAATCATTTGCCAATCTTCAAAGTTTCAAAAATGCTGCAAATGGACAGTCTGGTTCGGTAATAGATACGGTAAATAATACAAAGATGATGGTAACCTACCAGCCAGTCAAAGTATTTGATAATACGTGGGCTGTTCTTTTGATGCAGCCATTACAATAACAGCAACAGCAACAAAAATAATCAGCATCATTTTTCCTATTCTTCATTATTTTCTTTTTATATCAAAGATGCTTTGTTGCATGATTCTTAAAATCCATGATTTTACTATCTGTTTTGCCTAAACAGATATCATTTTGTTATACAATGATGTTTTTAACATCATTTCTTTTACCATGTTCTTAAATTTAATAGAATAAACATGCTCACCAAGCCTTCTCTTTAAACAAGAAAATACTGTTTCAGCAATCCGCCTCTTTCCATAGCTTACGCTATCTTTCCATTTTTTCAAATCATTTTTCTGAGCCAAAACTAACAGATTCCTAAGGATGTTCCCTTTTTTCCATCTCACTTTAGCATTCTTTCTTACTTTAATACAAGGCAAGATCCCATTATCTCCTAATTTTCTAAAAATCTCATTACCATCATAGGCCTCATCAGCAAATAGTTTGCCTATTGCTGTTACACTATCTGATTCTATTATGTTCTCAACCAGTTCTGGTACCATCTTACTATCATGAACCAGCTCGTCAGTTACTTTTATTGAAAGAATTTTCTTAGTCTTCATATTTACTGCTACATGTATTTCCAAATATCTTTCCTAATGTTCCATTTCTCTCTCATCCACTGATCTCTATTGGTAACTTTGATACCCGTACTGTCAATTGCAATGATTAGATAATCATCTTTAGAGATGTTGTCTATTATTATATATTTGAATATTTAATTTGTTTATTCTTCTATTTATTGTCGTGTAATCGGGTATAGATGACAGAACATTACCTTTGACATGTCCTAGTGCTATGCTTCTTTGTTTGTCGATATGGAAGATGAAAATATACTTTGGCATAACCAAGTAAAAAAAGAAAAGTATTTGGATAATGAAATGGCTCTTAATACAACTTTATCTTTGTTCATCTCTTTTAATTCAGTATCCCAGTTGTTTATTACATCAAATCCTAACAAGATTTCATCGCCACTTCTACCTAGAGATTGGTTGTAGGAGGGCCAGTTCATACAATTCGTTGATAGACGTTAGCTAAATGTATTTGGGAATAGGAATCATGCAAGAAATCATCACCTTTGTACTAAAATAGAGTTTGCAAAAAATTTATCAACGTTAGTTAAAGATGCTATATGATTATATCGATGTTTATAATTTAAAAAAAGAAATGTATATAAAATTAAGATTTACTTGTGTCTTATTCTTCGATTTTCTTATAGTTAGGCTCATATCCATTGCAGCAACCATGGGGTGCAATCACATCTGATATGTTACCAAATACATCTGGCCCCTTATCATCAACAATCATACATTTTCCCCCCATAGAATCAATCCAATATATACAATTATAGCAGAAAAAACCCTTATGCAAGTCAGAATCTTTAAATTCTTCTCTCTCAAGGTAGGCAGCTTTTAATTTACTTTGTTTTTGAAATTTTGTAACATTTCCAACTACATCTGCAGCTTTTTCAAATATATTTTTATCAGACATATCTTATTTGATCTCCTTTTCATTTGGAGTCCATAATGAGCATACTGCATATGGTGCTATTATTCCAGATACACTGCCCTGTATATCTTGACCTTCATCTGTAACTATTGCACAATGATTTGGCTTTAGAAAATAGATACAATTATAGCAAAAATATCCTCTATGAGTGTCAGAATCTTTAAAAGACGAAATTTCCATATAGCCCGATGAAACCTTTGTTAGTTTATTTAGTTGTGTTGCCTCTTGTGGTATTTTTTGAGTAGATACAAAATTGGATTTTGTACTCATAATAGACATAATAAAACATACTATAAAAGAGAGAGATATGTATTGAAATAGGCTTTGTTTACTTACCCAAAATGCTATAGCCTTAGAATTCCCCTATCTTATAAGATCAAGAAATAGAACAAATAAGTAGAGGAATAAATCGTTTGGATAACAAGATATAAGATATGACAGATTGCAAAAACAAAGAATTTGAAGATGATTATTATCATCGCAATATACAGAACCGGGATAACGGTTACTAACAGAGGCCTCGATGGATGAGTAAGAAATAGAATGTAAACAACAAGAATAAAGCATATTTAAAAATCCACATGGTAACAGTAGATGTAAAAAGCAAGAAGATTCTTTCTGAAAGTAACCTATGATGAGCATGTTCATGATGATAGCAATGCGTTACCAGAATTGGTTGGAGAAAATAGTATAAATCCGATAGTGTAACAGCAATAGACAAGATATTCAGCGATGATGGCGCCTATGAATGCAATGACATTTTTAGGTAATAGCTGACAAGGGAATCTTGCCTTGTATCAAAGTAAGAAAGAACGCTAAAGTTAGATTGAACAAAAGAGGACAGTTTTAGAAATCTATCCGTTTTGTCTCAGAAAAATGATTCGCAGATGGGAAAGGATAGCATTAGCTATGGAACGAGGTGAATTGTAGAAACGATGCTCTCTTGTAGAAAGAGAAGATTTGTTGGTGGTTATGTTCATTCATTCTATCACACTGAAAAATATAATACAAGAAATGATGCTAAAAGCATTTTATATTATAAAATGATACCTATTTAGGCAAAACAAATAGTAAATCAAAGATTATAGGAATCATGCAACAAAGCACCTGGATAGATTAAAGTCAATATGATCAAAAATAGATCTAAACTTATGAACTATTCACTAGTCAGTCCATCTTAAAAGACTGAAGTAAAAATAGATATCAAAAGAATTAGAGCTTTATTAGATTTGTAGATTCATTGACTATTCAAATCAATCATACAGAGCATTATCTTTGTATGCTTTGTCGAATAACCAATAACTATGAAAAATGTTTTATCCCTGGAAATAATTACATTAAATCTATTTTCATACGAAATTATTAATGGTTCAAATAAATTTCTATAAATTTTTTTTTTGGAAAAATGAGTTATTCAATAAAACACCTTTGTCTATTAGATTCTTAATATCTAAAGCACCAGTTGTATGATTGCAATCATTATTTAAATTGTTATTTGTTTGAGATGGTATACCTTGACCACTGCCATCACCAGAACCCCTTGCATTTCTACCTATAACTGCACAATCTGTAGCATCCTCATCATAGAAGTAACGTGAGCCAGAACAATATGCATATCCGCCTAGGAGGGTCGATCCACTTGATGCACCACCTCCTCCTCCTCCTGTTGCAACCGGCCTTGTTGTACATATGCATTAAAAACAATGAAGTATGATACAATGAATAAGATCAAAATACAAAAGACAGATGTCGTACTCTAAATGAATTTTCATTTCAGAAATAAGTTAAATCCGAGTATCCTCCAAATTTTTCATTCTTTAGTACTTACCGAAGTTTCCCACAAATAAGTAACAATTTTTTTATTCTTTAAATAATTATAGGGCAGCATTGAATAGCAATAAAGCAGAGCCAGGCAATATCTGGGATAACGAAATGCATTTTTAATAAATTCCTTTGCCATAATAAAAAATGATATATTTAATGATAATTTTTTTGTATATTCTTTTATTTGTTGATGACCAATTATAGCTCTCGTTACCTGACTTAAAAAATCAGACTTTGTTAGAGGAGTTTTAAAATATATTATTGCTTCATCATTATACATCACATTTTTTCTTTTTTCTAAAATTTTACATTGGAGATATAAATCGATGGCAATAATGTCGGTGGGGATTTCTAAATCTTTAACGTCCTCTGAATATAATGCTAAAGCTCTTCCCATAGTTGTATATTGAGATATTCCATGTAACCTCACAGATCTTAACCAAAATGCAATAAAAGCAGCTGCTTTTGAAAATATATTGTTGCTTTTAATAATTGGTACCGTATTGGATGCACAAAGTCCGGTATCCTGATTTATTTTTTTAGATAAATTATAAATGCAGTTTATTTCTAGTTCTATATCTGCATCTAGTAACACAATCACTTCTCCCTTTGATTTTTTAAAAATTGTATTCCATGCATTACTGGCACCCATTCTCCTATTGTTATGGAGCAGCTCGATATTTAACTTGGGATTATCCTCTTTTATTTTTTTTATTAGATTTGGAGTACTGTCATCTGAATCGTCGATGAATATTATTTTTTCTATTGTGTCTGATCCAATATTTTGTTTTTGTAATGATTCAAAAAATTTTAATAGATTTTTTTCCTCATTAAAAGTTGGTATCCCTATAGTTATTTTTCTTTCTTTCATCTTTAAACTATTGTATGGGTTTATTGATTTTGATGTTTTCTGCAATTTTCTCAGCCAGGTTTTTTAATTCTTCAATATTTGCAATTTTTCTCATTGGCCATTGACCCTTTACCTTTTCAATTGAAAAGCGGGGTACAATATGGACATGCACATGAGGTATTATTTGATTGGCAGATCTACCATTATTTTGACTAACATTAAATCCATTTCCATCGATTGTAGTTATAATTGCCTTTGATATGCGGGGAACTAAAGTATACATTTTTCCCACCAAATTCGTTGGCATCTCTAAAATTGTATCAAAATGATCTTTTGGAATTAACAAAGAATGACCATAATTTATTGGGTATCTATCTAAAAAAGCTAAAAATATATCGTCTTCATATATTATGGCATTAGGAATAGTTTTATTAATTATTTTACAAAAAATACATTTTTCATTTGTACTTTGCATCTCCGATGAAGTATTATTTAAAGAAATATTTAAATTACTATTTCAATTGTTTAATATATCTTGTTATATTTTTTTAATTATTTATAGTTCATTTTAAATATCTCGAAAATTTTTTAAACTATATGGGTGAAGCAATAGAGATAGAAGATTTCACTTTGAACTTTTCTTTTTCTTGTCCAAAGTGTGAATATCTTAATGAACTGCAAGCAAGTGAACTCCATAATAATAGTATAGAGTGTGGTATGTGTGAAACTATTTTTAAATTTGATGGAATAGATTCTATAAAAATAATGGCAAATCTTGAATAGATAAAATAGAATAAGTTTTTATTTTATATTTTTATTTTAAATAAATATAATGGTTTTACCAAGCAGAAAAACAGTAGAAGGAACTTCGCGAGCACCCCACAGAGCAATGTATAAAGCTATGGGTTTAACGGATGATGATTTAAGCAGACCTTTAGTTGCTGTTTCCAGTACTTGTAACGAGGCAACCCCATGCAACATTCATTTGGGAAAATTAGCTCAAAAAGCAAAGGAGGGTGTAAAGGATTCAGGTAATACGCCACGCGAATTTACAACCATTGCAGTTTCAGATGGTATTGCTATGGGACACGAAGGCATGAAATCGTCCTTAGTGAGCAGAGAAATAATTGCAGATTCTATAGAAATAATGATTCGTGCCCATCAATATGATGCTTTAGTTGGAATTTCTGGATGTGATAAAAGTCTGCCTGGCACATTGATGGCCATGGCTAGACTTAACATTCCGTCTATTTTTGTATATGGTGGTACTATACTTCCAGGCAATTGGAACGGTAAACCTGTTTCAGTTCAAGATGTATATGAAGCTGTAGGAACCTTTGATACTGGAAATATGAGCCTTGAGCAGCTAACTAGTTTAGAAAATGTTGCATGTCCTTCCGCAGGTTCATGTGCTGGAATGTATACTGCTAATACCATGGCATCAATTAGCGAAGCAATAGGAATGTCATTGCCAGGTAGCGCAACTCCTATTGCAGAAAGTGAAATAAGAAATAATATCTGTTATGAAACGGGTAAATCTATAGATTATCTTATCAAAAATGATTTAAAACCGCGTGATATTATGAAATACGAATCATTTGAAAATGCGATCATTATGGCCAACGCTATAGGTGGTTCAACAAATGCTATTTTGCATTTATTAGCATTGTCCCGCGAGGCAAATATAAAATTGGATATAAAGGATTTTGAAATAATCCGAAAGAAAACACCCCATATTGCCAATATGAGGCCTGGTGGTAATTATGTTATGCTTGATCTTGATAACATTGGGGGTATCCCTGTAATACTAAAATCCCTTTTTGATAAGGGAATAATTAATGGGGATGTATTAACAGTTACTGGAAAGACATTAAAGGAGAATCTTTCAACTTATAATTTTGCAAAATCCGAAGCTTATTTTAAAAATAATGCAAACGAATTTAAAAATATTCTAAAATCCGTAGACAATCCTATTCATGACGAAGGAACTTTAAAGATATTATTTGGCAATCTTGCCCCCGAAGGTGCTGTGATCAAGATTGCAGGGCTGCACTCTGAAAGATTTGTTGGAACTGCCAAGGTTTTTAATTCTGAAGAGTCCGCATTTGAAGCTATTTCAAATAGGGAGATCATCGAAGGTGATGTTGTAATAATCAGATATGAAGGCCCAAAAGGGGGCCCTGGAATGAGGGAGATGTTGGCTACTACAGCTGCTTTAGTTGGCCAAGGCTTGGGTGAAAAGGTTGCTATGTTAACTGATGGCAGGTTCTCAGGAGCAACAAGAGGCTTTATGATAGGTCATGTTTCTCCCGAAGCTATGGTTGGCGGACCCATATCGATAGTAAAAAATGGTGATAAGATTAAAATTGATTTGATGAAAGGGGTTGTCGATCTTAAAATATCAGATAAAGAATTTTCAAAAAGACTTAAAAAATTAAAAACTATAGAGATTCGATACCAAACCGGAGCATTATCAAAATATGCAACTCTAGTTCAGTCTGCAGCCGAAGGTGCTATTACATTACCAATTTTAAAACAAATAAAAAGAAGGAAATTCAAAAACTAGCTAGCTAATTTTTTATTTTAATTGAATCAATTGTTCCATATAGCGGATAACCGTGAAAATAGCTGTCAACTACTTTATCTAGCGGTATTATTTGGATTAATTCTAAATTATTAATAGTTAATAGAACATTTGCTGTTTTTTTAGTGCTATTATGATTTCCAGTAAAAAAATCCAATTTCCCATTTACTGCTGCACTATCGCCATCGCCAAGAAAAACCTTTTCTTTTGTGCTAAAGTTTTTCATGTAGTACCAGTGAAAGCCAGTACCATTGGATTCAATCATTAAAAATTTAGAAGAGAAATTAGTTATGTTTCCATTCTGAACGTCCAAGTTCCACTTTCCTGATGCTAATATTATATCATTATTGTTTTTTGATTTTGAGGTTAAAGTATTATTAGCATTGTTTATCGTTGGATTACCATTGTGTATGGATTCTATTATTATTCCAGACAATAATGACACCAAATTATCTGAAATATTATTAGAGGAATTTGATAATGTTTCTGTTGTATTGGATATACTTGATTTAGTATTTGAAAGCAAGGTATGTTTTTGAAGTTGTTGATTAATTGACTGCGAAGATGAGATGTTGTTGGATGTATTAGCAGCAAGGTATTGTTGTATGGTTTTTTGAGAGTTAATTTTGGTATTTAAAGTGTTTATTGGCTGTGTCGAATTATCATTTGATTGATCTGCTGCTCCTGCTGCTACTAATGAGCTATTACGGGGTATAGTTGAAATTAATGATCCACTGATAGAAAAAGTATCATTTATTGGTAATAAATAATTATTATAAATATTTTTTTTTATTGAAATATTTTGATATTTGTAATCTGTCTTACCTTCAATATGTGAAAAATTTTTACCAGTGATTAAAATAAAAAATATAAAACAAATAAGAAAAATCTCTATTATATATTTCAATAAGTCATTTACATATGAGTATATTTTTTTATAAAATCTTTTCCTTTCTTTCCATTGTTTCCTTTAAATATTTAAATTCCTTTAAAATATAATTGCAAATATTGACATGATTAATAAATCAGATTTGTTTGATTATTTCAAAAAAAATTATGATAAGGAATTTTCTAAAGAAGAAATTATAAATACTTTTTCCAAATCAATTGATGATGAAAGTATAATAGATCAATTTCTCTCCGAAATGGAAGTCGAGTCTACTTTTACTCCATCGAATCTTTTTGTAAATTGCAAGGCAGGTACAGTTTATTATAAATGGAATAAATCAATTTGATCACCATGCCCCCCTTATCCTTACCTTTACTTTGTTCTGTAATTTACTTTTTTTTAAATAGCAGACATTACTACTTTCCTTTCTATTTTTGACTTGATAATTTGCCTGGATAAATTTTATTAAACTCCTTGGGAATTTATTTTATTATTGTTATTATTAATGTCATGGAAAATGATAACTTGGTCAAAATCAGTATTCCCAAATATCAAAGTTATCTGTATTTTTTTTAATAAAGTTTAAAACATCGTCGATTTCATCATAGTTAAAAAACTCTTCTGTTTTCTCATTTTCAACTATATCTTTGCATTTGAGGCATGGTTTTTTATTTTTTCTAACCAAAATATTGTATGTACCGAGTAAATTTCGATTAATGAATATTTTTTTTCCATCTGTATAGTTTTCTATTCTTATTCCCTCATCAGAGTCTAAAACTATCAGGGTATCATATAACTTGTTGATATTGATTTTCTTATTAATTAATATATGGAAATTCATATTATGCAATTTAAATTTTTTTCCATCTAGTTATTGTGTTTATGCAAATATGCTTTTTAGTAAATTTTAAAAGTCTATAATTATGGAATTTAGTATATTGAAAGTCTGGGATTTTATAGTATTACTTTATTCTTATCTTCTTTGAAGATTGACATTTATATATCTTATATAGATTCCGTTTAATTTTGTAATGATACCTGATTAATAATTGATTGTACAATTACTTGCGAAACATTTGGAAATAGAACATACATTTCTTATGTATTAAAAGATAATAATATTGCATTGTGATACTTTAAACCTAATGGGTATTTGCATTGTGACAGCAGTCCTATACAAATATCATTTGTAACCGGGAACACAGTACGCCTGATATCCAACAGGGATCACAATGCAAATATTATAAACCCTATCGTTATAGGGTAATATAAATTAAAATAAAGATTATGATGTTTAATTTACAAATTTTCAGATTTAATCTACATATTTATATTTTATATGAATAAAAAAAGTACAAAAAACTCTAACCTTGATTAGGTTTCTGAAGAAGAAGTTATATCAGTGTATTTATTTGTAGTTTTTACAATATTAATTCTTTTACTTGTTATCCTTTTTTTAATAAAGAATTGTATTCTAGATCTGATTTGTGCATGATTCCTATAATCTTTGATTTACTATCTGTTTTGCCTAAATAGATATCATTGTATATAAAAGTGCTTTCAACATCATTTCTTTATCTTATTCTTTAGTCTAATAGAATAAACATATTCTCCAAATATTTACTTAATTGATGAGAATACTGTTTCTACAATCCATGTATTTCTATAGATTAATGCTATCCTTCCATTTTGTAAGCAATTTTTATGATATAACTAATAGATTTCTAAGACTGCTCTCTTTTTTCATCCATCCCCTCCCTAGCGTTATTCCTTATTTACGCAAGGTTGGATTCCATTGTCTGAGGACAAAGATCTAAAATTTCATTACCTTCGTAGGCGCCATCATCGTCGAATAGCTTGCCTATTGATATTATAATATCGGATTTACACTATTTTCTTCAACAATGCTGGTAACACCTTGCTATCATCATGGGCATGCTCATCATCGGTACCTTTCATCGACGAAAGGATTTTCTTGCTTTTGCATCTACTGGTATATGTGTATTTTTAAATATTTTTAATATTATTTGTTACATTCCATTTATCTCTTACCCATCTATTGGCCATGATCTGTAACCTTAATTCCATTAGTATCTTTTGCAATGACAATGTATTGGTTTTCAAATTCTGTATATTTATTATCTTTTATCTTGACATCCAAACGATTTATTCTTCTACTTATTGTACTATAATCTGGATTAAAAGATACTCTTATTCTAGCATGCCTTTGTGTGAAACTCCTTCATTGGTTTGTCTGTATGGACGATGAAAGTATACCTTGGCGTATCCAAGTAGAAGAAGAAAAGAGGTATTGGGATAATTAAATGATTATTAAATTTACTTTATTTTTATTAATATCTTTTAGATCGGTATCCTGCGGTTTATAACGTCAAAGCCTAACAATATTTCATCACTTATTCTGACTAGGGATTGGTTGTAGGTGGGCCAATTCATCCAATATGTTTGTAGTAGATGTTAGCTAAATTTATTTGGAAGGAAAATCATTTAAAAAAGCATAGTATTCTTTTTAAAATAAAAAATTAGCTAAATTTATAATTATTTAGGAATAAAAAATTAAAATATTGAGGTTAATTAAAAAGGGAAAAGTAAAAGATATCTATGAAGCAGATAATGAAACTTTGATTTTTCATTTTACCAATAGGGTTTCTGCTTTTGATATAATAATGAAGGATACCATACCATATAAAGGTAAAATATTATGTGATTTTGCTTTATTTTGGTTTTCCACTTTGAATGTTCCCAATCATTTTATAAAAAAAATAGATGTGGACAAAATCTTGGTTAGAAAATTATCGATATTCCCAGTTGAATGCATTGTAAGAGGGTATATGTATGGAAGTTTATTATCTCGTTATAAAGCAGGTAATTATATTCAAATACCTGAAGAATTGCATTCTTATTTTAATAATAATAAATTTGAAGTTGCATCCAAACTTCCATTATTAATCTTTGATCCATCGACCAAGTCAGATGAACACGATCTTCCAATAACTAAAGAACAAGCCTTGATTAAAAATCTGCTAGATGAGGATGAATTTAACAATTTAAAATTTCTTTCTTTTGATTTGTACAATAAAATGAACAAAATCACAAATTTATCTAATTTTATACTAGCTGATGTAAAATTTGAATTTGGAAAAGATCCTATAACTGGAGAAATTGTATTAGCAGATTCTCTTGGTCCTGATGAATGTCGATTGTGGGACATCGATACATATCAGTCTGGAAAATTACAGGATAGCTTTGATAAACAAATATTGAGAGATTGGTTGGATAAAATAGGCTTCAAGAACACCGTTGATGAATATATAAAACAAGGTAAAAATCCAGATCCTCCATCTTTACCATCCGATATTATTGATAAGATATCTGATAGGTATATTCAAGCATACGAGAGAATAACAAATATGGATTTTAAAAAAGAATAAATTTTAATAGATAATTCTTTGTATCAGTATAAACTTGGCATTATCGTGATATTTTAATTTTTTAATAGCATTTTTTTTCTCTGAAAGTAAACGGAACTCCTATTGATTAATATCATATAGTTAAAATCATTCTATAATATGCAATTGTTTTAACATTTGAATCAGAATATGTTGTATATTGGATTAAAAGTTGATGTTTTCTTTTATTATCTATTCTACTCGAATTTGCATAATTCCTATATTGGATGGATTTTTTAATATGTCTATGATATTTCTTGGAATATCTAATGAACTAAAATCGCAATTTATAGATAGCGTCCTATCACAAATGAATTTGCTTTTTCGTAATACAATGTCCTCATGATTTGAAAGTAAAAGATTATCATTGCCGTTACCTTTTATTACAAAACTGTAAGGTTCTACTATTATTTCTATTTCAATTAAAGAATTGTTTTTTTTTATTTTTTCTTTAATTTCGGTTGAGAGGTCCCTACATGATTTATTGGCATTTACTCCTATTATACAATCTCCATTTAATGTCAAATCTTTATCTTTGGTTATTTCTATTGTTTTTGAATGTAAAGATTGTACATTTGTATGACCTTTAAATATAATCTCTTCTGTTATCAAAAATCTTTATTTTTAAAGTTAAAAAGGAATAAAAATTTTGCTTTCTTGCACGATTATTAAAATCTCTTTAATAATCTGTTTTGTCTAAATAGATATCATCTTGTCATACAATAGATCTTTTGCATAATTAGGCACATATCAAAATTTGAGACTATCGATGAAATTACAAGATTTACATTTTAATTTGCTGATTGCGATCAAGATATATTCCATCATTAGAAATTTTCCTAATGGTCCTAATTATGCAAGAGATCTAATATCTTTTTTGATGACGCGAATGGTCCTAGTAGCATTTGTAATAATAATATAATAGCCACCGCACAATATCAAAATAATGGTGAACAAATTGAAGCGCTTTAGAATTAGCAAAACAATTACTTTAGAACCTTTTAAATCAACCAAGAGATAAAACAATGATTGCACCTGGTATAGCATTAAAGTAAAATCTGCCTATAATGCCTTAGAGAGTTACTGTGTTGTTGTTTTTGCTTTCTTGCATGATTCAAAAAACAGTTAAAGATATACTCCATTTAGGGACAGAATAGACTAATTTTCTCTGTTTACCTCATAATTCTATCGACAAAACGTTAACAAATAGCGATTAAAATAATCATGCAACAAAGCAGTTGTTTTAATTAAATGGGGATGGTGGCCGAGATGTTGTTGTCTGGTTGTTTAAAACAGCAAGAGCTTGTTTTTTAGCATTTAGTGCATCAATATTTTTCGGATCTATAGCTAAAGCTTTGTCATAGAGAGCTATAGCTTCCTTATGTCTTCCTAAACCATCAAGAGTTTTACCTTTGTGAACCAATGCATCCGCATCTTTTGGATCTAGGAATATAGCTTTGTCATAGAGAGCTATAGCTTCCTTATGTCTTCCTAAACCATCAAGAGCAAAGCCTTTGGAATCCAATGCATCCGCATCTTTTGGATCTATAGCTAAAGCCTTGTTAATAAATACAAGACCTTCGTTGTAATTTCCTAGCTCGGCAAGAGCAAAGCCTTTGTTATACAGTGCAAGCTCATATTTCGGATCTATAGCTAAAACTTTGTCATAATACTGTATAGCTCCTGTATGATTACCTAAGCTGTCAAGAGCTCCACCTTTGCCATTTAATGCTTTAATATCATTTTTCGGATCTATAGCTAAAACTTTGTCATAATACTGTATAGCTCCTGTATGATTACCTAAGCTGTCAAGAGCTGCACCTAAGTGATATAGTGCAACAACGTTTTTCGGATCTATAGCTAAAACTTTGTCATAATACTGTATAGCTCCTGTATGATTACCTAAGCTTTCAAGAGCTACACCTTTGTTTTTTAGTGTGTCAACGTTTTTAGGATATATAGATAAAGCTTTATCTAAAATCTTATTTGCGCCAGTATAGTTTCCTTTATTGATAAGAGATACACTCGCATCAACCAATGCAGATACTAATTTCTGTTGTTGTGATATTAGTTTCTGTTGTTGTAATACTGATTGTTCATATGTATTATATGCAAATATTGAAATTCCAACTATAGCAATTACTATAATAGGAACCATAACTTTTAGCTGAGATAATCTTTTTGATTTTCTTTGTTGCTTGTGCCATATTTTATTGGATTCTTTAATTGGCTCAATCAACCTATCATGTGTTAATTCAATCCATGTAGCACCAAAGCGACTTTCTGCTCTTACTAGATACTTTTTTTCTAATAGAGATACTGCTTTATTAATTAATCCACCTGTTGTATTAGATTCCTGATGGATTATGCTACGAGTTCCAGTTGTTGTGATAAGTTTATTTTCACACCAATTTCTGATTATTTCTTCTTTTATCTTTGTTTGTTTAGCTGTATCATGTACAGCTTCTTCATAGAACTCTTTTAGTGCAGCATCAACATCCTCTAGCTGATCACCTGTTATTTGTGTTAATCTCTGAGATACTACTTTGTTCCATAATCTTTGGCATACTACTTGAAGATGTACTGGTTCAACATATTCTCCTTTAGTTATTATTGAATGATGAAATACATCTTCTACATGAAT
>JAICXY010000121.1 GCA_025934495.1 Candidatus Nitrosocosmicus sp.
GGTATTAGAACCGATAGCAAAGATGGTATTTTGATCTACCGTAGCGTTACTTGTATTGGATAATTTACCATGACCATAGAACTGAGTTCCATTAGGATCGACAAATCCTATAGCAATCGCAGCATTAGTTTTATTTTTATCAACATGTTCATTTATGAGCGCTTTTATCTCGTTTGTTATTTTAAATGCAGATGTCAAAGTGTCTTTTTCTTTTTGTGAGGAGATTAAGGAGGATGATGCAGAATTATTAGATGAATCAGTTGTAGAGGACGATGCTAAAGCTGAGGCTATTGTCGGATTTGTTACAGTTGTTATTAAAAATACCACTAATGCAAATAAAATTGGTAATTTTTTCATGAAATAATTTGAAAGCATGAGTATGTTTTTTTAAAATTTTATATATATAGTTACTGAGAATTGTTACCCGTATATATACAGGTGGATTCTATTTATCAATCTCGTGATAAAGATATTTGGAGCTCATATCAAAAATCTATTAAAGAATTTTAAAATAACTTACTATAATAAATTACATTTTATTTGTTAAAAGATAAACAAAACTTCAAGAAACGAATCTAAAACAAAAACTTTAACTATAGTTCCAAAGAAAATTGAGATAACAATCAAAAGATCATATTTAATCTTATTCCAACAAGGAAAATGTCTTTTCATGTAAAGATATAACTTGTAGAAGCGTGGCAATGGGCTGACCTAAGTCATTCAAATACAAAATCATAAATATAGTTACAGCACATCCAAGGCTAGTTACTTTTGGAATAGGACTAGCAGTCACGTTTGTAATTGGTACAGAAATAGAAATGTTAGATAATAATCATGCTTTTGCTATTACTCAAGTTCAAGAGAATTTACAAAATAAACCTTAGTAAAAACTTTATAAAATATAAAATTTAACCATCCCATCTGACCTCATCGCTATATAAAGTTCTCCAAATATCCTCTTCTTCTACAAATGGGACACCATTTTTGATGTATGATTTGTTCTAATAGTTTTCCCCTCTGATCTACAACTTTTTTATTACCACATTCACATTTAATCACTAGATATAACATTACATAGTAATACACTGCGTATCATACTACCTTTATGTCATCATTGGTAGATCAGATAATGCTTGTTAGATATAATGCCACGGAAGACTTGATCGATTGCCTACCGAGAAACATAACTTCAAAATTAAAATATCTTTGTGCATAACAAAGATATAACGAAATAACTATCTACTATACAATCTTAATTTTACGAAAGTATAAAGTTATCCTTTTGTTGTTTAAAATAAACGTGGGTCAAGAGAGCAACGAAAATGACATTGTCAATAAACAAGATATTGGATCTCCCATACCTCATCATCACCGCATCTCCAAAGGGATTCCAAGTTTTCAAAGTATACTAGTTGCATAGGACGGAACCGAAATATCCAAGAGAGCACTTGAATATGCATCATATATTTAAGATCGCTAGCTCGGAGATAGTTATTATTAATGTAATTGAGGACAATGGTAGATTAGCTAAAGCATTACCATTAACTATAAAGGCAAACCTAATTGCAGAATCCATAAAAGTAGAAAAAATCAAAGAACAAATAGACAAAACAGAAAGTCATCCAGAGGCAGTATTAGAAGAACAATTACAAAATATAATTAAAGAAATTACCACAGCATGTAAAAATGCAGATATCACAAAGCAAATTACATATAAAATTGGAAGCAGGGACCCGGCTGATGAAATTATTGAAGCATCCAAACTCATGCACTTTGATCTAATCATAATTGGAAGTCGTAAGATAGCTTCAATGATAGAAGGGATAGGAAGCCTACTAGAAAAGTTGCATCAGCAGTAAAGATACCCATACTAATAGTACAAAGACAACCAAAATACAAAGACGAATATTAATTTGTAAGCAATAAATCGAATCCAATGACAAATGATAAGAAACATTAGGCTTCAAGGCGACCACAACAATAACAACAAAATGGAGCGAATGAATTGCGAAATAGTAGATAGTGAGAAGACGATGCGTAGTTTGAAAGTTGATGCATCTATACTCAAGGGCATCCAAATTTATCATAATTACAGACGTGAACATCAAGGATTACAGGAGAATAAAACTCCAGCAGAAAAGGCAGGGATTCAGATTGAAGGTGACAATAAAGGGGTGACAATAATTCAAAAAATCAAGAATCAAATCATGGTCAACAATAGCGGGTTTATAATTCATAAAATAGGTTATAATAAAGGAAGAAAGCATGACTACGACATTTATAAAGAAAATCATCCTACTACTCCAAAACAAATTGTTAATGTATTTGACCTTGGATATTTAGGAGTAGAAAAGGACATTCCAGAACAACTATCTGCACTACATTATAGAAAGAAGAGAAATCAACAAGAGTTACCTGCGGAGGAAAAAGAGTATAACAAGAATCATGCCAAAAGAATGATAATAGTAGAGCATACTATCTGGAGATTGAAAAAGTACAGGATACAAAGTGAAGTATTTAGAAATAAATTAAGATATAACAAGATATCAGGCGTAGTATCAGGGCTTGTAAACTACAGAATAATTAACCAGCATCACTAGAACAGAACCAGCATAACAGTTTCTAATTATACAAGAGATCTAATATATCGGTGTGTTGCATTTCAAGTTGTTACTATAAAGAATATCTGGTTCGATGGAAATCGTTTAGAAATTCTATACGGACACAAGATAACAATTATAACACGATTTTAAAATTTCATTTAGTTATTGCTCATTTTTATCATGTTGCAAAATACAAATTAACGAAATGCACAATTTTTAAAAAATTCATAGAATTTCCAATGCATTATTGATAGAAAGAGAAATATGTATATACAGTAGTTGAACACATGATTAATTTATACTACAAATGTAAAACATAAAAAGAAAATAAATGGTTGTTATTTAGTTCGCACTAAATATACTATTTACTATATGTTGTATTAGGACTTCCAGTGGGACTTCCTGTTTGAAGCATCTCATCTTGTTCTAATTGATCTTCTATCTCTGTCGCTAGTCTATGAATAGTTTGGTTGTTGTATCCTTTTGCAAGTTCTTGGTTCACATGGAGTACACCATTATTTATCGTTTCATACGGACTTCCGATTCTTTTTGGTAATGCATCTGCTTGTGTTTGCGTATCTATAACGCTTCCTGGTGGCACAAATTTATCATCAGCAATTCTAACACCATTTGTTATTGTACTTGATACACCTATTGCAACTCTATTACCAATTTTTGCATTAAAGATAAGGCTCTTCATGCCCACGAATGTATCATTTCCAACATATGCAGGTCCATGGATCTGTACGCCGTGTGCTAGACTGACCCTCTCACCAACATATATAGCAAAACCAGTATTAAATGCAGTATCATTGGCCTTCAAAAGAGATCCCTGCGCTGAATACCTTCGGTCATCAATATTCTTATTATTAGATGTTGTTTCAAGTGAATGCAAAATTACTCCATCCTGAAGGTTTGAGTAGTCTCCAATGTGAATAGGTGTTCCCTCATCACCTCTGCAAACGGCAAAGGGTGCTACCATGACAAGTTTTCCTATCTCACAGTCGCCGATTATTACCGCCAAAGGATCGACAAATGCGGTTTTGGATATTTTTGGATATGTTACAGTAGGATTAAAATCGGTTTGAATATTAGGACGGATATTTATTGGATTATTTGTTGTAGCTGTAGTAGTAGCAGTAGAGTTGTCAATGTTATTTGAGATTTTCAACTGTTCCTGTTGTTGTTGTGCAGGAACTTCTGCCATCGCAGGTGATGATGTTTTGAGAAACATTTGATTAAAAGCTGCTACAGTTATAATAATTGTCAAAAGTGCAGTAAGAATCAAATTTCTATATATTTTAACTTGCATTAATTTTATGGAAACTGCATTCGATATTAATAATTATGTATTAAATAAGGTATTTCATATAAGCTAATAAACAGAATTTCCATTTATACAGAATAATAGAACACACTCTATTGCAGATATTTTCAATCTAAAAGATTCTTATAAATTACTATTTCCAGATAAAAGTATCAACTTCTTTTAGATATGTTATTTAGGTCAGAAGGAATAGAAAATCTATCTATTTCATTGTCACAAACAGGACATTCTTCAAAAGCCATCGGCAAGTTATTGTTTGATGAAGAATAGATCAAAGTCGACGCCATCCAAAAACAACTCCCACATATAAGAAAATATTTTTGTTGTTGTTGTTGTTGTTTTTCGATAGACTTGTAGAAATTTTGTGTAGGTTCTACTACCAAAACTTGTCTTAAATGCTCGTTGTTGAAATGTATTGTATTTGTCTTCAATTATAATAGATAACAATAAGAATTATTTAAACGGATCCTATATTGAGGTAATAGTCTATGACAATATCCTAGAACTATAGAAACTATTTTGGAAAATCTTAATAATATCATTTTAATTGCTAAACATGATTGCAAAATCAAGTAAAATGATGTTTGTAATGACAACAGTATAAACATCTTATATAGGATCAGCTTCTAAAATATAAAGTGCTTCTGCTCAAATTCATGTAAATACGTCTGGTGAATCATTAACCCATCCAACTAACTCGACTAACTCTACAACAATAAATTCAATAACAAAGGTATACCATCTGCTAAACCGATGGAAGACTCTTTATACCATTCACCGCATCAATCAACCAATCCGGCTCATTCCTCAAATTATAATATCATTAATCGTTTGTTAATTAAAATTTGAATATAACCTCAATTCGATTATTTTTTTTGCAATTCTAATGGCTTCAGAAATGTTTTCTTTCTTAAGTATTTCAATCTTCATTGTATTGTTTATATAAAGTCCGTATTTCTTCATGCTCGTCAAAAACAGCATATACACAATTTGCTGATTGCCCTATACATACACACTCTATTAACTTAGACTTTGTATGATTAATGGAATCCTTTGATCTATTAACAAATAATCTATGAGAGGAAATATCAAAACAATATCTCAAGGGTTAGCTTTAAGATATTATAAAATGTATCAAGAGATAATTTAAATTATGACCATATCTCAGTTATGTTATCTCATCATAAATTTTAGGTTGTAATGGTTTTGCTAATAATTTGTTTATGGTTTCTCGCACTTTGGCAGCTTCTGGGCTATTAAAGTGTTTGTTAAAGAGTTCTTTACTAGACCAAAGATGATCAATTATCAATTCGTTTGGATTTTGAGCAGAGGAGTAGATATCATGAGAAAGCACACCTTCCCTTTTTTTTGCTTGCTCAGACATAGGTTTAAGAATGTTTAATACATCCTGTTTTTTTCCTTCCGTAACTTCTAGAGTTACTATTACTCTAATTTTTGAGCTCATTGAATTTATCAACAAGAAAATCTATTTAAAATATCTTATATTAGATTTGGGAATACAAGTCCTGCGCATATATTATAAAAGGACAAGGGATAGATCTAGAAAAATATCACAATAATATTTTATCCAAAAAGTTTTGTTATAATTAAATAACGATCTCTTGTATAATTAGAAAAATCTATTACTATCCCAATGGTTATTGTATTTTAATAATGATAATGTTCATTATCTGTAGTTTGCCAGCCCTGATACTATCTGATACTCTATTGTACTTTCTTAGTTTGTTTCTAAAGATATCGCTCATTATCCTATACTTTTTTAATTTGCAGATAGTGGGATCCATCACTTTTTTTTAGAATGAATTTTGTTATACTATTTTTCTTCTTATGCAGATCTATATTCCTCTTCTTTCTATTCGGATTGGACGATAGTGTTCTGGAAAATCAGTTTCTACACCAAGATATCCCAGATCATATACATTTATAACCTCTTCCTTTGGAGTAACAAGATGTTTCTTTTTATATATCAAATATATAGTCATGTTCTCTTCTTTTCTTCTTGCCTTATAGCATATTTTGTGAATGATATGCTTTGTTGCATAACTCAATTTTTCGTAATAGCATGAATCGTCTAATCCGAGTTTAAGGAATCGGATACCTATAATTCGTTTTGTTATTGTGAATTTCATTCAACAAAAAAAGAATTTCATAGTTATGCAACAAAGCATGAATGAGATAACATGATGATTGTTAACCATAAGCTGATTCTTTACTGTAGTATGTCTTTCTTTTTACCTGAATAGTACATTTTCCTTCTTTCTTTATCTATGGGTCTTGGAATCTGCTGTTCTATGGAATCAATGAAAGCAAAAAGCCAGGAAAATATTGTTCGATTTCCTCTGCTGAAGTTTTTAGCCTTTTGGTTATTTTATATGTTTCCTGTGAAATTGGTACACATTGCCTTATCATATTCAATATTCAATCTTTTGTATATCTCTACAAATGTTGCTCTTCTGAGCCAGATCAAAGAGAAAGCCAACAGCGAATGTGTATGTCATATAAAGACGATAGTACACCAAAATCATTAAAATCTGTTTTTGATATCTATCTTGAAAATGTCTTCCCATAGCACCAAAGTTTCGTTCTCTCCATCTTTACTTTTAGATAACCGCTTGATATCATGTTTTTGTATTTGTTTGTTATTTATTTATCATAAATATCATCAAATTCCTCTACTATAATTTCGGTAAACGATTTGAAAAGCAATAATGATTTTTTAGATAACTATCATACGAGATCAATAAAAGGACAAGAAATTGAAGAATCGGTAATAATATAGCTGTTTATTCTAATTATGAAAGAGATCTATTATTGAAAGTATACTCGTACGTAACCAATAACAAGAATAAACGAATCTTGATAAATGAATTTTTTTCCTTTCTTATTCTCATTCATTTTTGCTAGCACCATATCATTCCATTTATCAAGAAAAGCATAGGTATAAAGGATTTTACTACATCTTATCAGTGATCTGTTATACGAAGGCCAATCAGTCACTAAAGTTTTCTAAAAGTTAAATATTTGTTTTTATTTTAAGCAATGTATGAGTTCAAACTCCAATCCCTCTCAATCCTCTCCGTCATCCTCTTTATCTTCACCATCTTCAAATAAAATAGATCAATCAAAGCTTGAAGAATTTATTATGAAAGCCGTTGGAGATATGGCAAGTAGTCTTGGAGCGATGATGATTATACTTGGAGACAGACTTGGTTTATACAAAGCGATGGCTAAATCAGGACCTGTTACCTCCGAAGAGTTAGCTTCCAAAACGAATACAGCCGAGCGATATATTCGAGAATGGCTTGCAAGCCAAGCGGCTGCAGGATACATTACCTATAATCCTAAAGAGAAAAGTTTCTTTCTTCCTGCAGAAAATGCAATGGTGCTTGCAAATGAGGATAGTCCAACCTTCATGTTGGGTTCTTATCAAATACTTCGTTCAGTATTTAAGGACGAAGATAAATTTGTAGACATATTTAAAAGTGGAAAGGGACTTCGATGGGGTGATCATCATCATGATCTTTTTGAAGGAACAGCAAAGTTTTTCAAACCAAACTATATGAGCAATCTCATTCCGTCTTGGATTCCATCGCTTGATGGTATTCAAGAAAAACTAAAACAAGGTGCCAAGGTTGCGGATATTGGGTGCGGTTATGGAGTTTCAACTATAATAATGGCAAAGGAGTATCCAAATTCAAAATTCTATGGCTTTGATAATCATGAAGTATCTATCGAAGCAGCAAAAAAGCTAGCAAAGAAAGAGGGCATTTCGGATAGAGTTGAATTTGATGTTGTATCAGCCAATGATTCTATAGGTAATGATTTTGATCTGGTTGCATTTTTTGATTGCCTTCATGATATGGCCGACCCTGTGGGGGCATTAAAGTTTGCAAAACAGTCTATGAAAAACAATGGTGTATGCATGATCATAGAACCTATGGCTAATGATCGCATTGAAGACAATCTTAATCTTATCGGCAAAATCTATTATGCTGCTTCATCTATAATATGTGTACCCAATTCCTTGGCCGATGAAGGCATCGCACTTGGCGCTCAGGCAGGCGAGAAAAAAACAAGAGACGTTGTAGAAACGGCAGGCTTTACAAAATTTAGGCGTGCAACGGAAACGCCATTTAATATTGTATATGAAGTAAAGATCTAATTATTTGAGACATGGTCATAATTATAGATTCATTATCTTTATCCTAGTAGTACATGTCACCAAGTTAAGTATATATTTACTTATATTAAACTAGATTCATATTCTGTAATTGGCCTATTCTAAAGACTGATTTTATGCCTCTATCGATGGTTTGGTGGGTATCCTTCTACAAACATAGTTAGATTGCCCTATCTCAGATTCATAAAAATATACAAGATCAATCCTCTTTTTGGAAGTATTTTCATATCGTTCAACAGTACAGAAACCAGATCTATTCCCAATATCTTTTGCTATACTTAGAATTTCTTATCGCCATATCCAGATTCAGCTATTGTGTACAATACATATGGTAAAGAATGCTGAAAAAGAGAATGTTAAATGAATATATCCCATTATCTTGTACATTCGCAGTAGTTACATCTGCTGTTAGAGATACTGCAGGCTCTCCTGTTGCTGTTGTACATGTTAGATGTAGTTTATATCCAAAAACCCATCCCTTGGTATGGCTGTATCCCCACCATCTTGCACCTAGACCAATAGCAGAAGTAGGTACTAACCCGTCTTCATGGATGATTTGTGTCCCATACAACCTTTTGATTTTACCAGAGTACTGTCCATTACTGTTGTTATAGAATGGTCTTCAACCATAGCCATACCATCTTTAGCAAACAGGTATCCCATTGCCGATATCCTTTGTTTAATATCTGTAGATAGGGTTTTCGGTCTTCTGTCAAATATATGTTCACTGCATGGTATAGATACTAGCCGCAGACTAACACTAGTTTACGGTTATACTAATAATCCTCCAAAAGAATAACTGTTACAGAAGGAACAATGGGCAATTACTGAAGAAGATTCGGAGATACGGCTTTTGAAAGGCAAGGCAAAGCAAGGAACTTATCTCAATATTAAATCTATACATATCTTTGATCGATAAATAATTTGAGAAATTGAAATGGATATAGAACAGAGGAAAATTAAGTCGGTCGGCATTTAAAGCCTTAATTATAATAAAGATTATATCCAAATATGTTTTTAAAATACATTCTAAAAAGAATACCATTATTATTTACATTGACTATATTTTTAGTGACAATTGTAACAAGCCAAACAATAAGCTCTACATTTGGCTTGACTCCATCTACTAATTCTTCTTATTCTGCATCGACCTCTTCCTCCTTGCCCCCTACACAAAAAGAAAAAAATAATAATTTAACATCATCGTTTAAAATAAATGATCAGATAAAAGCACTTCTAAATGAACGCATAGATAAAAATAAAACTAATGCTGCGATTGCTATAGGATTTGTCGATCCTAATGGAACTCAGTTCTATGGTCATGGTAAATTATCCAATACAAGTAACGCTACGGTAGATCAAAATACCATCTTTGCTATCGGTTCTAATACC
>JAICXY010000048.1 GCA_025934495.1 Candidatus Nitrosocosmicus sp.
AGTATATTATATAACATTAATGTATAATCTAAAAATAGAATAAGGAGACTAAATTATTATATATAATACTTATCCTTCCACATCTAATGAAGACAATAACAATCAACTCCAAAACCTTATCTATAGTTGTAGCAGTATTTGCAGCTGCAATGCTAATAGGTTCATCTGGTGCAGTCACTAATGCATTTGCATTTTCCTTCTCTGACTTATTTGGTTCTGGCTTCTCATCTGGTTCTGGCTTCTCATCTGGTTCCGGTCAATCAATCAGCCAAAGTTCTACCCAAGACCAAAGTTCAAGTATTTCAACTACTGGTGCAAACTCTCCAATTACCGGTTCAGGCAATAATGCAGCTACCAGTACAAACACCAATACAGGCGGCAATACATTTTCACACACTGGTTAAGGATATATCCTAAATAGGATATCCTTTCTTCTGTTTTTTTAGTATCCTGAATTTTATCAAATTCTATAATTTTTGACATATATTATAATAAACTTAAATAAACTTTTAGATTGGTATCTATTATTCATAATATTAATTATTCAATTTTTTCTGATAACTCCCATTTAAAAGCGATAAATATTACATACAGATATCAACAAGTATGTAAATTCTTAAAACTTATTCTCTTATTAACTTTATAAAACTACATCCGGCATCAGATGAAAGACTATGAGAGAAGGCAAGAATAAGGATTAAAGCAAAGAAAGAAAGAATATGTGGATAGAAAAATTACTTGATGATTAAATTGGAAATAAAGGCTTTGCTTCTGCTTTCTCTATTTCGTCGATTTCCTTGATATCCTTTAACAACATATCAATTTGTTCTTTAGCCCCATAAGCATATGCTAGTATATTGATATTGTCTTGATTAGTAAAATGAGGTTCTTCTATCAAGTGACCATTATCCCTCATTTTAATTAATTTTTTCAAAATAATTGAACAATTATGAAAAGAATAATCGGTATCGTTATTTTTTCTTTTTAAAACTATAACATATTCCTTCTGTTCAGAATTATTTTTATCCTGAAACATATAAGCTTACATATATTTCGCTAATATTTAACATACTAATTATAGAAAAAATATGTTATTCATACTATTTGTATTTAGGTAATAATCTGTTAAGTATTGTATATTAATTTTTGTCATTGAGAAGTTTGAGTATAGAGAGGATTATCATTGATACTGCCACCCCCACCCACCCTCACATTCTTATCAATAATTACATCGGCTTGATTTAATATAATATAAAAAAATAAAATAAAAATATAGTATTTGTTCAGAATACTTTTTTTTGTGTTTTGATTATTGTTGTTATTAACCGTTTTATTGATTATTTGCTGCTGCATTACCGCCGCCATTCAAGTTTGCGCATACTCCTAGATTATTACCTGAAGTAGAAATTGGTGAATTTGCACCGGCTGTTAAAACGGTTGAATGTTGATGTTGGTGACATCCTTGGCCTATGCTTTGGTGGATACTAGAATGTTTGCCATGATGGTGATGATGTGAGAAGAAGAAGAAGTGGTGGTGATGGTGTCTGTGTGCAAAGGCATTGTCTGCGCTAGATGCAATAGTTCCGGCAATCATTACTGCTGAAAGTGCTACTATTACCAGTGTTATTGATACTTGTTTTTTTGTTATAGATATCATTTGGTATTCTTTTCTAGAAATAACTTGTATATTTGTAAATATTATACTTTATAATATAATATTATTCTGCTATATTATACTGCAATTTAATCATTAAAAGTTTATGGAACATTCTTTTATAAATAATTACTAAAAGAAGATATTATCTGCTATAATTGAGAATTATTGGTTTTGATATTGTATTAAATGGTAATTTATTGTATTTCTTTGGGGATATATCGAATTAATTAGACTTTTTTATTAAATTGCGGCCTGACCTAGAACCCGAAAAACTGCTTATATCTACTAGGAATGTAGTTGTTGATTTTAGCAAAATTTATGATTAAATAATAGTGCACCAAAACCACCTAATTTGTTATAATGCCGGTTACTATAAGAAAGTTCTGACCATTTGACAACTAGTTCAAAGTAAAATATGACCATATAATTATTTGTATTTATTATGATACTGACTAATTTGATTGGCAATATATGATCAAACTAAGGCCCTTTGTCGATGATATACCGAATGCACGGAGCATCCGGATGCTTTTTTCATTATTTTTATAAATCAGAAAAAAAGTATTATATTATTTTTTATTGTTATTTATCTAGTAAAAATTAATACAAGTTCTCAATATAAGAGCGCTTGATGGCCTACTACTATTCTAGTACAATTTTTATAACGCTATTTATTATACAAGGCAGCATCTTTTTTACCTTGATATATTTATTAATTTATTCGGTTAAATCAATAAGAAATGTACCTGAGTTATTGCCTATTACAAATTTGCAAAATTTTTCTTTTCCGACGATAAGCATAATTCTTCCTGCAAGAAATGAAGAAAAACACATAGAAAAATGTCTTGATAGTTTGTTAAAACAAGAATATGACAATTATGAAATAGTTGTTATTAATGATTCTTCTTCTGATAATACGGGCCAAATAATTAAAAGGTACAGCATAACTCATAACAAAATAACGTATGTTAATTCACAACCAAAGCCAGAAGGATGGACTGGCAAGAATTGGGCTTGTTATCAAGGTTATCTTCAATCCAAAGGAGATCTTTTTCTCTTTACTGATGCAGATACTATTTATGCTCCTTCAGTTGTTTCTTTAGCAGTAACTTATTTATTGTCAGAGAAACTTGATACTCTTACTGCAATACCTAAAACTTTAGCATATGATTTTTGGACAAAAAGTACTTTACCATTACTTTGGATATTTTCTGTGGCTAGGTTTTCTGCATTAAAAGCGAACAATCCTAAAACAAAAGTAGGGTATTTCTTTGGAAGTTTTTTTATAATAACAAGAAAAGCGTATGAAATGGTGGGTACACATAAATCAGTTCGACAAGAAATTGTAGAAGATGCAGAATTAGGAAGAAAAGTTAAAGAAAAGGGATTTAGACTCAGAGTTGTTCATGGTGAAAAATATATTAAAGCAGTATGGGCAAGAGATTCTTTCTCTTTATGGCATGGACTACGAAGAATTATGATTCCGCTATATAAAAAAGACAAAACAAAAGCAATTATGATGGTTATTGCAATGTTTGTTTTAATCCTATTTCCTATAATTATGTTACCACTCTCAATTATAAATACCATAGAAGGAAAAATGGAAACCAAAAGCGTAATTATATTATTTCTAGCAATTATGTCTATTCTTCTAATAGTAATAAATAATGTTTTACAATTAAGGTATACAGTATTACAAAACCTTTCGTATATTCTAGGTTTTCCTTTATCTTGTCCTTTTATACTTGTTGCATTTCTTTCATCCATTATCTGCTCTAATAAAAAAAACATTGTAAAATGGCGCGACCGGAAATACTCAATCAGAGTATAAAAAAATAAGTTTATCATCATGTATTGATTTAATATTTCTTTAAAATTTAGTTTAATTATCCGTATTTTATTTGACTTACATTATGAATTCACTAGATTCTTTATGCCACCTACTTAAGCAAATATTTCTACAATATAAAGAATAACAAGATATATTTATAAAACATGTGGTTGAATATGGCATAAATTTTAACATATGATATTTTAACTAGGTAACGTATATATAGTATCTTATAATATTTTTTTCATAATTAAATAAGCAGATAAAATATCCATTCACTTATTTTTTGAATTGTAAAACATTTTGATCATATCTATTTCTTTTTATAATTAGTGCCAATTCAACTGCACCATGAATTGTTTTAACTATATCTTTGTACATTTGAGAATTTTTATCTACTTTTTCTTTTTCTTTTTCTGTTTGATTATTATTATTATTTATATCCTTATTCAAACTAGCCATCATTACATTATAATTATTCTCTGTATCTTCTGCATACCATCCTCTTGTCCAGCCTACAAAGGGAAATTTACCAAATACAAAACCCAATTGAGCCCAGAAAGACATTAATTCTCCTGCAACATGTTGAACATTATCTTGACCTCCAGTTATTATAAAAGATGCTACCTTGTCTCTAATAAGATATCTATTATGTGTAATAGATTGATTTTGAACACAGTTCATCCTTTGAATCATTTTATAATATAATGAGCTAGCACTTCCCCATCTTATGGGAGTAGCAATTAATACTACATCTGCCCACAGAATTACTTTTTCATAAATTTGTATCATTTGATCTTCCTTATCTCTCTCTGAAATGGAACAAGGAAAAATACAAGCATTGGCATTTTTTGAATAGTATCCTTCGCAATGATTAAATTCTAAATCTCGAAGTTTAATCATAACAGTTTCAGTGTCTAAAACCTTTCTTGCATAATCTAAAGTAAATTGTAATGCATCTTCAGAAGTACTTTGACGTGGGGCTATCTTATCATTTGCGTTTGTAGTAGATATTCCAAGAATTTTTATTTTTTTATCATCTGCTACTGAAAGTATCATATCTTCTGATTTATGCATTAGAAATTCGTCAACAGACTTTTCAAGTTCTGAATATGCTTTATGTGGTTGAAATATTTTTTTACCAATTGTTGAGGGAATAGAATTTACATATATCTTGTCTTCTATTTTTTTAACATTGTATGAATTAACACTATCGCCTCCTTGATGAGGCGATTTGCCATCTTTAACTGAATACTTCCATCCATGCCATGGACAAGTGATTATATCTTTCTCTAAAAATCCTTTACTAAGTGGTCCTCCTTTGTGAATACATGTATTAGAAATAGCATAAAATATTCCATCAATATTAAAAACTGCTATTTCTATATCTTTTCCTTCAGCGGTTTTAATGGAAAAACTTTTAGAATTTCCGACTGGTATTTCGGATGTTAAGCATATGTAGCGATATGGATTGTTATTATTATCTGATTCTTCTATAAATGAATCAATTTTCATTTTTATGTTATAAATAACTACCTATAAAAATCTCTAATTTTTCTGTCAATACCAATAAAGCAATTCGTCATTACGAATCACACAGAGGCAAAGACAGAAACAAGTATTCAAGATGAGGAGGAGGAGGAGGAAGGTTATCTGATCTTTTCTACCTTCCATGGTTTGTGTAATTTGATTCTAAAAATCCTTTTACTATTTTACTACTACTCTATACCCAAAAATGTAATATTATTATAAGTAACATACTTATGTCTTGAAGGAGAGAAAATTACAGTTCTAAACACTATTCTTTACTTTATTATATAATTATTAGATAACTATTATATTATATTACCATGATCTATTCCTCTCCCCAAAACCCTAACGAATTATTAATTGATCATTTACGGACTAGTAAAGAAGAATTATTTGATAGACATTTTAATAGTCCAAAAGCAACTAAGGTTCGAGAATCAATAAATATCTTATTGGTTAAGCCATTACAGACTAAAACATATACAGAGATAAATGAAATACAACAATAAAAAATATTATTATTTGTTACTTGCTTTGCTTATTGAAAATATATTAAATTATTAGTTTATAAATTAATTATTGTATTGGAAATTGATATAAATAGGTAGTCATAGTTATTTAAGATAAATGATCTTGAAAAGGTAATCAAATAATTGAAGATATATAAGAAAAAGAATTTGCATTTATAATTGTTATTATAATTCAATCAATAAATTTATCTCAAAAAAGGTTCCGGTACTTCAAAATAATCAGAAATTATTTATTATTTTCGTTTAAATACAACAATTATTTATCTATAATTATATCTACCATGTAGTTAAGTACGGGATATAAATACCAATGATAGAAATTGAAAGGATATACAATAATCCTGTGAAAGATAACAGGAATAGTTTTAAGATATTGATAGACAGACTTTGGCCTCGAGGTTTGAGCAAAGACAAAGCAAAGATTGATTTATGGCTAAAAGATATTGCACCAAGTACTTCATTAAGAAAATGGTTTTCACATGATGAAAAAAAGTGGGATGAATTTAAATTTAGATATTTTAAAGAATTAGAAGAAAATAGTAATGAATCTATTAATAAAGTTCTAGATAAAGCAGCTAAAGGATCAATAACCTTGCTATATGGTTCAAAGAATGAAAAATTTAACAATGCAGTAGCGTTGAAAGAATATCTTGAACAGAAATTAAAAAATAATAGAAAAGGAAAAGGGATCGTATAATATTCATCAAATAAAAAAATTATATCTTATATATACTATTTTTTAATTACTATGAGAAAATTTTTATTTAACTTTTTTAAATCAATCAAAGTATTAATCAAGTGAAAGACAATTCAATTGAATCTTTTTGAATGCTACTCTGATCTTTTGCAATTGAAAAGATATTATATTAAATGAAATAAAGTAAAGGGAAAATAAATAAAATGCTATCAATAATATTATAAATAGATATCTATGGAATTGGTAAAAGTCTGCAGTAAAGATTCATTCGGTAATGGAGATCTTATAGGGTTTGATTACAATAATAAAGAACTATTGATAGCCAAAGTACAAGATAAACTCCAATAAATACTGTAGTTAATATCTAAAAATATTAATATTATTTACAATTGCTTATTCCATAACATCAAGCAATACTAAATTATTTGTAAATTTATTTCAAGTGTAATGCGTAAAGATATTTCTTTGAACAATCTACATTGGTGTATTGATTTATTCATTTTATAAAAATAGGTGACAAAAGGGGATAATGAATAATAATATTGACCTCTTGTTTCTCATCAAACTAATTTCTATTACAATCGACTCATTCCTTTACTAATTCAATTCAATACTTGATTTACAAATTATAATACGAATATTAAATATGAATTTGTTAATCTAATCCTGCCATATTTTTCATAGATATTGTTTGTTAAAATTATACTTTTAGATAATGATATTAATTTATTCATTTTCAAATTTTTTAGTTATATAAATATATAAAAAATCAATCACCAGAACTAACAAATGTCCATCTTTCAAGGAGATGCCATAATCTTCTTTTTCTTTTAGAAGAAATTGAAAATGAATAGAAACTAGAGGTCAAACTATAGAAAAAACCATAAGTAAATATCAATTAAAAAGAAAACTTTCTAGATGATACTTGCCGCTCTAGCAACTACTTCAGATAAAGCTGGATGAATATGCACAGTATTTGAAATGCTATCAATTGTTCCTTTACCAGATCGCATGGCTACCAAAACTTCATGTATTAAAGTGGAAGCATCGGTTCCAATGATATGACAACCTAGAATTTTTCTACTTTTACTATCAACTAGAAACTTGACGAATCCATCATTATCCTCAATTGCTTGACCCATTCCAGTATTAATGTAAGGATATTTGGATTTCTTGTATCCAATATCTTTCTCTTTTAGTTCCTGTTCTGTAAATCCTACACTGGCAACTTGTGGTGAGCTAAAAATGGCATGAGGCATTGCAGTATAATCAACAGGCAGTTTTTTATCGTAATATAAGATATTCCTATAGGCATATTTTGCTTCCAAATTTGCATTGTGTTTAAAAGGATATTTACCAACAACATCACCTAATGCAAATATGCCAGGCATTGTTGTTTCAAGATTTGCATCTACTATAATAAATCCATTTTCATTGACCTTTACTTTTGTCTTTTCTAGGTCAAGAGATAAAGTATTAGGAATTCTACCGGCAGCAACAATCAGTTGATCAGAATCAATTTCAATAATTTCTCCATTACCAGAATTCTTTGCAACTACTTTAAGCATTTCAGTTTCTCTATTATTGTCTTTAAATTTTGAAACTGATTCTGGATTGTAATTTAAATAGACCGAATATTTATTATTGAAAATATCTGTGAACTTTTCTGATATCTCTCTATCCTCTTTAGAAATTAAAAGTTTGTTCCTTTGAATTATATTGATCTTTGTTCCAAGACTTCCAAAAAAGTGGGCAAGCTCACATGTGATATATCCTCCACCAATAAAGGTAATTATTTTAGGTTGTTCTTGAAGTCGTAATGCTTCATCGCTTGTTATAAATCCTGATTTTTCAAGTCCTTTTATATTTGTTGGAATGCCAGGTCTTGTTCCAGTTGCAATCAGTATTTTTTCTGCAGTTATAACATTATCTTCCTCATCTCCATCATCAATATCGCCATTTTCTTTGTAAAATGCAATTTTCTTTTCTCCAACAAATCCACATTCTTTTGCAAAGAGCTTTGGATTTTCTCTTTTTAACAGATTCTTCTTTATCTCATCGGATTCCGAATCAGTAATTTCATTTACCCTTGATATTATTTTTTTAAAGTCTATTGAAAACCCACTAACATCTATTCCAAATAGGCCCGCACGTTTTATTGTTTGGATTACATCTGCACTATGTATTAGTAATTTAGAAGGTATGCAACCTCTATTGAGACAGGTTCCACCAAGTCTGTCCTTTTCAATAATTGCTACTTTGAGTCTATTATGAAATGCAGCAGCATTAGCAATATCTAAACCTGAGCCTCCTCCAATAACTACAAGGTCAAATTTTTGCAATTATGAATTATTAACAGTATATTATAAATTCTTATAGTGTTGCCCCAATAATCCTATAATCCTATGAAAGTTACAATGAAAAATAATTATTAACGAATGGAAATCATTTTTTGGTTAACATAACATCTGCATAATAAAGTCATAATGCATACTTATGTAGACAATACAGATATTGTAATTAAAGTCGTTTTTTATTATGATATTAAAATATGGAATTAAGAGACATTATAAACACATAAACCCTTTATAAAATTAAATTTATCAATATGGAACAAAGAATCATAAAGATCGCTAAATTCAATAGATCCGATACCACGCCTTTTAAAATATTTGAAATATTGTATTCTGTAATAATTGCCCCTATGCTATTTAATATCTGATTTCCTAGTAAATATGCAAGGTCATTACTTTCTATTTCAACAATACTCTGCGTTGAATTTTGGTCTATTATCCAAACTATTGATTATTCATTACTGCTGTAAGTATTCGTATTAGGGTATCAAAATCCCATGGGCCATCATATCTTATCTCATTGATATAGAACGAAGGTGTGCCATTTACTCCACTTTGGATACCGCTTAGAAAATCCTCTCGGATTCTGGATGCGTGAATACTGTTCTTCATATCCTCGTTAAATCGCTCCAAGTTTAACCCAATTATTTTTGCATATTTTTCCAAATGCCTATCGTCGAGTGCTTGTTGATGTTCATATAAATAATCATGCATATTCCAAAACTTATTTTGAGTATCAGCGGCTTCTGCTGCCTCTGCAGCTTTTTGAGCATGAGGATGGACTTGTGTTAGTGGAAAATTGCGAATACAAATCTGAGATTATCTTGAAAATAATCTTGAATCTGTTTTATTATTGGATAGGCTTGACCACAATAAGGACATTCATAGTCGCCATATTCAACCAAAGTTATTAGTGCCGTATCCGGCCCTTGAATATGATCTCGGTTTCTGTCAACAGGTAAACTAAGTTTTGAATATTCGCTGCTCATTTTATTTCTTATTTATTACTTTTTGTTTTTCTTGTTTTTGTGCTGATTGATTATTGTTCTTGGAATCTAAAGATTCTAAAGCCTTTAAAATCCCTGCAGCCCCAGGATTAATTCCTACAGGAGAGATATAGCTCCAGTGGATGATTCCATCTTTGTTAATTACAAATAATGCGCGTTCACAAATACCTTCTTGTTTATTATATATACCATACTTTCGAGCTACTTCTCCCTTGGGCTCAAAATCGGAAAGCAAAGGAAAGTGCAGGTTTCTAGCCTTTGAAAATGCAAGATGGCACCAAACGCCATCAACTGAAATACCCATAATTTCAGCACCAAACCGTTGAAATTCTGGTAAAATTTCATTATACAAAGACATTTCATCTCCACAAACAGGTGAAAAATCTGCTGGATAAAATGCCAAGATTACTGGGCTTCCACGGAAATCTACCAGTGATACTTTTTGATCCGGTGTAGTTTTCAGAGTAAAATCCGGGGCCATAGTTTCAGGTTTTAGTGCTTCTGAAATTGAAGTATTAGAATAGGACATCCTATACTTTTTATTTAAGGATTATACTTTATATTCATTTAATTAACAAGATAGTAGACTGGCTTTGGCAAGTACTAAAGACCTTTTTAGTAAACCATCATGCAACAGTTTTGTGAATATATTACAGAACAGGTATTGTATATAAGATTTTAAAGGAACATACATACATCTTGTTATCCTGAACATTAGCAGTAGTAACGTCTGCAGTTAAAGGTACTACAATCTTACCGATTGTACATGTTAGATATAGTTTATATCCGAAAATCCATTTCTTAGTATGACTATATCCCCACCATCTTGCGTCTGTATCTATGCAAGGGCATGGTACATACCTTTTTTCATGGATGATTTATGCCATACATGACCATTTGCTTTTAGCAGAGTACTATCTATTGCGTTTATAGAAGGATCTGCTATGCCGTGTGTAACAAGCAGGTTTCCCAATATTGATATCCTTTCTTTTATATCTGTAGTAGAAATAGTCTTCAAACGCATGTCAAATATAGTCTACTGCATGGAATGGATACTAAACCACAGGCTATTGCTAGTTTATGGGTATACTGACAGCAGTCCGTAATAAGAAAAGTATGTAAGGCATTGTTTGAATCGATTCTAAACCATAACCTCACAACAAAATATCTTACAATTACAGTTGTTGGAAAATATACATATGGTCTGCTACGTTTCCTTTTTGGTGCAGTAGGTCATGGGATACAACCTATTAGATACAGAACATAAAAGGATGGATTCTTTTATTCTATCAAGCCAATCTATGGAACAGTGTTTCTCAAAATCATTTCTCAGAGGTTAGCTTTAAGATATATGATATATATTAAAAAGTAGATTTGGGTTATGACCACGTCTCAGTTAAATAATAAAATTCTTTGATATTATATGTCTAGTTTTAAAAAAAATATATTATCGCACAAAAAAAGCTTATAAAATAGAGAATACAAACGTCAGCATTGAAAAGTCTACTATTGTTTCTTTTACTTTTTTGCATTTCTTCATCGATATTGATTAATTCATTTCCGCCATCTTATTCTTTATCTTATTCTCAAACAAAGACACCTATCAAACACCTAGTTGTCATATTCCAAGAAAATGTTGCCTTTGATCACTATTTTGCTACTTATCCTCGTGTAGTAAATCCTACTGGAGAGTCTGTTTTTTCACCTTCTCCAAATACGCCATCAATAAATGGTCTGACTTCACAGGGACTTTTAGCTAACAATACAAATTTAGCAAACCCTTTTCGTTTAGATAGATCTCAATCTTCTGTAGTAGCCTTATGTGATCCCGATCATGAATACACCGCTATTCAAAAGGCTTTTGATGGAGGACTAATGGATAAATTTGTTCAGAATTCTGGTTTGATGTCTCAGAAAGGTTGCAATCCTAATCTAGTAATGGGTTATTTTGATGGTAATACTGTAACAGCCCTCTGGAACTATGCTCAACATTTTGCTATGAGTGATAATTTTCATAGTTCTAACATTGATCCTTCTCTTCCTGGTCATCTTAATCTTATTTCAGGCCAGACACATGGTGCTAATCCAAATAATATTACAAAAAAAGTTGCTAGTGGAACTGTAATAGGAGACATAGACTCTGCCTATGATGATTGCTCTTCTGGTAAAACAATATCTATGACCGGAAAGAACATTGGAAATCTTTTAAACGATAAAGGCATAACTTGGGGATGGTTTCAGGGAGGGTTTAAGCCTTCTAATCCATTGAATGATATAAATAGCAACATCATCATCAACAACACTAAGTTACCAGTTTGTAATACATCACATAAAAATATCATAGGCAATAATGTTACTGATTATGTAGTTCACCATGAACCATTTCAATATTATCAGTCAACCGCAAATCCTCTTCATCTTCCTCCAACCTCAACTACAATGATTGGAAAGACAGACCAAGCAAATCATCAATATGATTTGTCTGATTTTTGGAATGCAGTTGATATTGGCAATCTTCCTACTATTAGCTTTCTCAAATCCTCTTTGTATCAGACAGGCCATCCCGGATTCTCTGATCCAATAGATGAACAAGTATTTTTGGTAAATACTATAAATAGATTACAAATGTTGCCTCAATGGAATAGTACTGCCATAATCATTGCTTATGATGATTCTGGGGGTTGGTATGATCATGCTATGCCTCCGATTACAAGTCAATCAAATGATCCTGTAAATGATGCATTATTAGGTTCTAAGTTGCTATGTGGTCATGCCACTGAAAAAGCTTATCAAGATCGTTGTGGATACGGCTCACGTCTTCCATTACTAGTGATATCACCATATTCTAAGATAAATTATATTGATCATTCTATAACAGATCAGGCATCTATACTACGTTTTATAGAGGATAACTGGAACCTAGGAAGAATTGGCAATCAATCTTTTGATTCAATTGCAGGTTCTTTGGATAATATGTTTAATTTCGATATAAAAGGACAAAATACAATAGAAGCAAAAAAATTAATACTTAATCCAAACACAGGAGCATCAAATCAATGATCTAATTCCGTTATTTGCCTGAAAATGCCTTAAAAAAGAAAGTTAGATGGTCAATGAACTCTAGGCAATGCTCTCACTATATTAAAAGAAGAATGGGTGATGAACTTAAAGATAAGATATTGATCCACAATGGAATTATTGCTTCAGAAATTGAAAAGGAAAAGCCATCTATATTGAATTGTCCTAGATGTGATCTTATTAATGCATTTGAAAATAAATATTGTTCTAAATGCAACTATGAATTAAAGGCAGAAGCATTTGAGAAAATTAAAACATCTTCTTTGTTTGAGCAGCTAAATCAAGTATTACCCTTCAACAAAAAGGAATTAGAAAAATTAAAATCATTTCGAAAATATATAAAAGCAAAATACAATAAAGCAAAATTTGATTAAGTAAAAAAAAGGATATATATGATTTATTAAGAGCACTGAGTAACACTCGGAATATTAATACTGGAATATTAATACATTTGAGATCAAAAGAAATGTTTGAAAAAATGAAAAAAAGGCTAACGGCAGTAAAATCTTGCATGGTTATTACTTAGCAAATGAATTATCAAAGGAGCAAATACCATTTGAGATAGAAAGTATTTTCAAGAATCTAAAAAATATTTAACAAATGATCTTTTTTTATCAAGAATATGTTATTTTTATAGTATTCTATTTTAATAAAATAATACTTTAATATTTACTATTTTTAGAAAAGCACCATCTCTATAATATATTAATTTAATGTGGATATCCATTATAAAATCATCAAAGCGGTATTAATATCGATATAGATAAATTTATCATAGATTTTAAGTGGTTTCTAAAATAATTAAAGAATATATAAATGGCTTTCTGCTATAATATCTGCTTTCAAATATGGTGCAAATTATCCATTCCTCATAAAAATAAAATGCCTTTTAGAAATAATAATGGGGGAAAAAAGCTCTATTAACAGTTGTGTAAATAATGATATATGTTCTCTTGTAAACTGATGCTGCTTGTTTTAATCAATAAAATTATTGTTGCATTTTCTAACATATTCTCAAGTTTTCAAAAATTAACAAATCTAAATAAACACACTTTCTCGTACCTTAAATATTAAGTATTTACGTATGAGAACTACGTATTCTAGATTTTTAAAAGATCCTTTTATTCTAAAGTTATCTTATTTGATAAGCCAAAGTATTTGTCCAATTTGAAAGTTATTATTGTTTTTTATGAATTTTATCTATGATTTTACTCCCTTTCTAGTTTTTATATTATACAGGGTATACATGTCCAATGAATAATACATATAAAATCAAAATGGAGATGGCCCTTTAAATGCAAAACATACAAAGAATCAGTCCATGTCTGTGGTTTGAAAACCAAGCTGAGGAAGCAGCCAATTTTTATGTTTCAATTTTCAAAAATTCTAAAGTTAACAAAGTTAGTTATTATGGGGATGCAGGACCTGGACCAAAAGGCAGTGTTATGACAGTATCTTTTGAACTTGATGGACAAGGATTTGTAGCGTTAAATGGTGGAACGCCATCAAAATTCCCCGAATCAATATCTTTTGTGGTAAATTGCAATACCCAACAGGAAGTAGATGAATATTGGGAAAAATTATCTACTGAAGGAGGACAAAAAATACAGTGCGGTTGGTTGAGGGATAAATATGGTCTATCGTGGCAAATTACGCCAATTGTATTATATGAAATGATTTGTGATCCTGATCCTAAAAAATCTCAACAAGTGTTTGAGGCAATGCTTCAAATGGAAAAAATTGATATTGAAAAACTAGAAAAAGCCTATATGCAAAATTAAATGGATAATGATTTTATACAATTCATTTTTCTGCAAGGTAATATCATTATGAGTAACAATACCTTGAATTAAAAGTTACAGTTGTGTTTACCATAGAAGGAACAATTTAAGAAGATCAATCAAATATCAACCCCGAGCAAAACCATATTTACAATAAATTTAAAATATGCTAGGAATCTACCACAAGGAACTTGATCTCAACGAGTATAACTTATTTATTACTTCTATTTTGTAAATATTTGTTGAAACAATCTACTAATAAAACAACAACTATACGAGTCTCTTTTAAACCAAATACAAACTAATAAGATCAAATCAAATTTTTTGTTTAATCCTTCGTTTTTTATTTCAATAACGTTGTTTGATTTGGTTTAAAATTTTGACTTAAAAGAGTAGAAGAAAGATTATTGGATTTGATAAATTTAATGAATTTATTTTTTAATTCTATTTAATTCATTTTGATATCTGTAAAAGGTTAAATTAATTTAAAATATGCTAAGTTATCTACATATAGATTTTAAATCCTTTATAAAACTACCAAGTTTTAATAACATTTGATCTTTGTTATTTTCATTTTCCATAATTAATTTCATAATGGAACTAGCTATAATTATCCCATCTGCTCCGGACTTTAACATATTCTTTGCATCCTTGGTATTACTGATTCCAAAACCAACAGCAAGTGGAATTTTAAATTTGTTAATGATTTCTTTAGTCTTTGAAACTGCTTCAAAAGTATATCTTTCGAAATTTTGCCTTGAACCTGTAATTCCAAAGACTGAAACCATATATACAAATCCAGTTGATGAGGATGCAATTTCCATTAATCTTTTTTTACTTGTATTTGGTGCTGATAAGAATATTGTAGCCAAATCTAGTTGTTTTGTTAATCTTATGTATTCATCTGCTTCTTCTACATTTAGATCAGGTATAATAAAACTATCTATATCGTTTTTCTTTGCTGATTCTAAAAAGTTTTTTAAATTATTTGAAAATACAATATTGGAATAAGTCATGGAAAGAATTGGCGTATTTTTGTAATTTTTCTTGATCTCTTTTACAATATCAAAACAATTTAATGGTGTTACTCCATTGGCTAATGCCTTTAATGATGCATTTTGAATAGTTGGTCCGTCTGCCATAGGATCGGAGAATGGTATTCCTATTTCAATAATGTCTGCTCCAGAATCAATAATAGTTTTCACTATTTCTTTGGATGTATTTATGTCAGGATATCCTCCAACAATACCGCAAATTAAAGCTTTTTCTCTTTTTTTATAAAGATTGTCAAATAAAATATTTAATTTATTTGTTTTTTTTCTATTCGACATTTTCATGCCCTTTGGATTTTTATTAAAATCAATATCAATTTAAAATATTTTAAATTTTATTATATTTTTCAAGATAAACCATTGTTAGTGAATCATTTACAGGCATCCGTTTGAATTCCTTATACCCAAGTTTTTGATATAGATATATATTTTTTATGCTTTTATGACCTGTAAACAACTCGAACCTTTTAGCAGATTCAAAAATCTCTTCAATGGAAATCATCAACTTGGCTCCTATGCCTTTATTTTGATAATCGGGTCTAACAGCTAATCGCCCTATAAACACAGTATCTTTTAGTTGATATGCTCTAACCGAACCAACTATTGTTGTTTTATTCTCGATAGCTGCTTTCAGAAATATCTGTTTTAGAAAATTCTGTTTTATATCATCTAATGTTTGTAAGAGAGGTTTAATATTATAGTCATCATAAAGCTCTGCTTCGCTTAAATAAGCTTGTTTTTGCAGTTGTAATATTTCTTCAAGATCATCAATTGAAGCTTTTTTAATATTAACTGAATGCACTTTTAAATGAATAATTTATTTGTAAATTAATGATTTTCGAAAATTATGAAATAATTTATTACTAGATAAAACAAGTATTCTAGATCAATTAACGTGTTATCTTTTAAGGATAAAATTTGAAAATGTATTAGAACCCTGCTACAACAAAGTACTTTATCCCAACGGACCCGCAATAAATTTGACTATAGATATGGTTCAATATTCATAAGATTGTGCGGATAATGAAGATGATGATATAGAACGCAAAAGTAACGGCGATGATCATCCATTAGCTTTATTTCTTTCCATGCTTGTAATTTTAGGAGAACTATGGGTTATCTTCAAACACATATTAGAGAAATGTTTAAAATAAGGTATAATCACATCGATCAAAAAATACAATATAAGTAATTAAACATATAATTAATAGATGAATATTAAAACTATAAACCCTGCAACCGAAGAGATTATCAAAGAGTATGAGGGGATATCAAAAGAGCAAATAGAAAATTTGGCAACAAAATCGCATCAAGCCTTCAAAGAATGGAAAAAGGATTCCCAAAAGCGTTCTGGTTTCTTATATGATTTTGCTAATGTATTTAGAAAAAATAAGGAAGAACTTGCAAAAGCAATAACAAAAGAAATGGGAAAAGCCATAAAAGAAGCACGATCTGAGGTAGACAAATGTGCTTGGACAGCCGAATATTTCGCAGATAATGGTTATAGCTTTGTATCTGATGAACCAGTTAATACCGATGCAAGAAAAAGTCTAACCGTGTTTGAACCACTTGGTGTAATTGGAAGCATAATGCCATGGAACTTTCCATATTGGCAAGCTATTAGATTTGCTATTCCGTCATTGATGGCTGGAAACACAATTATATTAAAACCTGCAAGTGCAACATTACAATGTGGTATTGAATTAGAGAAATCCTTTGAAGAATCTGGTGTACCTAATGGTGTTTTTCAAACAATTGTTGGAGATTCTAGTGCTGCAGAGATGTTAATTGATTCGAATGTTAATGCTATAACCTTTACTGGCAGTGTAGAAGTAGGTAAAAAAGTAGGCCAAAGGGCAACATCTCAATTGAAAAAATGCGTACTTGAATTAGGTGGGAGTGATCCTTTCCTAGTTTGTGAAGATGCAGATATAGAAAAAGCATCAACTGGCGCAGTCAAAGGACGTTTTATTAACTGCGGTCAAAGTTGTATTGCTACAAAACGATTTTTTGTAGTAAGGAAAATTGCAGAAGAGTTTATTGAGAAATTTGCGCAAAAAACTGAAAAACTCAACGTGGGAGATCCATTTTCTGATGATACTGACATAGGTCCACTGGTAAGCTCTAAAAGCATTGATAACATGGAAAGTATAGTCAAGGATGCTTTAGAAAAGGGTGGCGAAGTGCTTACAGGGGGCGAACGTGTAAAGAGCAAAGGATACTTTTACCGTCCTACATTACTAAAGAACATATCTCCAAATATGCGAGTGACTCAGGAAGAAGTGTTTGGTCCTGTTGCACCAATAACTATTGTAGAAGACGAAATGGAAGGAGTGAATCTCGCAAATGATTCTAAATTTGGACTTGGAGCAAGCATTTGGACTGAGGATTTGGATAAAGCAGAAAAGTATTCAAGATTAATAGAATCCGGTATAGTAACTGTGAATAATGTAGTGATATCAGATCCGCGAGTCACATTTGGTGGTATTAAGAATAGTGGTTTTGGAAGAGAACTATCAAAATATGGGATGAGGGAATTTGTCAATATAAAATCTATTAGATTCTATGATCAGCTTGTTTATCAACATCATGTGGAATAAGACGATGATAATAACAACATCTTGTCTCTGGCCTACAAACCGAAAAAAAAGGTTTTGTTATGCACAACGATGCAATTGAGAATGTCCTAATACTTCAAGGAGGGGGTTCTTTAGGTGCATTTGGATGTGGTGTATTTAAAGCTCTTGCAAATAACCATATAAAAATAGATATTGTAGCGGGTACGTCGATTGGTGGCATAAACGCTGCAATAATCGCTGGAAGTATGGATAAAGAGCATCCAGAGCGTACGTTAGAGGAGTTTTGGTTAGAACTTGCAGAGAATTCTATAAATGTTACTAATCCTGTACTTGGATGGTTATATGACAAATCAAGAGCGAGCTCTATTGATATATCAAAGAATCATTTACCAACCACCGACGAAGTTAATTCATTGTTGAGCACAATCAGCTCTGTAATTTATGGGAATGACAAATTCTTTGTTCCTAGATGGAGGGCTGACTATGCTTTAAAGGACCCACAATACTTTAACCCATCAAAATGGACATACCTATATGACCATTCACCTCTGGTAACAACTCTTGCAAAATATATTGATTATAATAAACTTCAACCTAATGGTCACCCTAACGCACGTCTAATAATGACCGCAGTCAATATCTTAACGTCTGAACCGTTAACTTTTGATAGTTCTCGTCAGAAAATAACTTCAAAACACATACTTGCAACTTCTGGCTATCCATCATATAATTTTCCTTGGGTTGAAGTAGAAGAAGGTATATACGCATGGGATGGTAGCCTACTAAGTAATACACCTTTTGACGAGGTTATAGATGCCTCACCTGTGATCGACAAAAGGCTTTTCCTAGTTGAAAACTATCCTGCCAAAGTTGATAAACTGCCAGACAACTTGATTGAAGTATATCATAGGACTAGAGATATCCAGTTTTCCGATAAATCTCAACACAACATCAAGATGTCCAAAGCAATAACACGATATCTCAAATATATAGAAGTCCTCTACCAGATTATTGACAAAAACATTGATCCTTCTAAAATTGATAAAAAACAACTTGAAAATATTCGTCATACATATACTAAAATGAAAAGTAAACGTGGTGCAGAAATAAAGGGCATATTTCGCATAACAAGAGATGAGCTTTTTCCACACTACTACGAAAATACTGATTTTTCGGTAGAAACTATAAGAAAATCAATTAAGGATGGTGAATCAAAGACTAATCAAATATTAGAAAAAATTTGATAAACTTTATCTAATTCTAATGCGGATTGATTTCGCACATCTGTATACTACACTGGGTCTAGATTACACTTTTTAACTTATAATTACTTAAACTAATAATGGACAATAGAGGTCGATTTGGTGAGCATGGCCAAAAGGAAGTTACTGAGGTAATCAGCAGGAGCATAAAGGCAGGTCATGAGAAGGATTACGATGACTGGCTTCGGCGTTATATGTCGTTAGAGAGGAAAGTTCAAGGCTATCTTGGAACTACAATAATCGCCCCAGGAGGCAGTAATTCATCTGTGCGGTACGTTATTAACCGATTTGCTGATAGCACCTCGCTCGATGCGTGGGAAAACTCGGATGAAGCTCTCAAGCTAATAGAAGAAGCGAACGATTGCTCTACAAAATATTACGAGAGAGCAACCGGAATGGAAACCTGGTTCATCCTACCAGACTATAAAAATATAGTTGTTCCTCCTAGATGGAAAATGGCAATTGTTGCATTTATTGGAGCATATAGTATTAGCTCACTCACACGATATATTCTTAATCTTTACTTAGGACCATGGCCATTACTTACTAGTATCGTTATGAATATGATATTAGTGATTGGTCTTACCTATTTTGCAATGCCTGTCTTGAGCCGATTGCTACGACGATGGTTATACCCAAAAACTGTAATACCAAATCAACAATAATCCAATGTATTAGTTATGTATGCAGGTTGATTTCTTAAGATATCCATTTTTTTATTAATCTCTTTTCTAATGCCTCTAGTTGAGCCTATCAAAATATTTGCTTTGATTACAAAGAGTGAACATTTAGTTTGATACGAACCAACTATACCACCCCAAGTCCAATCTCCCATTAACTCTTACTACCGATTCAAAATTACTATTCAAGGTATTTTCAAAGTGATATAAAACGACATCTACCATTTGTTCGTAATAATTTCATTTACATTCTCTATATCTTCATCATAATTATCTATCATAATTATTTTCCAAATCTTCAAATTCCTCTGTTTTATGGTCTATTATTTTATCTGCACCTGATATTTGTGCAAATTCTTTATCATCAGAACTTGCCGTTGTCGCTACTTAATCTCCTAGTTCTTTACTAGTTAATTTCAATTAAATTTATGCCCCCACCCTTGCGCACCTTGAATCAAAATCTTTCAACCATTTATTGATCATATTCTCTACAAGTACATTTCAGGAACTAACGCCTACAAGGAGCAAAGCTGTAACCTATTCTCGATAAGATTTTGGATGAAGGGTAATAGATTCTATATTTTAATAGCCACCTCTGCAAATGCCAGATCCACCTGGTACAGAAGATTATCCATACACCTAAACACCTTTTTAAAATTCTAACTAATGTCTTCTTTTGGTATACTTCTCTTTCTTCCCAATCTCCAACATGTTTATGATTTTTGAAAATACATTCCAAAGGTTGATGGAAATGGAAATTGAAGGCTTATCGATTGTTTCATATAAACTTTGAATTTTTTGATTTGCTAGTGTAGTTTTTTTTATATTATTAAAACGAGTGTTGACTTGATTATTTTTTTCTAGTTATTATGTTGATTAAACAAGTTTGTAAGACTCTCGAGAGCCTATCATATTACAGTAATACCATAAATTATTGCAAATATAATCCGCCAAAATTCTGTAATTTGGTTTCCTCAAACAATATTATAATTTTTGGGGTTGGTACAAAGAAATTGTTTGTTTATATCCTCAGTTGTAATCTCCAAATCAAGTAGAAAGTCAGGTCATTTCAAAAAGTATCGACAATTAGATAATCAAAAATCAAAATACAACAATATGTATATAAATAAAATTAAGGAACAATATACAATTCTAATATACTTTTGATCCATTGTATGCTTATTAGGAATTTATATATCCTAATGCTGATGACTAAGCCTTATTTGCAAGAATGTCTTTTTGAATCAATTGAATTAATCATAGGAGACAACGGGGTCGTCCAAATGAAAATAGTAGGGAAACATAGATGAATAATAGTAATAACAAACTAAAGAGAAAATTAAAACTACAGGTAGCAATTTCAGTTGATGGTTGTATAGCAGGGCCCAACTATGAAATGGACTGGTTAATTTCGGATGATGAAATTATGAAATATATAGATGATATAGCAGCATCAGTTGATACCATTATTATGGGGCGAAAAATGGTTGATGGTTTTATTTCGCATTGGTCTAGTAGGATGAACAATTCAGATGACCCTTGGAATGCATTCGCTAAAAAAATGATCGACATTCCAAAGATTGTTTTTACGAAAACATTAAACAAATCTGAGTGGATAAATACAGAAATTGCAAAAGGTGATCTCAAAGATGAAATTACCAAGTTAAAGAGCCAAGATGAGAAGGACATACTCGTATATGGGGGCGCCTCGTTTGATTCTTCTTTGATTAAAGAAAAACAAATTGACGAATTTTATTTGTTAGTTGTTCCTATTGTATTCGGAAACGGAAAGACTATTTTCAAAGACTTGAAAGAGATCCAAAAACTTACATTTATCGAATCTAAAGTATTTGGCTGTGGTGTAGTTCTGCTCCACTATGAGGTAAAGAAAAATTGAAAGTAATAGAGGTTATTAAATAACTGTAGGAATTAGTTGTTGTTAGCACATTTAGAGCCTATCTCAAAATTCGATAGGATTATAGCTCTTTTCCTCTTTTGATAAACTGTGGTCTTAATCCAGAAGAAGGAGTAGATAAAGAAGAAGGAAAATAAACATTCTACCATATGCCGTATTCCTGATGAATTATGGGATGAGATTAAGAGTATTTTACCAAAGGAGAAACCACTCAAGACAGTTGGTCGACCAATTGTTCCACACTGAAAAGTGATCGATGCAATTCTCTATGTACTGAGAACATTAGGATGTCGGTGGAAAATGCTACCTAAAGAATATGGTTCTGGTTCTATATACCTGTCATCATAGATTTCAAGAATGGGGTAGATTAAATGCATTCAAAAAGGTATGGATAAAACTATTGAAAACCTGCTTTATTGTATGATTCCTATAATCTTTGATTCTATGCCAATCTTTGTCTTTTTTCATCTATTTTAGATCGGTATGCCAGTTGTCAATGGCATCGAATCCTAGCAATTTTTTACCGCATCTAACAAGAGATTAGTTATAATTGGACTATTTTACATGTTTTTTAAAAGGTTATCTAAAAGTATTTGGAAAGGTGAAATCCTGCAACAAAGCAGTAGCACCTACTTTTACTAATACCTCCTCACCATGAGTTATTCTAGGTATCATTCATTTATTATTTATCCTAGTATTATAAATAAAGCTATAAAAAAGATGATTGTTAATACTGCATTTGTGAAGAGAAGAAAAAACTATAATTATTTCTCTTGCTCATAATTTATGATTTACCATATATTTCATACTTGGTGTGCAAACTAGATGCCGATTATGAATTTAAATTAATCTTGAAATTGATCGCTCATATTTAACATATTTTTCTCTTTTGATATATTTATGAAAGAATTTCTTTATTTGATGGTTCGATAAAAGCAACTTTTCAAAGCCAAATGAATTCCGAACATGTCTTGATGACCGTTCTATCACCTGTGAATTCTCGCAACCTTTTTCTGTTTGGAATATAATTTTTCAATTTTGTATTTTTTGAATACAGTATTGTATATAGTAGATCGCTTGCATAATTAGACGCCTATCAAAATTTTACAGTCTATCAATTATATTGTGTAATATTTACATTTTAATTCTCCTATTACGATCACGATATATACCATCTTTAGAAAATTTTTCTAACGGTCCTAATTATGCAAGCGATCTAGTATATACCTTTTTTGAACAAATCGAGATATGAATTTGGAAGTATTTCTTACCGAGACCAAGAAAATATGTGTAAAAATAATATTCTATATCCTCAGTAGGTTCAATTCTTTTTCTTATCTGATGTATCTAGACAATAAATAAGCAAAATAAATCTATATCATTTTACTTAACTTTAAAGCGCCTGTTTCTTAATTGACATAGCATAAATATTGGAGAATAGAGATACATAAAGCTTTTTGCTTGACATTAGAGCCCTATCAAACAATGCTTGAGTAGGAATATTCTTTTAATGCAGATAAGATTTCTCCATACCTTTGTATTGTGTATTCTTCATCTTTTAATTTAGATATCATGCTTTTTTGCTCATGCCATGCTTGATATGGATCTCTGGGATGTATTGCGATTCTTATAATAGGGGGTTCTTGTTCTATTATAGTTTTGAATCTTCTTTCATCTTTTGCAATATTTATGATATTTTTCTCAGGATATCCAGTAGAATCCCAGTTAAAGACTTTTGGAATTTTGATTTTTTTGCACGATTTGCTAGAAAGTATTAAAAGTTTTTCTTGCGTTTCGGTCAAATTAAAACCTATTTTTTCCAAAACCTCAATAGAATTATCATTTAGTTTCCATGCTGGAGGAATAAATGCAATGGGCTTTATTGCTATTTCTTGAAATATCTGGAGTCCAGTACGTATTTCTTCTTCTGCACATGATTTTGTAACTGTATGAAAGTCATCAAACTTACCGCTTCTTCTCTCGTGGTAAAGACCATGTAATGCTATCTCGCAGTCTTTATATGATTTGATTTTTTCTACAAAATCTGGGTAGCTTGTAAGATCCTGTTTTTCATGAAAAAAAGGAATTAGAGCAATATTGTATTTTATATCAAGATCTTCTAGGAGATCAGCAACTTTGAATATCTTTGTAGAGAATGCAGGGCAGGCATCATGTATTGTTACTATAACCAGTTTCACCTTGGATTGTTGTTGTTGTCTTTTGTAATATGCATTCGAGTTAAACATTCATTTGTTAACACTTGATCTCCATATAATATTGTGTTTTGTTGTGTGTTTGCTCCTTTCCAAATAATACTAATCGGTTTGTCTTTATGAGAGATGAAAATATACTAAATCTCTTGCATAATCATAATAAACAGCTATATGATCTGAAGTTCATCACTTTTTTGTCCTTTCTTTGCTTTCATACAATAGTTATCCAAAAAGCCATTGCTTTTTAAATCATTTCTGCTGGTCTTACAGTACAAGAATTTGATGAGATTTACGATAAAAAAATAACAAAAAAATATGAAAAACATGAGATAGACTAAATCTCTTGCATAATTAGCATTCATTCAAACCAATCTCATGGATTTACTGTTTGATTCTGTTCTATTAGAATTCATTATTCTATAATTTATCAAGTCTACCACTATGTCTGAAACCTTGTTATACTTTTTCAATTTGTTTCTAAATACCTCTGCAACTATCCTATATTTTTTCAATCTACAAATAGTATGTTCTATCACTATTCTCTTTCTAGAATGACTTTTGTTATACTCCATTGCTTCTTGTGACAACTCTTGATTTCGCTTCTTTCTATACGGTAAAGCGGACAGTTGTTCCGGGAAATCCTTTTCTACACCAAGGTATCCTAGGTCAAATACATTAACAACATCTTTTGGAGTTATAGGGTGATTCTTCTTATAGATATCGTAATCGTGTTTTCTTCCTTTCTTATGACCTAATTTGTGAATGATATATCCCTGGTTATTTATCACAAGCTGATTCTTTACAGTGTGTCGTTTCTTCTTTCCTCAAGAATAGTATGCCTTCCGTCTTTTATTATCTTTAGGTCTTGGGATTTGCTGCTCTGTACAATCGGTAAAAGCAATGAAGCCTGGAAAATATTTCTCTACTTCCTCTGACGTTTTCGACCTCCTTTTTGTTATTGGGTATACCTTTTGAGGAATTGGCAAACATTGCCTTATCAAACTTTCTATCTTTTGTATGCCTCTGTAGACGTTACTTTGATCCAAATCAAAGAGGAAGCCCACTAATGCGTATGTAATGTAAAGGCGATAGTAAACCAAAAGCATAAGAAACCTATCTCTTGTATCCAATTTGAAATGCCTGCCTACAGCACCTATGTCTCTTTTTCGATATTTTCTTTTAGATAGATAGTAGATCTCTTGCATAATTAGAACAAACAGCTATATGATCAATAGTTCACCAATTTCTTGTTCTCTCTTTGCTTTCATACAATAGTTATCCAAAAAGCCATTGCTTTTCAAATCATTTACCGGTCTTACAGTGCAAGAATTCGATAACGTTTTCCAAAAAGAAATAACAAAAAGAAATAACAAAAAGGTATGGCAAATATGAGATCAAGCGGTTATCCAATAAAAAATACAATGGAAAAAGAAAGATTGGTGCTATAGGTAGACATTTCAAGCTAGATGTTAAAAACAGATTTTTGATGCTTTTAGTGTACTATCGTCTTTATATCACTTATCCGTTAGCTGTTGGCTTTCTCTTTGATTTAGATCAGAGCAACGTCCATAGAGATATACAAAAGATTGAAGGATTGGTAAGACAATGCGTACCTATCCCTCAAAAAACATATAATATAACAAAAAGGCTGAAAACGCCAGAGGAAGTTGAATAATATTTCCAGGTTTTTTTGCTTTTGAAGATTGTATTGGACAGCAGATACAATCAAGGCCAAGATATAAGGGGAAGAAGATATCATTATTATATATAAAAATATAAAAATATAAAAAGAATCACACAATAACTCCGAAAGATGTTGTAAATATATATGATCTTGGGTATCTTGGAGTAGAAAGGACTTTCCAGAACAAGAATCGTCTTTACTGTATAAAAATAAAAGAAACCAAAGAGTTATCTATAGAAGAAAAAGAGTACAACCAAAGTATATTCAAAAAAGAGAATAGTTATAGAGCGTACCATTTGTCGATTGAAAAAGTACAGGATAATAAGCGAACATATTAAGAAATAGGAAGAAGAAAGTATAATCGAATATCAGATATAGTATCAGGCTTGATAAACTACAAAATAATGGACCATTATCGTTATTAAAATACAAAATCCATGGAAGGTGTAGATCGTTTCTAATTATGCAGAGATCTGATATCTGACCCTGGATATGATACTAAGAAACTGTATAAACATAGTAAAAGTATTGGGGGTAGATCTGGTTCGTCCTCTATTGAAAGATATGGATATTCCAAAAAGAGATTTGAGATTGTATGCTTTTATGAATCTGAAATAGGGCAATCTATCCATAGCCGAAGAAGATGGATATTCATCGAACCATTATGGATAGAACGCTTAAAATCAATCTTTAGAATAGATCCATTACCGGTACGTGCATTTAATTCGGTATCTGCAATTGTACTATTATTGGTATTACTCTATCAAATAATGACGGTACATTATAACTGTAAAACCGACAAATTAAATCCAAAATCAATAAAATATGTGCTTGGAACTTTGACATGATACTAATAGGATAAAAAGGGATCTGGAATTATGACCATGCCTCAAATAATTTAACAATAAGTATTATAATTGATCATTTATAATAATTGCCAGAGAAAAAATAGAATATACATGGATAATAATAAATCCGATGAACTTGATATAATAATTAATGGATATTATAGATTAATAGGTGGAGATAATGACAAATATGATAGAGAAACCTGTAGGCGATTAAGATTGTTTGGAGAAGAGCTTTTACGGAAAAGAACTTACAATAAATTTACCACCTTTAAAGCTGATCATGACGACATGATAATTGGAAACCATTTACGG
>JAICXY010000126.1 GCA_025934495.1 Candidatus Nitrosocosmicus sp.
ATATAACACTATTATAGAAGATATAAAAAAGTATAGATCAAACAAACCTCTTGTAGATAAAATAAATATATTAGACTCCAAGTTACTTGATAAAGATATAGAAAATGACAAATTAAAGGAAGAGTTGCTTGAGTGTCAAGCTAAGTTTTTAGACTGGCCAAATTCAAAATCCATTTCAGAAAGTGAATTTATCGATGCAAATAAAAGGCTTCCAGAAAATAATCCAATGGATATGGAAGAATTATCTAAAATCACTGATGAAATTTATTATTATCCTGGTCGTAATGTGGATATAATTAAATTGATGCGCGAGCGCTACCCAAACAAATTCAAAGAAAAAAACACCAATACAGATTAAAAGAATAAATATATCAAAAAGCCCTTAAAAAAAAGTAAATTAACCTTAGGTATTGAAGAGAAGATAGTTAAAAGGTTGATAATAATGGAGAGAGGATGCTACCTCTTTTTTTTCTTTCTTTCTCGCTTCCATTATAATTATCAATATTGTCCATCATCATGTTACATCCCTATTTCAACGGAGATGGAGGTACTTGGTATCCTTAAACTTGTCAGTTCTGAAATCAAAGCATCATTTGCATTTTACATTTCAGAAAAGTATTATCAAAAGACGATGCAATATATTAAAAATAGAACTGATGATTTGATGTCTATTTTACTTGCAATAAAATGAGATATAAACTAAAATACGTTTAACAATAATTTAATCTATTTACTTATTACTACAACATGAAAATAACGTATTAGATTGAGCCCTTTTTACACTTATCACATATTCCAATAATTGTTTACCCAATAAATCCTAGCCTTATGTTTTGATATGTTCCTTCAATTGAGACTCCTTAACCTCCTGCTGCCAATTATGAGTCAAAATAACCTCAACTGTTATTACCTCATGGCCAATAGAAGACTTTCGATTATTTATCACAAATGCATATGCATCGCTTATAGTAGGCTTAAATATATCATTAATTTTTAGACCATTCTTGCTATAATATGATTTAATTTTAGAACTACCCTTATTTTCTTTCCATGCAGAAATATCTTTTCTGCTAAGGATTAGAATTTCTATTTCGTTATTTGAATTCTGTACCTCTATGTCAAAAGCAAGTCTATAATCAAACATAAGTATGAGATTTACACCAAAATATAATATTTCATAGCCATGGGAGTTTCCAGCAGGTATGTTAAATTCATTAATATTTCTCATAACATGTGAAAGTATCTTCATTACTGGATAAAGAGAGCAAGTATGCTATATCTTATACTCTTATGATGAAACTGGGAAATGTTCTCAAAAACAGTTTTTCTTAGTATTGGCCATCATTTTGATATCGATGATTATTTGGCTTTTTAAATAATTAATCCCCATTTCGTTAATTGTGTATCCGGAAAGACTCACTAAAAAGAAGAAAATTCTTGTGTCAGTTCTTCTCAGAGGGACTGGTTAATTGATAAATCCTTTTACAGTATCCATAAATAATCGGATTGCTTTAATCTCAAAAGGATCTTGAAATGCCAGAAAAAACTGATCTATTCCTGCATCAATATACTTCCTAACCTGTTGTGCTACATCATCAGGTTTACCTATGAGTGAATGTTTTAGCAACTGACCTAGTACGGCAGGGCCTCTCTCTATCACAAATAACCTTTTTTTATATTCTAGTTCAGAATCAGAATTTGCAATTATCACGTCTAATTCAATTGATTTGATAAACGTCTTCTTCCTTTTTTTCTTTACTGTATTAGCAATCTCTTCAAATTCTGAATTAATATAAGCAAACTGTTCAGCAGAAAGATAAGAAGATTCCCATATATCAGCATGTTTTGCAGCCAATTGCATCATTTTCCTTCTCTTGGACGCTACTGTGATGGGTATAGGGATACCTGGATTTTTTAGTCTAGATCCTCTAACTTTAAAATATTTTCCACTAAAATGAACCTCTGGTTTACTCCAAAGTAATCTTAGAAGATCAAGACCCTCATCAAGTAATGAAATTCGTTTTTCTACATTAGGATAGTCTATTCCAAATGGATACCACCATTGTGTTGCATAGCTATGTATTGCTCCAGCACCAGTTCTAAATTCCAATCTTCCGTTTGATATTTCCTGTAGTGTTGCAGATTGTTTAGCAAGTAATACAATATTCCTATATTGAGGAATAAGATAAGTTATGACTGGCCCTAGCTTTATCGTCTCTGTGATGGCAGATAAATTAGATATTATACTCCAACAATCCAGATCTATTTCTGCTAATGATTCTCCATAATAGAATCCATAATATCCTAATTCTTCAGCTAATCTACAGGTATCTTTTATCTTCTTATAATCAGTACCCCAAACTTCTAGGCAAAATCGCATATTATTTCTAGGATTGATTTGGTGAGTATATAAAATATAAAAAGAATGATGCTTAAAGAGGTCTCATATTCATCATATAGAGTTGGTTCACATGGTTTTAGTATATTATTCAGCATGCAATTTGGAATATAGATAATGGTAACAAATACAGAGATTAATGAATAATCTACTAGTTCTCTCTATTTTTGAAATTTCTTCTCTATTATTGCCCGTGAGAATTAGAATAAGATCTTCTTTCGTTTCTGACAAAATCATCAAACTTTTCTTTTATCTCTTCTCTCTTTCCTTCTGGAATTTCATAGTACACAAAATTATTTGTATAAAGTTATTTGCAAGGATACGTGTTTGAGAACCATGAGTTTTACCGTTATATTCTTTGATCAAATCATCTAATACTCCACATTGTTTTGTTATTGTATCGATTGGTGTACCCTGTAATATTTCTAAAGAGTTGTCCACTAGTTGTTTGACGTTGTTATTACTGTTAGATTCGAAAGTCTATGATTTCTTGTTGTAGTTGTAATTATGATATGTTGTTGGCTTTAGCATAGTAATATCATTATTATTAGTACCTAGCGTTATCTTCAATTCAAAACAAGTGATTATTTACTAACATATATTAGGATACTCGTTAAGGATCTTTATTCAGATCTATTGACGCAGGCTCTGGATTAAATGGAAAATAGATGTCTGATTTGACATGATTTTCTATTGCTACCATATTATTATTATCTTTATTATCCGGCATATCTTTCATGTTTTTAGGTATTAACTCGTAATCCTGATAATATTATTGGAGACGAAAGGCCCAATTAGCTTAATAATTTGACATTCTCTCTTATGCTTGCAGCCAACTTTGTAAGCGTATCGGGATCCGCTTGTTCGCCATTCTCTGATTCGGCCATGAATCGCCTGATCACATGCTTTTGTGATAGTATATCTCTTGCATTCTTCTGTGATAATACCCTATCAGATCATGATTTGAGAATTGGTCAAGTCATTGAGATGCATCGAATTATTGCTGTATAGATACATTTTCACCTCCTAAATGCGATTTCATGCACATTTCTACCTAATCTTTTACTAGATATTCTCTAATTTGTTTGTTAGAAGCCTAATGGACTACACTCATGTATACAGTCCAATATTACATTCCTTTCACTATCAGTAAAGTCTTTGGAACCAGAAGGTCTACCCATCTTAAAAGCCATAATATTATAATAGATGATACCTTCTATGGTATTAAAAATATATTCTTCCATTATGCCTCTCGCTTACAGCATATAGTAAAACAATAACCTTATGTGTATTGTCCCCAGTTAAATAAAGTTTTATTCATTTTCCTTTTTGTAAAGTATTGATTTTTTTGGCTTACTGCTAATATTATTCTATATACTTATACATCAGTTAATATCCTTGAAGATATATCAAAGAATCCCAATTGTCCTGGCATTGATATTGGTTTGTTCAATTTCTTTCCATCCTTCAACAGGAAACCATATTTTGGTTTGGAAAACTTTATGCTAAAATGTTGTCCTTTATCTGCTAGAAAATCTTCTTCACTAATGTATTTCTTAACATCATATAGAAATGCAAATCCTATTACTGCGCCTTTTATTAATTTGCTACAGTCGATATTCAACAAGGTGGCACTATCGCTATCAATAGATTTTGATGAATGGATAAAGAATTTTCCTCTAAAATTTGTATTCCATCTTCTTGTTTCTATAGTCTTTCTTCCATCTGCTACAAGCTCAGCATATGGTTGTTTGAGGGATAGACATTTCAATAGATTCTATCACTGCATACCTATCTATCTATAGATAACCAAAACTATTTACTTTGTCATTGTAATGACTCAAATGATTTAAATCTTTACAATCCAGATATTAACATATTAGAGAGAATAGGGATTCAGAATGTTTTGTTGCACAATTACATTATTTCCTAAAACATTTAGCCTACTTGAACATATGATATTGAAATCAGTGTGACAGCATTTTTTATCACACACTAAACAAAAAATATCAATAGGCAAGCAATAAAAATAATTATTAAACGAAATTTTGATTGTATAAATAATTTCAAATAATATGAGAAAAAATATACGTGTCTCTATCGCCTAAATAAAAAATACCATGAAGATATGAGAATAGAATATAATATCATAAATAGTATATTGCAAACTTATTACAGGACATAATAAATAAAAGAAATAGTTAAGAACTGCGAATAAGGCCTTTTATTTTCTGTTGCATTTCAGGAGTTATATCTTCCTCTTTCATGTTGTGCGCATTTTTGACATGTTTTATTCCATTCTCCATTACCTCTTCTTCGGTTTCTACTTCACATCTGTTATCGTTATCCAGAATAATATTGGAGGGGAAAGTATATGAGATCATATAGTTAATGGGCCCAAGGGGGTTTGAGTACTGGAGGTAGATGGGTTCAATGAATTTTAGTATTAATATAAATTTATTTTAACTTTTTTTAAAAAGAACTAATAACTTATTTGTCATAAATTAAATGCATTAGTGTATTTATTTATATATATTTTTCATTATTTTATATAATGATATTAAATTGTTGAAAAAAGTTTGCAAGGATCAATAAATAAATTATATATTTTAATTTAACTTTTTCTTTCTTATTAAAATTTTAATATTGCAATACCATAATATTTAATTTGATAAAGTTAATATCGTTTATAATCTTATTATTTGTATAGATACAAAGTGCGACTAAATTCCAAAATAGAGCAATTACTCCGGCAACAGTATCAGTTCTTATTCTTGCATCTATAATTATAATTCCTTATATTAATACATCTGCTCAATCTTTTAATATAAAGGATTTTAAAATTACTAACTTTGGTATTAAAAACCATAATCCTTTTGTAGTGGTCCAAGGAAAGGCAGGAGGAACAAGAGGTGATGAAAGCGGTGACAATGAATTTGGCTATGTATTTGATACAGACAAAGGTCTCTTTGGAGCATTTTCTGCATTTCCAAATCAACCTTACATATCAAGTCATTTTACTCAAGAAAATGTTAATGGTCAAACATGCTTGGATAAAGCTCAAACTACAGGTCAAGTAGCAATTAGCGGGCACAAGTTAACAATTATAGGTATAAACATAAAAAATGTAAAAAAAGTTTGGACTGAATTATCTTTTACAGATACTTCAAATGGCAACTGTATAAATAGGATATATAGCTCTAAAACAAATCCATCTCATTTAGCCTCTACAGCGTCAATAAAATCTACATCCTCAAACTCAACTTCTACAACTGGAGCATCATCAGAATCACATCTAGCAGCATCAACAACAGATAACAAAAATCCATCATTGATTCAAAATCAATCATCTTCCATCAATATTCAACCTTCACAAAAATTGCAACAACAACCGATTCAACAGTCAAAAGAAGATTCAATATCAACAACAAATTCATCAAATCTATCTACAAATAAATAAAATCTTAGTCAATATGGAAGTAAAGCTAAACTTTTAGCTATTCTTACATCAAGGCATATGTTAATATTTTTAGCGATTTTTGGGATAGGCTTTTAATAAATATTATTAGCGTATTTATCATTTGACTGTATTGTTTAAAGATATATTTGTAGTAACTAGGTTAGATAAAGGATTGATCTTGCTTAGATCAGTTAGAACCACATCTGCTTTTACATTTTGTAAGGATTTATCAGTAAAAGATGTTGCAAATTGAATAGATCCTGTTTGATTTAATAGAAAACCATTTGGAAAAGATGAAGTCTTTATAATGGTTCCATTTAACGAAAAAACCCTGAGTCCATTAGCTTTGGTGTTTAATAACGAGGCATCATTTGTCTTATATTGGACTATGACTTTTAATTGATTATATATAGGATTTGTTAATGGCATAAATTGTGCAGAGCTTAATGCAATAGTAGTTTTGTTTAATGATGATGATGGTCCTGTTGAAGGGTTGTTGTTGTTGTTGCGCATATACTCTGTTGCTATTTTTAATATTAAAACTACCAAAAAAATTACCTTCATCATCATCATCATTATTATTAAAAGAAACACCTGATCCAATCATACCTATTAAAATGGCAGCAGCTATAAAATTAGCTGAAATAAGCAATAACTTTGAATTCTTGTAATTTTTTATTGACGATAGGATATTTATTAACATAAAATAAACCTATTATCATAATATAAAAATAAAAGGTTAGAATAATTTAATATTGACATGATAAGGATTTATTTATAGTAATTTTTTAGATTCAATCAACCCTAAAGATATATTTTAAGAATTCATCATCTATTATAAATAATAGAAAAAGAGGTTTAAGATAGTGGTTTCCTTGTCTTTACCATTATCCTTTACTTTATTTTCAATTATCTTTTAATAAATAACAGATTTATTAATATTGCTAGGATACGTTTTAAGGTTCCTTAAAATAATAATGGACTAGGATAACCTATTACATATCAATACTATAAGGATGTGTCTATTTAATTGATAAAATATTTTATACATGCTTTCATTTTTTATTCTGCTTTCAAGAGTCAATTTTCTGGTTCTTTTTTAATATCTTCAATTCCTTCGTAAATTCGTCAATTAAATTCGGTTTTGATGAAATATAACAAATCCATGATATATCATATTTAATAAAATGACTTTCTCTAAATCGTTTTAACTCTTCCTTTGACCATACAAATCCATGAGTTTCATAGATAAACTGAACTTTGTCCGACTTTTTTAAATCAGGCAAAGAATAAAGAGAGCAAATTAATATCTTGCAATTTGGGTTTCATGATATATCTTCTTTCAGCATACACTTTAAGGCGTGAACCGGCCTCTCCTCAAACGCTTATCATAATCATTCACTCTGGTTACCGATAAACGGGCATTCCTATTTATCAGTTAATTTAGAGGCGGGCTGCGGTGATCATGACCAAAGGAAAGTCTTTAGAACAGGAACGCCACCCACCCTGACTCCCTAGGAATGAGCACGGATAATCGCCTTCCCCTTGCTCCGTTCGTTGAGCGCAGCAACGGCATTGTCGAGGTTCGAAATCTTGCCGACATTCGTCCGTACTTTTCCGTTGCGCACCATTTTGATAATTTCACTCAGTTGGGCACGATTGGCCTCAACAACAAAGTCGACTGTCAGGCCGTGGGTGGGTCGCGCCTCGGTCGGGCCGACAATGGTCACCAGCCTTCCTCCTGGGCGAATCATGCTCGCAGATCGCTTCGCAATGTCTCCGCCAAAAATATCAAAAACAAGATCGACTCCGCCGACATCTTCCATTTTCTCGTTCTCGAGGTCGATGTAATCCTGTGCGCCGAAGTCCAGAACCGTCTGACGACCGTTAGCACGTCCGGTACCGATCACATAGGCACCGGCCTCACGAGCCAGCTGGACTGCCATAGAACCAACTGCACCTGTCGCACCGTGGACGAGGACACTCTGCCCCGCCATCAAGTGACCATGATCAAACAGTCCCTGCCATGCGGTCAGGCCTGACATCACCAGACCCGCACCATCTGTGAAGTCAACATCACCGGGTAGTGGTGCAAGGTTACGTGCCTCGACGGCTACATACTCCGCCAACGTGCCGTCGCGAGTCCAATCTGTGAGGCCAATTACCCGCTGTCCTATCGACACACCTGTCATTCCATAGCCAAGGGCAGTGACCACACCGGCCAGTTCATGGCCCGGAATTGACGGCGTCCGGTCACGGCCAAGGCGATCGGTCCACGTCGAGGGCCATGTGAGCTCGGTCGGAGTAAACCCCGAAGCATGAACCTGAACCACGACGTCGTTCAGCGAAGCTTGTGGCATGGGCCGCTCCGCCAACTTCATCCCAGCTTTTCCTGCAGATTGGTCAGTTACGATGATCGCTTTCATAGTTTTGTTTTCCGTGTTTTCGTTTGTTAATGATTCCAAATATTTAATTTTTTAAAATTATTTAAAATAAAGTTATTGATCAAGCTGAATTCATCCTTTTCTGCAACCATTTGTGTGTTTTTGGAGTGCATGTTTACTCAACTAGCATCGCCGTTGATTCTTTCTTTCATGTTACTAACTATTGAATTGGTTGTTTAATAAGAAATTCATCTAGATTTTTTTATTTTTAAATGCATTCAATTATAGTATTTTCTATTATTGTGGTAAGTCAATTCGCTAATATTGTAACTATTTTAATAATTTGATAATGTAATCCTTATCTTTTATTACGTCAAATTATTTATATTAACAACTTATTTTTAACATCAAATCAAACATTGATACAAATTGATGTAACAGTTATTAATTTTCTTAAAAATTTTTTTACTAACAAAAAGATCAGGCATAAAAGATGTAAAAGGAAAAAGACATTTCTATCTCTATACTGGGATTTAGTAATGGACAAAGTCCAAGAAGCGGAAAGATAAATGAATTGCATTATGATCTACTTCAGAAAAAATCATTAAAATAAGAAAAATAGTAGCCGTATATCTTTATTATTCTAAATATCTTCTAAAACGGGGCCCTAATTCCAAAGAGGTCTCAGTCACATTTCAGCTTTAACTTATGGGGTTTGAATAGGGTAGGTAAATGGGTTCAATTACTTATGAAATATTTCAAGTCATTATTATTCTTTTAAAATCTACAAATGGCTCTGTTAACTTAAGCCCTTATTCCTCTGTTATAGTAGCAAACAAATAGGTTTAACCAATTTCTTATATGCTTTAGTTTGCATTTCTTTTTTCTACAAGGAAAATAGTCGTCAAAGCACTCGGTTCTATCTTTGAT
>JAICXY010000041.1 GCA_025934495.1 Candidatus Nitrosocosmicus sp.
GCCTTATGCCGATTCCCTTGATGCTCCTTAAGCCTTATGCCGATTCCCTTGATGCTCCTTAAGCCTTATGCCGATTCCCTTGATGCTCCTTAAGCCTTATGCCGATTCCCTTGATGCTCCTTAAGCCTTATGCCGATTCCCTTGATGCTCTTGATTCCCTTGTTATAAAACCACTCGTGCCTAGATAAGGGATAAGAGCCATCCTAATACCTCTCATTAAACAAGATTTTTTTGTAGTAATAAACTAAAAAGAGGTTAAACAAAATAAATTAGGTTTATAGAACAGTACAACTTTATTCATAACTGGAAACACCAAATATATGAGTATAGGCTAATGCGTTAAAGCTCACTTATGGTGACAATATATAAAATTTAGTTATTACGTATTTTAGAATTACTGTTGTATAATAGTAGAGTCTATAAACGGCTCTGTTCACTTAAGACATTATTCTTTATTGTATTAGACTACAAAAAGATTACACAAATTCTTTTATGTTTTAATTTACATTTCTTCCTTCTATATGGAAAATAATCATCAAGATTTCTGTTCTGTCTTTAATATACTGCAGTTCTTTCAATAATGAGGCTTTTATCATAAGAAGAATGAAGATGATGGTTTAACTTCAAGGACCTGCATGCTTGATGAGGATACCATATACAACCATCTGATGAAACTGGATGTTCTCCATATTCTTCTACAACTTCGGATAGAAAACGCTCTGTCACCATAACATGTTTTTTGTTCTTTTTATATGCCCATTCTGAGGATTTCTTTGTTCTTCTCAGATTCGATAGCAACAACCAACCATATCCAAACATACTATGGAACCGACTTTGATATCTGTCTTGTCCATTACACACTCGGAAACATTCTTTGTCTCTGATGATAATTTCTGAGGATTGTACTTTTGAATCTAGGTCCAAACAGAAACATGGTTTAAATTAATAAAGCAAGACGATAATCTATCGGCTGTTCTTCTTAAAGAAAGACCTGAAAAATAAAAATATAAACCATTACCAATATACTCTGAATGGTCCTGTTTCTTGAAATCACAAATGAAATGGGACATCTTCAAACTATAGAATTTAAGTGGAGTTCTATCAATATTCTTCTTTGGAGCACAGATTGGCCATTTGTCGTGGCGTATAAATGGAATATCAATATAGAGACTCTGAATTAGTGATCTTGAAATTATTACTCGAAATTAGTCCATAAAGGTCATGTAAGTCTTATTAAAAAAAGAATTTTTACCTTGTTTTCAACTCTATGATTTTTTGAAACTTAATAATAATAATAGATTATAAATAATTAATTATGATACAAGATGGGCAGAATAAAAATCGAAATATAATACCATAGGTTTAAAAAGATATTCTGTTGAATTTATAAATGCATCAAAAGCCGGGGTACCCAAGCTAGGTAAGCTATCAAATGCCCTAAAAGGGGTCAGCCTCGAGATCATAAAATAAGATAGCTGATGTCTACCAAGACTCGTGGGTTCGAGTCCCACTCCCGGCGCCTTATGCATGGATTCATTAGAAGATCTTTTAAGTATAAAAAATCAAAATAAGATTGTCCAAAGTTTGCAAGATCCATTAACAGAAGCCAAAACAGCAACACCAAATAAAGAAAGAAAAGAAGAGATTAAAAAGGAAATTTACCTAATATGCAAACATCAAAAGCAATTCATAATTAAATCATTAAAAAAACTTTTAGAAAACTCGATTGAAAATACAAAGATAATTTGCGATTATATAATAGCAGAGCAAAACGAGATAAACATTAAAGAATCAACCAAGGAAGGGAAGATAAAGGTTCTTGCAGACTTTATAATTTTCAATAACTATAAGAATCTTGAAATAATAACAAAGGTAGATGTTTTATCATATTTAAATAAATACAGAAAAGACGAACAAGTAGACCCAGAACACAGATGGATTGGGACATGGAATAATAGGCACTTAATTTCAAACAAGTTTTTTAGATGGTTAAATGATTCTGACAACCCCGACATAAAAAACAGGAAAGCACCTGCTTGCATGAAAGGAGTAAAAAGACTATCAAGAAAAGAGGTGTCTAGATACAAACCGTCAGATTTGTGGACAGCAAGAGAAAGCGAAGTTTTCCTAAAATATTGTCCTTCTAAAAGAGATAGTCCTTTTTTATAAATGGCCATGGATACATCAGCTAGGCCTCATGAACTGTTGAATCTGAAAATAGAAGATTTAAAATTTAAAACTTCTTCAGATGGTTCAAAACAATATGCAGAGATAACAATAAATGGAAAGATAGGTCAAAGAACAGTTCCCCTTATCAATTCATTACCATATATCAAAGAATGGGTTTTAAATCATCCTCTGGCAAATGATAAAAAATATTGGATTTTCATATCAGAAGGAAAAGCTTCGTTTGGAAACAAATTAACAAGAGATGGTTTACTAAAGCATTTCCAAGAGTATTACAAACAAAAATACTATCCAAATTTGTTATTAAAAGATGGAATATCAGAAGCAGATAAAGCATGCTTTGTTGCATGATTCGAAAATCCTTTTTTATAAATGGAAAGTAAACGTCAAGCACCTAGTGCTTTCCTTGATGTATTTGATCTTGCATATTTAAACATGTAACAAAATTTTACAAGTTATTAGTGATTATGGATAAAATTTACAAATGACATCGCTAAAACCCTTAAATTGAATAGTAGATAATTAATCGAATCCTGAAGTATCCCATATTTTCTCACAGATCTTTTGATATAGTTTCTGACGTTTTTCAATATCTTGTTTTTTGAATCGACTATGGGGCTCAAATGGAAGGCCAGAATTCTGTTTAAATTTTTTAAATTCAGGATTCTTTTCATAGCATTCGGAACACAAGGATTTTGCAAGTAAATTTTGGCCATAATAAAATTTTTGTTTATCTTCAAATGAATCTGCAAGAAATGATTGATTGGTTCCTTTTTGTATTAGAATTAATGCACCAATCATATTCCTATATCTGTCAAAATCAACTCTATCATTAAACTCATCCTTATGATCTTCAAATTTATCTGGCCAAATATGTTCAATTTCAAAAGGTTTTGCATTAGTCGGTCCTAAATAATCTCCAAAACGAGAAGGCAATCTGCTCTCTCTTTCAATATAATTTGTAATTCTTGCAAGTAGAAAACGAATAAAATCCTTATTTTGTTTGCCTAGTTTAAGTACACTCATTTTTTCAAAACTAGGCAATACCTCTACTTTTTCCTTAAGACTTTTTGATAATTCCTCTTTTGTCTTATCCCGTATTTCTAATATTAGATTGTAAATCTGAGTTCTAATAGTTGTGAGTCCAACTGATTCACCATTTACTCTTTTGCGTACAACAAAATTTTCAATATATCTTGAAACCAATGCAATCTTTTGTGTTATATCGTTAGGTTTATCAGTCATTTTTATAGGCGCTAGAAGTAATGGATAATATAAAGAGCCAATAAATTTGTTGAACGAAATATAGTAGATATACTCATACTCAGGGTGAAAATTTTTAGAATAATCATTTAATCTAATATATAAGTTAGAGTAATGGCCAAACTTTTCCTTTATAAATTTTATATAATCATCTTTGGAATTTAAACCAACTTTCTTATTATTATTTTTTATCCATCTGTGAAATTGGTCTATCCCTTCGAAATCTTCTTTTTCTCCACTAAGAGTTCCGGTTTTTGCATATTTTGCCCTCAACCAAGATTTAAAGAATTCAAGATCTGCATCTTTTGAAATTCTTTTTATTTCTGCAATTCTTTCCATCCAAATTTCATTTAATTTATTTTTTTGGTCCCCAGACCCTATTTGAGAAAATAAGTAACCTTTTAGAATTTCTGTTGAATTAAGACTAAGCCCACGATCATTCATGGTTTCAAAAATTAAATATGCATCTTCGTCATGATGTTTTTATTTCCACAAAAACTACTTTCTCTAATAACCAATCTATAAAGAACGGAAGGGTTTTATCTTTCAATTCATTTGGAAATAGATAATCTATCTCGCCATACCTTTCATACAAATTTATAACTGAATCACTTTTATTTTGGGTATCATAATCCCTTTTATGGAATAAAGCTCTAATACATTCTTTTCTATCTTCAATAAGCAGGTTAAATGTTTCCTCACCATATGTCTTTGAAAAGATGAGGTCTTTTATTTCATTATAATCTTCACCTTCTAATTGTATATTATTTAGATATATTAGCAAAAGCGTTATAGATGTAAGCCTTTGTTGACCGTCAATAATAAAATTCTTTCCATCTTTTTGACTTATAATAATAGAACCAAGATAATATATAGAATAGTTTTTAACATCTTTTCTATTATGAGGGGATTTATAATTTGACAAAAATTTACGTGAAAGATCATCTATTAGATCCTCCATCTGCTTTCTCTGCCACAGATATTCGCGTTGAAATACATCTATTTCATATTTTTTCTTTTGAAGAATTTCTCTAATCGTCCTAGCATCCGATTTTATCGCATCAATGACATTTGTTGACAATTTACCGTATATCGAATATAAACAACTTCCTTTTTATTATTTGTCATCAAACTTCAATAAATAATATCGTTACCAAATAATTTTTTCATAACATAATAAATAAGATTATACAAGACCTTTAAATTAATTGATAACACAATTGTTTTCCCGTTAAACAAATTATTCCAACTTTAACTTTAAGAAATCTGCTGTTGATATTGCTTTTGTTATATTTCTTTCAACCTTTGTGTTAATGTTAGTTTTGATCATCTAGCATTGCAATGGAATCATCTTTAGTTTTTTCTCTTTCCCTGTAAGATTGATAAAGGTATTCTAATTCTTCCATTTTAGATCGTATATCGGTACCTTGCCTTTCTAAATCGTAAAAATTTAATAATGTAAGATATGGTTCAATTTTTTTGAAATATCTTTTTTTTCATGATTTTTTCTGTAATAAGTAGAACCCGAATGACAGATAAATCAGTCTAAATAATCTGTATATCCAAAATTAGAGATCGTGTTTTTTACAAAGCGTCTAAAAGAATAAAATTTAATAGAACATTTAGAACATGATTTTTACTACGCCGTCTCCTTTTTAAAACGAAAAAGTATGGCACATCTTTATTTTAAAATAAAATAATGAGGGTGTAATATACAGGTGTTCTAATGTTCCAAATGTTCTATCTGTTGATATTAATCTAGGACGGTCTTTATTGCAGTGACAGACAACTTTTATTTCCAGATCCTTGGAGACCCGGTGTTCAGAGGGTGAGCGGGAACCCCGTCTTCCAGATTGATTGGCTTCTCAACTTTATTTAATGATACTAGTGATCTCTAAAATACAAATCCTAAAAAGGATCATTTTATCCATTCATTAATGATTAAATATTTGGTATCTGTCGGTTTTGTAATCATATAGAAAGCACAAATATTGATTAAAAAATATAATATACGAGTCCAATTTTAGTGGTGAAAATGCATCGGAAACCATAGGGCCCATGATTCTCATATTTATAATTTCACTAAATAAAATCGAATGATGGATTTTACATGACCGTTTAAACTTTGGTTCCATTTTAATAACCGATATCAATATTATCCTCACTCAATTAATAATGACACTTCGATGACAATGGCTCTGTAAAGTTAAGGAAAAATCTATAGATTTCTTTTTTGTTTATTATATATGATACAACAAATAAGAAAAAGAACGGAACCTAAAGATATTTTATATTCTTTACATCTTTATTTCAGTGGGCTTTCATTAAGAAATACATCTAAAGCCATATCTCGATTTGTTACAAGAAGTCATTCTGCAATTAGAGATTGGATACAAAAGTACAAGCCAGAAAGACTATCTTACAGCAAGACCCAGATATCTGAATTCATAATTGATGAAACTCAAATTAAAGTTGGTTCTGAATTAATATGGTTGTGGGTGCTATCGAATATAAAACTAAGAATATTCTTGGAATAAGTATATCGAAAGAGCGAAACATGTTTGTTGCTGAAAGATTTCTATCTAATATTGTAGATGAATATGGTTATCACCTGTTTCTACAGACGGTGGTACATGGTATCCGCAAGCTTGTAGATTTTTGAAATTAAATCATCATTTGCATTCATCATATGAGAAAAGTATTATCGAAAGAACAATGCAGTACATAAAAGATAGAACCGAAGGTTTTGATGATTATTTTCCCTGTAGAAAAAAGAAATGTAAATTAAGGCATGTAAAACAATGGCTTAACCTATTTGTCAAATATTACAACAAAGAAATAATAGCTTAACTTTACAGAGCCATGACAATTATAACTACCTATATATACCAACCTCTATGAGTTCTGTAGATATTTTTTTGGAGAGGTGAATTATTTCGTACATATAGAAAAAAAAGTCAATTATCTCATACCGACCTCTTAAGTTTTGAACACAAAAGTAAAGGATATAAGTTTAACCTGAAACTATACGAAATATTTTTTCACAGTTACGAAAAGATGAAAAAATAGAGATTGCTTATCACTCAACTCCATCATTTCATATACTTAAAGACTTTAAATTTAAAAAAACCAAATATACCTAACCATGGGGATGGTGCTCTCACATTCAGGCAATATGAACTGCTTCACCTTTTTCAAAACATACCCATGGATAACCTGCTATTCATGATATCAGATTAAGATTTGAATGGAAAGATGTGGATTATCCTACCATCATACTCAGATTCTTATATTTTGCTATCATTTTTTTATTTTCTTTTTCTGCATCTTTTTTATATAAATATCAATCAAAAGATTTTTAGATTGACATATAGATTGATTTAAAAATCCAATTAGTAAAATATCTAAACTATGAGTCATGATATACCATATTACTAATAATTATACCATGAATAATTTGACCATAATTTTAGATTCTAAAAGTATTAATTTTGAATATTAACTTATCCAAATTGAATTCACAAACACATATTAGAATAGATGTAGCATCATCCACACTATCTATTCCATTATAAAAAAATAATAAGGAATATTAAATAAAGTAATAAAATGGCACATAATACCCATTTTTAAATAAACTATAATTAAGAGTACATATAATAAAATAGAACATAATTTCTAATTATGTTATAGAAGTTTCTATCCGAATTAATTTATGTAATTATTTATTAAAAAATTTATAATTAAATGAACCAAAGTTTTGTATGTAACAGTATTATACTAATTACTATAATGGTTTTAATCTTTACATTAGAAAATTATCAGAATGCTGATGCATCTAAAAATAGCCATAGTAAAGCCAACCATATAGATTCAAAAATCTCTACCATTTAATTCACATATTGCGGACCAATCATCAATTCATGAAAAAAAGGATTCGAGTGGTGGTGGTGGTATACCATTTCCATAAATTAAAAAGTATTCTTACAAATCACTTAATGTTTTTGATGCGTTGTATATCAAATTGCCAATTGACTTTAATCAAAGTTCAATTTTTACACATCTATTAGTTCGTGTTTATTAAAACAATATCTAATCATTAAAAATTTATTTCAAAGGGCTGTCCCTTTTAGGTTTTGCAAATTACATGATTGATAAACTTTGCAATAATTTAATTCAATATTATTTTAAATTCTTTTTATAGTAAATCATAATATAGTAGTAGACTAGGTTTTAAATCAAAAATCCTTTGACAATGACATGTTGTTTATGAGTGACAACCCTATGCCTAATATTCATCAAGATTTCTTTAGATATTTTTTTAGAGGATGGTCTAGTGTATGTTGAAAATCTATGTCATTTTGCAAAAAAAGGCCATTTTGCTTTAAGGATTTTCTTTCTTTTGAATTCTATAATAAAGAGAATTATTTGCATATAAAACAATAAGGAATAATTTTTCAAAATTGCAAAAAGAGATGGATTTAAAATTTGTTTATCAATATTCTAATTATGCAAGAGATTTAACCGAGAAAAACAAATAATAAGTTAAAAATTATCAATACTTAACAACAGTAATAGATTATAATTAAACAGTGCCACATACATAATTAGATGGTATTTTCTTTATCAAATGCTTTGTTTATATTTCAGTCATAGATGATTTCTTAAATAGAGATGATCTCACCAAGGCTTTTATGACAACATATGGTACCAAAAACAAAATAATCTCTTAGTAGATAATATATGCTAAACAACATTAGAATGCCTATTACTATTAGCTAGCGAATCTTTGGCTATTGCTTTGATAGATTCCACACTGTGATGTATATCCAATCCAATTGATTTTAACATTTTTCTAGCTTCCATCGTATCAGATATATTTTTTATTCTAAAATAGTCATTATCTTCATAATCATAAAATATAGCAAATAATCCTGAAATTGCAGCTGCAACAAATATGGGTTTTACCTTATTTTTATTTTCTAATGTTCCTATAACATTTCTTAATCCTTGAATTCCTATACCTTGTTTCTTTCTATTTAGATTTATTCTACCGATATCTACAAAAGTATCCTTTTCAGACGCTATTTCCTTATCTATGCTCAATTCTTCAACCAGCGACTTGCCCGGTAACTTTATATTTCTTGTACAATCGCAAAATTCACACTCCATTGTACAATAGTTTCTTAAACGTGCATCTTTTATCTCAACAATATTTTCAAAATATTTATTTAGTTCTGGAATCTCCATGGCCATTGGATATAATCCAGATTCCAAGCAATAACAAATTTCAATAAAATGCACTATATTATCTTCATCAATAGTGCCTTCTCTTAATGCTGTTTGCATTCCTTCGTAAAAAATTTTGCCACTTCCTAGCAAACCGTTTTTTATTGAATCCAGTAACTTTTGCTTTTCGTAAGGATTTAATTTACATTTTATATAATATCTCATGTAGAGATATTATTATATTAATGAAAAGCCATTTAAGTATTATAATTGAAATTGACTTTTAATCGAAAGTCTTAATTTTAAGAAATGTAACAGATTCATGTCATGTAAATTGAACATTAATTTTGTATTAAGAAGTAGTGTTGGCCAACCACAAAGCCAATTTAATAGTCTGAAATCAAATAGAAGCAAAATATGGATTTCATTTTTATTTATTATTTATTAAATCTTTTGCATAATTAGAAACAATCTAACTTTATAGTATATAGATGCAGTTCGATTTTTATTGATTCTGGTTAATTATTATGTAGTTTACCAATCCTGATACCATGTCTAACACCTTGTTATACTTTCTGAGATTATTCCTAAATACATCGCTCAATATTCTGTATTTTTCAATCTGCAAATAGTATGCTCTATCACTATTCTTCTTCTAGCATGTTGCAGATTGTATTCCTTTTTTGTTGTATATCTTTTGAGGCATAGGTATGCATTTTCTTATCAAGGCTTCAATCTTTTGTATACCTCTACAAATGTTACTTTGGTCCAGGTCAAACAGAAAGTCCGCTAGGGTATAGGTTATGTAGAGTTGATAGTAAACTAAAAGCATTAGAAATTTGTCTTTTACATCCAGTTTGAACGATCTTCCGACACCAATAGATCGCTTTCTATTCTTTCTTTTTGATATACGCTCCAGCTCATAGTCATGATATCTTTTTGTTATCTCTTTATCATAAATATCATCAAACTGTTGCACATTCTTGCTGGTGAATGATTTGAAAAGCAAGGTTTTTTGAATAATCCATCATGCGAAAGCAATAAAAGGACAAGAAAATGATGAATCACTGATAGTATAGCTGTTTATTCTAATTGTGCAAGAGATCAATTGTATACCAGCAACAACATTCATTCCATGTGCAATTGGGGCATTCTTTTGCAGAAATACTATTTATACAATCTGATGGAGCACATCCACAATCAGCACATTTTATTTGCATATCTGTTATAATTATGATAAATTTATATAAAATTTACTTGATGAATTTCATTTTTGTTATAGTTAATATTTATGTTTAGTTAAAATGAAATAAAAAGTTGACACTAGAGTTCACCAAAATATTCCCATCGTAGAGGTCATTTGCATACGCAATTGATAATAAAATTGATTCACAATATAATTCAAAATACAGAAAAAGATGTTGAGAAGAAAACTACTTCATGGTTGCTGCTATGATATCTTTAAATCTATAGTTAGAATATTTATTTATATATTTATTTACTAATCTTGCCTGAAGCTGCTCTGATGCTTTTCTTATTATCATTAGGAAAACCATTACTACTAAACCTATACCAATCCATATACTAAATGTCCAAAAAGAGACCCCATTATAATTAGTGATTGTGTGTTTTTTGCATATCTGGCATCGTCGCCATTTGTCCTCACCTCATAACCCACATTGATCCCATCTGTAACTGGCCCTTTGTCCATATCGATATACCATAAGAAAAAGAGGTAGCGAGATAGATTTTCGATTTATATTTTGGGATATAAAAAAGCTATAAATACTATATACTTTTATTCACTTGGTAGCTGTTTATCCATGCCAAAGTAGTTCGACATTATTAACAAAAACATTGGAATAGGAAATACATTTAATAATTCTACAAGTGCTTCATAAAGTTTTGCATCAATTAAATTAATGACAGCTTACAGTGATGTTAGCGATCTTTGACTTAAAAACAATCAAATGTGTTGGAACAGTTAACTGATTTTTAGAAGAACTATTTTATCATCTAATATTCTTGATTGTATGAGAATGTCATACTAAATAAATATTTAAAATAAAAAAAATTTATATAATAATGGTAATATTTGTTGCATTTGATTGGCAAATAATAAAATTAACGTGGCTTTTTGGAATTTAGGTAATCTTTTTGATACTCAGTCATCGGCAATTTCATCTCATTTAGAATTTACCCCTCAAAGAGGATGGGATGACACGGCGAAAGAAAAGAAATTAGAAAACCTGGCAAAAACAATAAATTCATTGCATAATTATCAAGGACCTGATTTACTGGGGTTATGTGAAATTGAAAATGAGGAAATGGCTCAAGCATTAATTAATAAAATGGGAAAGCAAGACATTTATTCTATAGCCCAGTATACCAATAGTCCTGATATCAGGGGAATTGATACTTGTTTAATATATTCAAAGGAAAAATTCAAATTCAATTATGCTAAAAGCTACAATATCTTTTTTAGATATCCTACAAGGGATGTATTTTTAGCAAATCTGACAACTATGCAAAATAATTCTGAGATTACTGTTCTTGTAAATCATTGGCCATCTAGAGTAGGCGGTCGATTTGAGACTGAACCTTGGAGGATTGGAGTTGCTGAAAATTGCGCTAGGGCAGTTGAAGAGGTAATAAAAGTATCTTGGGATGAGCTTTTAGAATTGCCTGATGATCTAAAAAAAGATGAAAATGCTTTAGCAAAATTAAATCAAAGATGGAATAGAAATATTTTGATTATGGGTGATCTAAATGATAATCCTTATGATAGAAGCGTTTTGAATTATTTGCATGCAACTTGTGATAAAAATAGGCTAATTGATTGGAAAGAAATCTTTGGACATCCTTCACTAAAAAGAGGATATATGAAAGATCAAACAGATAAACACAATTATTTATCACAATTTGCATTTTTGTATAATTGTATGTGGAACCTTATTCCCGGTGGCACCATATTTTATGATGAGGGGTTTGATCTCTTTGACCAATTTATAATTTCAAAGGGTTTGCTTTATGGAAAGCAGGGATTGAAGATGGATTTAGATGAAGTTAAAATCGATAAATCAACTAAAATGGCTAATCATATTGCTGCATCAATGTTTGATCCCACAGGAAAAAACAAAATTCATCCTGTTTACAAAGAAAGCCCAATGAGATTTGAATATACAAAAAAGAAAGCAGAGAGCGGACAAATAGAAAATGTATCCCAGGCAGAGAACCGCTTACTGGATTTAGTGATCATTTTCCTATCCAATCAGTAATTAATATCTTATAACTATAAAAAAAATATACACATAATCATCATTATCTTAAAATGATCTCTACATCTAGCAAAAGAGATTAGTAAGAAAATATCTCACTCTTTCTATTTAGTGAAGAAAATATTTGCAAACCTTCGATAGGATCGCAAAATTATATCCTTTTTTTATTACTGTAAGACAGATCCCGAAGTAGAGAATGTGAACTTTACTGAGAACCATATTATATAGACTCAAAGACCATGAAAGATAGAATGCAAAACTAAAGAACATATTGACAAATAAAGGAAAAATGCAACCAAATTAAAGATTAAAAGTAGAAATAATAGAACAAAATCTTTTTACTTTCTTTTAAAACTACCTTCCATAACTATTTCATTCAATGGCTTTCTATCAGTGGGATTTTCCTTTTCCTGCAGATTAGGCGGTAGGTTTTCTTTTAGTCCTCTCTTTCCAATTGCCATCATAGCCATTACATCAAAATCTTCTGGAATTTCTAAATTTTCTCTTGTTTTTTCATAATCAAATCCTTGCATGCCATGAGCAACCAATCCTCTTGTTGTTGCCTCCAAAGCTAAATTCTCCCATGCAGCCCCAGCATCATATTGATGTGTTATAGAGAACTTTCCATTATATTCAAAATTTTTATTTGATATTACAACAACTAACAAAGCAGCGTTTTTAGCCCATATTTTATTTGGCTCTGCCAATAAAAAAAACAATTTGTCCCAATATTTTGTATTTCTTTTAGCATAAATAAATCTCCATGGCTGATTGTTGAATGAGGATGGAGCCCATCTTGCTGCTTCAAATAGAGACATTATAGTATCTTCGTCCAATTCTTCTCCGGTCATTGACCTTGGAGACCATCTGTTTAAAATAATGGGATTTATTTTAAAAGTAGGTTTTCTTTCAAAAGTTTTTTCTAAAATCTCTTTATTTATAGAATCGTCTATGGATATTGTCATATAAAATGTAACTTTTGATTATATAAAAATATATGATTTAGTTCCTTTTGAACATATCGAGTAGCAAAATTTTTAGGCAATAATAGATCCATTATAATATAAAAAAAGTAAAAGATGCCCTGTTGTATAACTGGTTATTCAATATTGTTTGAGATTGGATGTATGCTAGCCTTGTAAATAGGTTATACAATGCCACTTTCATAATCATCTCGTTTGCCATGTTTTGAAACCTGGTTGCTGACGCATATTCGCCAAACATCCTTTTGATTGATGAAAATACTGTTCCAATCATCCCTCTTTGTCACATCTTCTTTTCTTTTTCCATTTAAGGAAATCTTTTGTTTGATGGATAACTTCTTTATTCCTAGCCATATTGTTACTTGAAGAAATGATTCAATTCCTTTTTACTTTGATTACAAGTTGAATCCTTTTCTCATTGAAGAATATGAAATTTTCATTGAAATCATATATGCCCCATCTGCCAATATTGATTTGATTCTTTTATTTTTTTTCTTATTATCATTATTTATAATATGCCTAACAAGTTTCTTCATTATCTTGGTATCGTATACTTTCGTATATGTTATCTCTAGTGCAAGGATTTCTTTGGTCTTTACGTTTATAGTATCATGAATTTTTAGAAAACCCTTCTTTTTGTTTTTGATGTTCCATTTGTCATCCATCCATTGACCTCTATTCCTGTACTATCTATTGCAATTATCAGATCATCATTACCATCAACTGCCTTAACACTATTAATGAAATCAACTTTCGACTTGTTGATTCTTTTACATATATGACCACCATAACTTGGTGGGGTCTGGCAGATATTTTCCAGGGTAGCATTGCTTATGCCATCTGTTTGCCTGTATGGTAAATGATATAGAGTTTATTAAGCATAACATTTCCTTAGCATATATATAATGAAGGAGCCATTGTTTCATAAGGTAACATTAGTATTGATAGTACCTGTTTTATTGGGTGGATGGTCCACGTCAATAATGCATAATACTGCTGCAGCTGCAACAACAACATCCACCCCCATAAAGCACATAGTAATCATCTTCCAAGAAAATGTCTCCTTTGACCATTATTTTGGAACTTATCCTTATGCTATGAATGGATCTAATGGGTCCAAATTTACCCCTGCCATTAATACACCCTCAGTTAATGGCTTAAACTCAACAGCCCTTCAGACTAGCAACCCAAACTCTGCTAACCCATTCCGTTTAGATCCATCCCAACAGAGAACTTGTGACATTACGCACTCATACACTGGCGAACAAAAACAATACCATGGTGGACTGATGGATAAGTTCGTACAATTTAGCGATCCTCTATTCAGCTTTAACCCAAAAGAATCTGGCAAGTGTGATCAAAATCAGGTAATGGGATATTACGATGGGAATACTGTTAGCGCATTATGGAATTATGCTCAACACTTTGCAATGAGTGATAACTTTTATGGATCCACATTCGGTCCATCTGTACCAGGACATATCAACCTCATTTCTGGTCAGACTCACGGTGCACTACCATCTAATACTAAAGGTGTAATTAATGGGACTGTAATAGGCAATCCTGATCCTGTACGAGATGATTGTTCACCAAGTTTTCTACCTTCTTCAGGCACGATATCGATGGTAGGGAAGAACGTAGGCAATCTCTTAAACAGTAAAAATATCACCTGGGGATGGTTCTCAGATGGTTTTAAACCTTCAATTAAGATACCTGAGGGTAAATGGATATGTAATTTTACAAACCACACAAGTTTAGGAGGCTGGAATTCTCATGATTATTATCCAGATGTTGATCCGTTTCAATATTATAATTCTACAGCTAATGCCCACCATCTTCCACCAACATCAATCCAAAGGATTGGTAGCACAGATCGAGCTAATCACCAATATGACATGAGTAATTTTTGGAAGGCTGCCATTTCGGGGAATTTGCCAGCAGTTAGCTTCCTTAAGGCCGCAACTTTTCAAGATGGGCATCCAATAGATTCTGATCCACAAGACGAACAGAATTTCCTAGTTAACACGGTCAATCGCCTACAAAGCTTATCATCTTGGAATGATACAGCAATTATAATAACTTATGATGATTCTGGTGGATGGTATGACCATGTAATGCCTCCTATAATTAGTCAATCTAACGATCCTACTAATGATGCTTCTATTGGTAAGGTTAGTCTATGTGGTCACTCTCTTATAGGTGCCTATCAGGATCGATGTGGATATGGACCACGCCTACCCATTCTAGTAATTTCGCCTTACTCTAAAACAAATTTTGTAGATCACAGGGTAACAGACCAAACATCCATTTTAAGATTCATCGAAGATAATTGGGGTTTAGAACACATAGGAGATCAATCTTTTGATATCAAAGCTGGTTCAATAAATAACATGTTCGATTTTAGCAGTACAGGACAACGCGCAGAAAAAATTGTCTTAGATCCAAATAGTGGAAATCAAGTCAAAAATTCTACAGGTCCAAAGTAGATATCGCTAATAAATCTTCTCAATGCAGTTGTTCTCCATTAACTGACGAGTCCAAACAAGAAGCATATTCATCACATCTTTATTTTAATGGTCCTTCTTTAAGAAATACATCCAAAGCAATATCTTTTTGTGTAAAAATTATTACAAAAAGCCATACTGTTATAAGAAAAGATTGGATACAAAAATAAAGTATGAACTTGTAGAAAGGTTATCTTTTAATGGATAAAGGTTTCTGGATTTTTAATATTTTAAAAGATGAAACTCGAATCAAAAGTTGTTGATTCAAAAGTAATATCACTTCGTGTTGCTATTGCTATCGAATCTGAAACTAACAAGAAAATTTTGCAAGAAGCACATCAAAAGAGCCAAATATGTTGTAGATTGGCATGGACAACATCCAGTTGCACAGAGAGGTAGGCACGGTATCCGTCCACCACAAGCCGGTCAGTTTTGAAACTGAAGCATCATATCCATTTTTTGTATATAGGAATAAGGAAAGATTTATTGAATGAAAGAACAATCCAGCAGAGGATATTCAAGATAGAACAATGAATATTTTGATGATGATGATTACTTTCAATGTCAAAAAAAAAAGAAATGAAAATTAAACCATGTTCGACAATGGTTAAATCTATTTACAGACAATTACAACAAGGAAAAATAATAGCTTGATTTTACAGAGCCATCATAAAGATAAAGAGATTTAATTAGTCAAAAAGATAATAATAATTATAAATTGTTGTTTGCTAGAAAAAGCGAATAGTTATAAAAAGTCCATCTTAGATATCGAAGATTGATTTTTTGTAGTATACCATATTATTTTATCAAATAATGAATCAGAAGAATATTGCAGAATTAATTTAATAAACTCAAATATTTAATATTCGTATTGTAGTATGTAATTCAAATATTGTCTGCATAAAGGAACAAGTCAATTGTAATAGCAATCGGTTTAGGGAACGGAGGCACGTAAATGGGTCAATATTTGTTATTCATTCAACATTTTTTGTTAATTATTTATTTTTTAAATACACAAGAATACGAAATTATGAACTATATGGTAATGGACTGTCTGCATACTTTTTTGATGGATATAATATGAGGAATTAAATCTTAAAATGAATGGAAAATTTTAAACAATTTTCATTTGAATCTATATGAGCGAGTAGAAAAACCGTAAATAACAATAAAAGTTAAAATTGATAATATGCAATTAAACGACGCTTTTATTCAGACAATAATAAAGAGGGCCAGAGTTGGCAGGTTTTCCACAGTCGACTATGAAAATATACCCCATATAGTACCCGTAGTTTTTGCATTTGATGGTCACCACTATTATATACCGCTGGATAAGAAAAGAAAAAAAATTGAAAAAATTGAAAAATTGAAAAGAGTTAGAAACATACAGCACAACCCAAATGTTGCCCTGCTTATAGATGAATATGATGAGGATTGGAGTAGATTGGTTTTTGTAATGATTCAAGGTAGGGCATACCTGTTAGGCAATAAGAAAGAGAAAGGAAATGAAAATAATGATTATAACTACAACAACAATTCCTCATTAAAAGAAATTCATAAACTACTCTATCAAAAGTACCCCCAATACCAACAGGTTGGAATGGGGCAGTATTGTATAAAAATACAACCACAAAAAACAATTTCTTGGAAGAATGATTGATTGTTTATCATTACCAATCCAATTTTATCTATTTGGTAAATCTTGAGAACTGTTTTGTAAGGTCAATCATTTTATCAATATCTTTGCCTAACGGTAAGAAATTATAGCCAAATGCTATGTGGTCCACGCCTAAATCCTTAATTTTCTTTATATCCATACCAATTTCGTCAATAGTTCCTGTCAAAGTAGGTCTATCTGCATTATTATTATCAGATGTAACAAAAGAATTATCTCTAACATACGGATAAGCTAGTAGAATAACCTTAAAATTGTCTACGTTTTTATTTGCATCGATTGCTTCATTTTTAAGGTCCTTTATAATTTTTTCAACATAACCTAGTGGTGCTACACCACCTACAATACCAAGCCAACCATTCAAGTCATTTTCAATAATCCTTTTTATTGAATTTGGGCTAAAACCTCCAAGGTATATTGGGATATGGGGTTTTTGTACTGGCTTTGGTCCTATCTTTGATTGTGGTATGCTATAATACTGTCCTTTAAATTCCACATTTTCTTCAGTCCATATTTTTTTCAATATCTTTACATATTCATCCGCTCTCTTTCCCTTATTGTTAAAAGGTACATTGGAAACCTGGAATTCATCTTTAGACCAGCCAATTCCAAATCCAGCAATGCTTCTTCCTTGTGAAAATATATCCAGTGAAGCGAATCTCCTAGATAAAACCACCGGATTATGAAACAGCATATCAATAACTGATGTGCCTAGTGAGATTTTATTGGTATTTGCAGCTATAAATGTCAGCGTTTCTAATGGATCCAACATAATTTGATATTCTTCTGGAAGACTCCCATCAGGTGTTGCTACATAAGGAGTTTGGGGATTGATGGGCCATAGAAGCCTTTCAAATACCCAGAGAGAATCAAGACCCTCACTTTCTGCCATTTGTGCCATATGGAGTACATTCTCCCTTGTTGCTTGTGAACCTGCCTGTGGCAATGAAATACCTACCTTCAAGATGGATTCAAAACGGACGTTGCTATATTAAAGCATTTAAACCACAATCTTTAAAACAATAATCCTCTGATCCAATAGCAGAATCTATTTTAAAGAACCAATATCAGCATTAGCCCCCTTGAACCCATGACAATTTTGACTATATATTAGGTTAGATGGTTTTAAGTATTGACATTTGAAAATAAACAAGATCATCCTTTATCTTTATTTCTTTCAATGTTGATCTCCTGAATCAAAAAGGCAATATCCTATCAGACTTCAAGTTTTCTTTATATTCAAAAAAACAAAGCTAAAGGTTACTGATACTTTTGTCAAGAATCTTAAGAGAAGGCAGATCCATGACGATCGCTACTGGTTTGTAGAGATTGCCCGCGACAGATTTGTCTATATTGGAAAATATAGAAAAACAATAGATAAGATCAAACAATGAATAATAAAATCATGGATCTCATTACAAATTCAGAAACTGAATCACTGACAAAGGTATCAGTTATTAAAGAGCCACAAATCTAGACAAAAACTGGAGTATCATTATTAAAGGATTTACCATTTGTTATGAATTTATCAAAAAATACTATGACATTTCTAAACTAAATCCTGAAGGTATAGATATACGAAAATTAGGGTAGACTCATAATACTGCCTCACCTAATAATCAATCGGATTTTTATACACATGTGGAGAAACCTCAATTTGATAAATTTAACTCCAATCTTGTAGATACAACGGTTGGTAAAATAAAGAAAAGTAATGTACTCAGTTAATGCAAATGTATCATATCAACATACATCCATTAATAACGATACCCCAAATACTAAACAAGTATAAATGGAATGTTAGTATATAATTAATAATATGATAAATAACAAACAATAAAAGAGAATATAATCAACATAATTATTATGATTCAAAAGTAACATTACAAAAAAGAACAATATGATAACGCAAGATAACTTATCAATCATAACGATAAAAGAATGTATAAAGACTGGCATAATCTAGAGATTAAATACTTTGTACATGACTATGAAATTTGTTATTTAATGATTGAATAAATATGGTAATATACGACTATTCATGCTCAACAATGACTAATTCTATTTGCTAGTATTACAATAAAGAAATACTAGCTTAACTTTACAGAGCCGTTTCATATCTAAAACTAAAAGAACCTATCCGACAAAGGTTTAGTCACACAATGAACCAAGAAGATCCCAAGGGATATGGTAACTTTGATAAAAAGAAGACAGGATGAAAATTGTACTAAACCTTGACATTATATCACAAAATTTTTTTAAAATACAATTTCTTTTATTAAATTTACATGCAATGCAATACAGTTCCATATCCAACATGAATAAATTAAAGACAATTGAGAAATTATCAGATGATAAAAAGGATAACAATATAAGATAACAATTATAACCAGTGTTGAATTGATAAAAGCAAAAATATTAGTGGTTCTTATAACATTATCTATTCTTTGGGGATCGAGCTTCCTCGCCATTAAAATGGTTATTGATGTTATCCCACCATTACTTTCTTTTGGTATTAGATTTACTATATCCGGCGCAGTAGTGTTACTTGCTGTAGTGATATTTGAAAAAGATAACAATAAATTTACTAATTTAAGTAAAAGGCAATGGAGAGAGGCATTAATTCTTGGAGCATTGATAATTTTAGGCGGCCAGGGATTACTAGTATGGGGTGCTCAATATTTATCATCTGGTATGACAGCATTACTAAATTCAACAATTCCACTTTGGGTAGCCATAATGGCATCACTAATATTTAAGCAAAATTTATCAAAGATTACAATACTTGGATTAATTTTAGGTTTTGCTGGATTAATAATTCTCATAAATCCTTTTACAGGTAATAACAATATAAGTTATATAGGGATAATTTCATTAACTTTAAGTTCAATATTTTGGGCAGCCGGTTCGTTATTCTCTTCTAAATTGAAATCTTCAGTCAATATTTTTGCACCGGCAGGCATGTTAATGTTAGTTGGAGGAATAATGCTAATTATTGCAAGTTTAGCAGTTGGCGAATTTAATAATTTACATTTATTTAAGGTTTCAGCAAATGTACTTGCTGCTTTTTCATATCTGATATTTATTTGTACTGCAGTTGGTTATATCGAATTTTTTTGGCTCCTTAGAGTTGAATCTGCATCAGTAGCAAATTCTTTTGCATACATAGTTCCAGTTATAGCAGTTTTCCTGGGTTGGGTAATTCTAAATGAAAAAATATCCTTACAAACAATAATAGCCACATCAATAATTATAGTTGCTGTCATATTGATGGTAAAAAGCTCATCCAATTTATCCAATAATAAAATTCGTAAAAAAACTAATAATGGTTTCAGTAATTAAAGGATAACAGATTAGAAAAAACAAAAAACTTATTGCCTTGATTTAGTAATATATATTTAGTAATAATAAATAAATCCAATTCATGTTTACTAAATACAAGATATGACTATAACCTTAAAAGGAAAAAAGTAATAGAAAAATTTTAACTCAATGGATATGCTCCAATTTTTTATATAATAAAATAAAGATAAATATCTTCAAGTGCTTTGTTGCATGATTATTTTAATCGTTATTTGTTAACGTTTTGTCAATAGAATTATGACGTAAACAGTGAAAATTTGATTATCAGTGTCCTAAATGAGGAATAGCTTTAACCGTTTTTCAAATCATATAACAAGGCATATCTTACAACTGTTAACAGAGCCAATAAATAATATAGATTGGGTAACACCATAATGTATGATAATATGATAGAAGTTAGCAACATAATTAAAAAGAGTTACAAGACTCGGAATCAATCAAAGATTTAATAATTTTGATTTTATGAATCATATAAAATTAATTGTAAACAGAATTAGAAAATAAAAAATGTAATCTTCATTGATAGATACTATCCAAAATTTAATAGTTCTGTTTATTGCCACATTAGTACTTGCCTAAGAGACAATATTTTGTTATAGTTAAGGTATGATTGCTTTCAAACTTCATACCTATCAGATCTTTTTATTAATATCAAACGGTTATAGATAAACTGATAAAGCATCATATAAATTGGAATTATGGATTTAACTGTAATCATTGTCATTCCGAAACTAATTTATGGATTATTATGATATCGATTTCATCAATAATTTTTGGAACGATATATAGTGTTATTATTATTCTTGCTTTATTTATCAATCAGGATTTGTTAGTCTATTAATATGTACATTAAGAAGCATATAATTTAAAATCGGAGGTTTTATATGCCATTATCGATTTTTGATATTTGAAATAACAGTTACCTATGATTTTAAGCAATAGTTGCTTATCATCCTCATAAGATGAACACTTATAAAATCATTCTAATGTAGTTTCAATATATGATGCTATTGCAATCTCAATTTCAAATATAACAATTGTCGGATGATCTTATACCATTTGCTTCCCACTTTTAGCAAGGATTGTTCAGGCATCACACATTCAAATTCTTCATAAGGTTAAAACTTGAGTTATATTGGCAAAATATTTTTCCTTGAGAGAAGGTGGAAACATAATATTGTTGCAACAGCAGGTTTTTTCTTGCTAGGTCACATATATAAAATACTAAGTTAAAAATTTCAATTATTTAACAATACCTTCAAAAAAAAGATACAGTAGATGCTTTCATTTTTTTACTTAATAATATGGATAATATTATTGATACAATTGAAAGTATTACTGCAGTAAGAAATATCAAATCAAAAGAAAATGATGAAGGTAATGATTCCACTACTCCTTTAACATTAATTGCTGATGGATTTGTTTGCATATACATTGCAGCCAGAGCTGGACCAATGGAGCTACCCACTATCCTTAACATACTGCTCATTCCAATTGTCACTCCAGAAGATTCTCGTGGTGATGATAAAAGAACTACATTCATTGCACCAACGGCAGCTAGCGACAGACCTGCAGATAATATACCCAAACCTGTTGAAATTAAGAACTCTGATGAATGAAATAGCAATATTATTACAAAACCTAATGTGGTTAGAGCTGAACCGAAGATTATGGGTTTTAGAGATCCCAATTTAGATATAATGATTCCGGATGTTGGTCCAAATAATAAAAGCACTATTGCAAAAGGCAATTGAACTCTTCCTGTATCTATGGCGTTTTCTCCAAATCCAATAGGTTTTGGTGTTTGTACCAAGATTGGAATGGTCTGAAAGACCATGAACATCGAAAGTCCTACAATCATTATTATTGTACTAGGTATCAATATTTGAGGTTTAATGAAAATTTTAAGGTCCATCAGTGGAGATTCTGTATGTTTTTCGACATAAATGAACAGAATAAGTGAAACTACTCCCAATACTACAAATGGTAAAACATCTTCAAATATCGAATAGAAGACAGATAATCCATTATTAATATTTGAATTATTATTGATAGGTGTAGACTGTAAAAGCGTTAATGCAAGAAGAAATGAAGTAATAGTAATTGCTAGTAGAATGGATCCTTTAACATCAATCCGTGATGTTGATTTTTTCTCTTTGTTTAGGTCTAGATCTTTCTTTGGTTTTGCTAATGTGTCATCTTTATTTAATTTATTATTATCAATATCATAATTATAATCATCGCTTATATGAATAAACTTTCGTATGATAAAAAGAAGTGCTAAAGAAATAGGTATTATTGTAAAAAATGTCATTCTCCATCCAAAATTTTGAATAATAATTCCGCCAATTGATAATCCTATAACTGCACCTGTGGCAAACATGGATGTTATAACACCTTGTGCGATGGAGACTTTTTCTCTTGGAAATTGATCCCTAACCATACTAAATGCAATTGGAAACATTGCCATACCAAATCCCTGAATTGCCCTTGTAATTATCAAGGTATAGATATTAACTGCAAATCCTCCGGAAATTACACCTCCTGCGTAAATTGCCATTATTATCAACAACATCTTTTTTCTTCCATAGATATCAGATAGTTTACCTGCTATTGGGGTCATAACAGCTCCTGATATCAAATAGGCTGTCAATAGCCATGAAGATAATCCATATGATATATGAAAATCTTTGATTAAAGTTGGAATAGCAGGTATAAGCATAGTCTCAGCATACATAACCATAGTAGCAATACAACTTAGAATTGCAAGTACTTTCCAAGCATACGATGGAATTTTAGTTTGACTTTTAAGTTGAGAATTAGTAGTATTTTTATCAGTATATTTTGAAAATGTTTCTCCCATTTTGTTAATTTTTCCTTTTTTAATTGATTTTTTCATTTGTTTCACTGCAACTTGATATATTTTCTATTTTCTAACTGATGTTAATTGTACGTTAGTATTAATTCTAGTTCCTTGAGCAGCAGCAGAATTTCTTTTTTGTTTATTTTCTACTGGAAGATATAAGTTAAATTCATTTTGAATGTTATTCCACATTTTTTCTAATGTATCTTTGGTGATAGAAATATCATGTTCGGATATATTTTTCATTGACAAATTTTTTATTTTTATTCCACAATTTACCATTAGATCCAGATTACTGATCGTTTTTTCAGTTAAAAAAATTCTATTATTCCTTCTGTCATTTTTATCTACTTTTCTAACTACAAATTCATCTTTTTCTAATTTATCAATGATGGGTATAAGAGTTGCACCTTCTAATCCCAATTTGTCGGCTATTTCTTTTTGGGTCAAGCCATCATCATTGTTCACCAATGTTATAATTATTTTCCATTGGCCAAAAGTAATGCCAAAATTTTTGCGTAGTTCATGGTCAAAGGTATGAATTAATGCCTTTCCTGTTCTATTAATTATAAAACCTATACTATTTTCAAAATCAAATTTATTCATTTTAATTAAACACTAATAGATAGTATACGAATTAATAGTATTTAAAGTAGTTGAAGGGCTAAATAACCAAGATAAATTTGATCAATGCAATATATTATTTAATACACAAGAAGAGTTTGACAGTACAATCATGAAGTACTACATATAAATAAGTTAAAAATATAAGTTTTTATTGCTTAAGATAGACGTGTTTATTTTTTATTAGATAAATAACAGTTCAACCAAGTAATAAAAGATGGATGAAAATAGATGAAAATTCTGAATATGACACTAAATACACCTACGCTAATACAGATAATAAGAATGCTAACATTAGCGATAATATAACTATACATGAGATAAGAATGAAAAGCAAATTTATAGAAGAGACAGTGATAATGAAACAAATTAACAACCCTTCTTCCATCTGATGCCGATCTAAATCATTTTACTGCTTCAATGAATATGTGGCAAAACTATGCCAAGGTTTTGACCAATATATACAGACAACTATTGTTTAAAAATCAATCAATGTCAAACAGTGAATTATGGTTTATGTATTGGAGGTTTGATTCTCAATCAAAAGAGCAAGAAAAATCTTCTTAAATATACTAATAATCATATATTTATACCCGAAAATAACATTAATTTTTTTTCGAATAAGAGGATTAATGGTATTAAAAGATATTCTGGATTATTTTACTTTTTTAAAAAACATATCCCGAAAATATAGGTGATATGAATATGATGCAAGGAAGTTATATTCCTAATTTACTTTTTTTTGTAATTTACAAATATAGATTCGTCTTATTAATATTAAAATCTTGACAAAAATTATCTATTTCTTTTTATTTTAATTGAATAGCAAATTTAAATAATAATAAATTTTCTAATTCGGTCGATAAATCATATAAATTACATTATAAAATGTCGATAGATGCATATGCTGGAATAAAATAATACTCATTAACATTAATAATATTTTAATAAATTCTACTAAACAAAGAAGTTTAATAATTCAAAAATGACCAATTTATTTGGAATATATATTCATTCATTAATAGTATTATGGTGTATGATTCCAACTAACTGTTGACTCGTTAAGTTGTATTGGAGAATGAGCAATATCCATTCCATGAGCTTTCTTTAAATGTTCACGAAATTTTATAGCCCATGGTTCATTAGAAGTAGCCAACACTTTGAATGAATATTCTGGATCATTTGTCTCAAAACTGGCAACTGCAAAATTTCCTTGTGATAAACGTTGAATCCAAACCGTTTCACGGGATATTCCTGCTGCTTCCATAACTGCATCATGATCTGTATTGTTAACAATATTTTCTTCATTCCATTTTTTCATTAACTCTATCCCTCCTGGAAGTATAGGAAGCATAAAACAATAATTTGTCATGGGCTTTAATTATAATTACTTGTACTTAAGTAAAAAAATGCTTGTAGTGAACAGCATCAACTAAAGATGAAAAGGGGATCTAATTATTATTGTTAGTGAAGATGGTAATGTTTATAGTGTTTAACATCTTTTAAAAAAGTCAATATAGACTTATATTATTTATAATGAAAAAGATGATGAATTATCAATTAAATATGTTTAATTGATTGTTTGAGGCATTAATCGGCTTTATTAACAGTTATGTAAAGAATACTGTATGTTCTTCTGTAAACTGATGCTGCTTGTTTTAATCAATAAAATTATTGTTATTTTAATATATTCTAAGTTTTTAAAAATAAAAACTTAAACAAGCATATTCTCTTTACATTAAAGATTATTCAAGTATTTCCAATAATATTTATATAATTTCATCATTTACCCTCATTATTCTATTTCGGGTATCAAATACTTTGGCATTTTTAAAATCAAATATGAAATTAATATTTAATAATTATGTATCAATATTAAATTGATTAAATAGTTTAAATTAGAAAAAACTTTTCTATTTTCTGAAATTCATATTTATTCTATGGTTTAAGAATATGTTTATATGAATTGTAAATAAAAAGACAACATAATTAGATTTTCATATTACTAAAAGATTAAATGTTAAAATATGCCACATTTACTTTATTGCGTAACTCTATTTCGCATTTTTAAAACATTAGTTTATTTTATAAATAAAATCTATATATATTTGCATTATTATCATAGAGTTTTTATCATAAAATAACGATTCATAGATTCGCAACTAATCATCTATTATACATTAATTATGTCTGAAATAATATTATGCTCTATGGTATATTGATTTGTATTTGAAAATGGTTGGCCATCACTTCATTTTAATTAACCATCTGAAAGCTCGAAGGTAAAAGTTGATCGAGGCAATAAATAGATCAATTCGAATTCGAATCGGGTTTGCTATTGGGTTTAGAGGCGTCATCTTTGAATTTATCTGCTAATTTCCAACCCAATTTGATTAAATATGGAGAAAGAAATGTAGAGATTATTGTTATTGTTCCTACTATAGGCAAAATAAAATGACCTGCCACTCCGATATCTATCCCACCTTTTGCTACAATTAAAGACATTTCTCCACCCCTTGATGAAGAAAGATTTACACCTGTTTGAAATGCAATATATTTACTAAAGCCTTGATATCTCGAACAGAGAAACACTATAATAAATTTTGCTCCGGAGGTAATAGCAATTAACACCAAAGATGGAATAATAAATACGGGTATCAAGTTAATATCCATTAATGCACCAACTGATACGAAGAATAATGCAACAAACATATCCCTTATCGGAGTTGCCAGAATACTTGTAACCGAATGTGACTTTGATTCAGCAATTAATACACCAGCAAAAAATGCTCCTACAGCAACAGATATTCCCATTATATTTGAGATATATGCAAATCCAAAAGCAAGGCCTAAAATGGTAACAACTAAAACATCCCTTTGATTGGTTCTTGCTACAAAATCTACCAATCTGGGTATGGTTTTTGAACCAATTATCAAAACCGCTGCGATAAAAGCTACTGTTAAGCCTATTGGTATCAAAATCTCTGTTAGTGATACAGTCCCTGAAATGCTCGTGGATTGTAAAATGGCAAATATTGATAATATAACAATATCTTCTATTATTAAAATACCCAATGTAAGATAAGAACCCTCTTCTCTTAGTATCTTTAATTCTTCCAATATTTTCATAATAATTACAGTACTTGATACAGACATTGCTACGGAAATAAAGAGACTATTATAAAATGAAAATCCTAATGCTTGGGCTACAAAATATCCTGCAATTAAAGTTCCTATTTGTTCAACAACTGTTATTATAGTCGCTCTCTTGCCAATATTTTTTAGCTTTTGTATTGGAAACTCCATTCCAACAGTAAACAACAGTAAAATAATTCCAATCTCTGCAAAAAGGTTTAGAATATCGGTATTACTTATGAGATTAAATGGAGGAGTATGAGGTCCAATTATTATACCCGCTGCTATGTATCCTAGAATTAATGGCTGTTTTAATTTATAAGAAATTATTGTCATAATTGCTGCGACTATCATTATTATCGCAAAATCTTGTAAAACATTAACAATTTCTATAGCCACAATAAAATTTCAAATCAATATAATATAAATAATTGCAGTTGTGTTAAAGAAATATTAAAAAAATTGTAAAAATAGATAGACGCGGCTATGTATTTGTATAAGTTAGGTAAAATATATCAGAATGAAATACAAATACAACTTTTTTTTAAAATAGAAAGTAATTACTAACATAATATTTAAAAATATTTATACCTGTTTATTTATTCAACAATACAAAAATGCAAAAAAAGTAAATTTAAAGTAGTAGTCTTTTTTATATAAAAGCTGTATTATTCTAGCGAAATCTTTTGCAAGCTAATTGAAACAAGATGTTTGTTTAGTGAAATAAAGCGAATAATTAAGCAATATTTTATTTAATAATTATTTAAATTTAACCATTCTTTTAATATCTAAAGTTAGACATTAATCTATGTTATAATGATAAGTAAATATATTAAGCCATTGGTATATGCTTCATCTTTCTTTTTTCATTTCGACACGATAAAACAATCTATATCCAGGCTCAATAATATATAGATAGATAGAAATGCTATTTGTGAGAGAACAAGCAAAATACAATTAGGACAATAACCTACCATCGTCAATGCATGATAGGCATAATTCATTATTTGGAAATAATTGCCTAATTCGTTACCTCTAGAAAGGATATTGGCCTAAGAGGTATATTAACAAAGATAAAGACATTCATAAATCGGCAAGATAAACAATGATATCTGTTACTGCAATTAAATCAAAATATACAATATCATCAATAAAAAAGTGCTACTATTTTAAAATCAAAGTTAAGGAGTAAATATACTATACAAGTTCATAGTTTATAGATTATAAAAAAAAAGGCCTTTGAGAAAATGTATTACAGATTTAACTATCTTCTACATCTGGCATTTAATGCTATTTTAAAAGGAAAAATTTAGTAGGCGATCTTCATGTTGTATAATATTTAATAAAGTCCAAAAAATAGAATTGTAAAATGTTTTGATAATAAACAGATATCGAAAATAGGTAAAGGTAAATTTAAAACTTGATACTTTAATTAAATAAACAGATTTATAATTTCCTTTCGACAAGCAAAATTGCATCAAATCGTATTGCATCACAACATCAAACCAGTTATAAATCATAATTAAAAAGGAATTATTCATCAAGATCTGATAACTGTAAAAATCTAATAAATAAATTCAGCCATTTAAATATATAGTTTATTTTGTATTTCTTTTCTATGAATAGAAAATAATCTTCAAATGCTTTTATATATAATTAATATCTAAAAATTATTCTACTTGTTAATGTCAAAATTTTAAACTAGAATGAAAAGGATAAATGTAGATTTCAATTTTCATTCATAAAAATAATCATTTCAATCCAAGATTTTTCTTAACGTTTATTACCAAGGTTTTATTTGGTTACAAATTCCTATAATTACCAATGTTTAAATAGCATAATAACCAATATACATTAATGTCAAAGAACACTACAAGTAATACAGAATATTCATACAATAATAATAATAACAATAGCAATGATTTCAAAGAATCAGTCAACAGATCTCTTGATGAAACTAAACATAACATCAATAAATCAATAGATGAATCAAAAAATCAAATTCCACATTATAATACCATTGTAAATAGCTTCCAAGAACAATCACTTCAAACTGCA
>JAICXY010000116.1 GCA_025934495.1 Candidatus Nitrosocosmicus sp.
TATTATTCAAAAGCGTTGAATAGTGGTAATATTTTCGATTAATACTTCATCAAATCCGGTGAATCTATCTTACGTTCTTCCATACGTCCTTCCTTATATTCGAAATCCACTATAGATATATTATGGGAAATTAATTCCAGTTTTGTATCTCTTGTATATCTTTTCTTCAATTATAGTTGTTGATAACTATATTTATTAAAATAATAAATGTATTTTAGTTATAGTTGGAAACAATCGTTGACATAACGAAATATAACATTTCCAAATAAATCCGACGCTATTTGTGACCAATGTGTATTCATCCATTGGTAGTAGAATCAGACGAACGCCACACCCCTCTTATCTGCATTGACAAACAAGTACAAAGTTTATAGATAGATAGAGTAATCCAAATTAAAAGAAACGGTAGAAAAAGAAAATAATTTAATTGGTATCATATTCTTTTATTACAAATCTAAAACAATATTAAATTCTTTAACCGATCAGGATATTCAAATATTATTTGAAATTATTGTTGCTGCTGCATCATGGTATTTTTTAACATATAGGTTCTTATCTGAAAGCCTTCATTCATTTTATCATATATATGATGAATTATTTTCTAAAGTTTCTTTTGTAGCATTATACAAGAGGAGGAGGCTGTACTGTCCATATAATTTATCAGAAATATAATCTATGGCAGGTATAAAGTTACATTCCAATTTATCTGAAAGGGAAATGGAAAAATAATATGATAACATTAAATTAAAGTGATACTGGTCTTATTATCTTAAACTATTCTGAATAATCTGTAAACCTGGTAGCAGTCGGTAGGTGGCAGGGAATAGTTTATGATGATGATGATTATTCTTTATTGCCTAATAATTACAAAGGTGTGGATACCAAAAACAATAATTCTCAATTTGAAATTGATTATCCAAGGCTGTATAACATTGTAAATCATCAATCATCAATCATCAATCATATAATGACGATGGCTTTTATTCATTAGTAATAGAGGTTAAAGGTAAAGGTTTAAGCACATGTATTTACATGGATAAAACCTTTATTTGAGCAAAGAAACATCAAGTTATAGAATTTTATTTATAAAGAATTAGGTATGATAAAGAAGATGAGGTTCTTTTGGAAAGAGAAAAACAAAATTCAGAACATACATCACATATATGTATTTTGAATGCATTTTTCTATATCTATAGAGGCAACAAATGAAATATATGGTATCTTCAAAATAGAAATCTTTTCCTTTAAAGATGAATATTGTACAAGAACAATAACAATTACAATTAAAAAGGTTCAGAAAGTTATAGAAAAATTGAAATCTTTTTTTCCTTATACATATAAATTGTTGTTTATCATTTGGATGTATTTCCAGGCTTTTTAAAAAAATTCCGAGTTGCCACCGTTGTTTGTAATGGAAGCTGATGCAGTTTGGTTGGGAGTTTTCAGTTAGTATATTTCTTCCAACAACCAGATCACCGGAACTAAACCTGATTGAAGTCATATGGCTATATTGGATGAAGCCACAAGCAGCTATAAACAATCCTACATTTTTAAATGAACAAGATATCGGTAAAGCCGTATCTGGCTGGACATACAACTATAACAAAAAACATGGAGGCAAAACGAACAGTATTAGTTTACAAGAGGAAGCATCCATGTGTCTATACAACTGTTAACAATGGGGTTATATCCTTCACAAAGCAAGGAATAAGAAGAAAGTAAGAAAACATGATTATGATGTTTATAAAAAAGGTCATCCATGTACTCCAAAGCAAGTTGTTAATGTATTTGATATACATACCTTGGTATAGAGAAGGATTTCCCAGAGCAATTATCATCCATGCCTAATAGAAAGAAGCGAAATCTGAACTTCACAAGAAGAAGAATAACTAGAATATAACAAAAGCCATTCCAACAAAAAGAGGATAAAAATAGAGAGCATACTATTACCTGTAGATTGAAAAAATACAAAATACTTGCAGATGTATTTAGAAAGAAATTAAGAAGAAAGTATAACAAGGTATATGATATAGTATAGGAATTGATAAACTATAGAATACTAGATGGGCATAACTAAATCAGAACTAACTCAATCCATAGTCATGGTGTTTATAGTTTCTAATTATTCGAGATCTATTATATAATCAAGTAATTATAAAAAGTTTAAGCAATAGACATATTATTTCAAATATGAAGAAAGTTATTATTTTTGGTACTGGAGGTTTTGCGCAAATAATCTATCTTTATTTGCGAAAAGATCCAGCATTTAGTATAGTTGCATTTTCAGCTAATTATCGATTAATCAAAGAAAAAATTCTCTATGATCTTCCTGTTGTTCCCTTTGAAACAATAGAACAAATATACCCACCAAGTGAGTTTCAAATGTTTATAGCTCTTGGATATACAGATATGAATAGAAAAAGAGCTAAATTCTTCAAGGAAGCCAAAGATAAAGGATATTCTTTAATAAGTTATATTCACCCGAGCACCATCATTAATGACGAATTCCAAATCGGAGAGAATTGTTTTATTTTTGAAAATAATGTAATACAACCTTTTGTAAAATTGGAAGACAATGTAATTATATGGACAGGTAATGTAATAAGCCATCATACTACAATAATGAGTAATTGCTTTATTGTCTCTCACGTTGCCATAGCAGGAAATACGGTAATCGAACCTAACTGTTTCATAGGAATGAACGCAACCATAAGAAATAGTATAAGAATTGCAAGAGAGTGTATCATAGGGGCGGGGGCAGTCATTTTAAAAAATACTAAAGAAAAAGAAGTATATTCATCTCATTCAACTACAAAATTAAACATCACCAGTGACATGCTTAAAAATTTGTAATTTTTCACAAAAGGAAAACAGATCACAAAATTAAAATAAAGAAGTTTGGGTCAAGTTTTACAAATTTTTTGAGACAAATTATAAACAAGAAAATTTTTTGTATGATATACAATATTTGAAAATAAATAAGTATTATATTGTTTATTTAAATCAATAAAATACAAAAATGCACTATTTTTATAATTTTTATTGTGATCACAGAAATAAGAAAATTTTTTTTCCAAAGACATAGCAAAATCTTTAATTTGATTTTTGTTTAACAGGGTATCACTGGTTTTAACAAACTCTTCTGTATATAGATACTGATGTGATGGATGCAGGAATAAAGAAAACCAACCCCTCCAATCCTTTGAACCCAATATGATGGAGTTACTAGGAGTATTGTAATTTATCCAATCAATTGAATTTAGCAGATCAGGGTTGTCTTTAATTTTTATAGAGTTAAAATTCATTGAAAATGGAAAAATAAATCCAGTGTGTTCTTGAAAGAAGGATGGAAGAGAAAATATAACTCCGGGAGGCATTATAGTAAACAAAAATCCATATACTACAAAAATAAATAAAAATACTGAGACAAGTCCCTTTTTCAATCTTTTGTCCTTCAAACTTAAATAAGAATCGATTATTAAAAAAAATCCATGTATTGAAATTAAGGACAAATAGATTCCTAAAATAAGAAGCCATCTGTCTGGAACTATATAACTATAATTTGGTATGAAAATCCAGGTAAAAGAAAAAAACAACGTAATCAACAATGGAATTTTTATAATCAGAATGCTGTCCTTAAATTTAGTAAGAATAAAACCTGAAGTAAAAAAGGGGAGTAAAATGCCATACATAGATAAAAAGAGAACAGAAATATCAAATTGGGAAAAGGTATTTTTACCATATATTGGATTTAACAACATATCTAAAAAATTAATATTACTTGAAACAAAAGTAATTTTATCAAAAGATAAGAAATAGTAAAGAAAAGAAATAGTAAAGAAAATATTCACAATTAAAAGATATTTTTGTTTATAGATAAATGAAAAAATAAAGGATACAAGAATAAGCAAAATACCAATCATACGATCTGAAAAAACGGTTATAACCGAAATAAGGGAAATAGTTAAGATAGAAATGAAATGCCCTAAAGTGTTTTTCTTATTAAAATTATAGATTAATAATAAAAAAAGGTTAAAAAGAACAAGGGAAAAAAGATTGCGAAATAAATCCCAAGATATTCTTAACGTTCCAAGCTGAAATATAACAAAAACGGCAAAAATCAAACTTCTATTCTGAGGCTGATTCAATACTTTATTACTTAAGAGATAAATAGTTACAGAAAATAAGCCGTATAAAATGGCATTAGATGCCAAAAATGAATAATAAAGATCAGCATTAAAAAAATCGGAAAACAAATAAACAATTGATATAAAAATTGGGAATGAAGTAATTAAAGTAATCCAATTACTTTCAAAATGATATAAATTAGGCAAATAATAATTTATAGAATCATATCCAACAGGAAAAGGATAATTGATTATGACAGGCACTAATCTTATGCAACATCCTATACCAAATGCGATTAATAAAAAATAAAAAGATAATTTATTCATTTCTAGTTATCAAAATGAAAAATAGGTTCAATAATCAGTTATTAATATATTTTCTTTCCATATCCATATATTTATCAAGTTCGACTAATTTATTAAATTCCTTAAACTTGATCATTTTATCTGTTAATATTTTTGTGGTTCCAGTTTGTTGCAATGTTTTAAATGTGTTATAAACGGCAAATGTTGAAGAATATAAACCAGATAATGGAAAAACAGCTATGCTATACCCTAAATCTAAAAGTTCTTTTGAAGTCAAATTTGGTGTAATACCCTCTTCGATCATATTGGCCACCAAAGGGGCTTTGATTTCAGATGATATGGCCGCCAATTCTTCAACCGAATGAGGCGCCTCAACAAACACCACATCAGCTCCAACCTCTCGGTATTTTTTTCCCCGTTTTATTGCTTCATCAATACCAAGAGGTGCTCTTGCATCGGTTCTAGCAACAATAATAAAATCAGGGTTATTTTTTTTTGCATCAATAGCTGATTTTAATTTAGGTATATATTCGTCACAACTAATTACTTCTTTACCTATCATATGGCCACATCGTTTAGGCCAAACTTGATCTTCTAAAAAAATTCCAGAAGCACCAATCTCTTGGAGATCATTTACTAATTTCCAAACAGTTAGTGGATTGCCATATCCTGTATCCACATCAACTATTAATGGTATATTAACAGCCCTTGTTATTCTTCTTGCAGTTTCCAATGTTTCAGTCATGCTAAGAAAACCAAAATCTGGCATTGCTAACATTGATGCAGATGTCCCATAGCCAGTTTGAAATATGGCTTTAAAACCTACATGTTCAGCAATTTTCGCGGTCAATGCATCATAAACACCAGGCATAACCAAAATTTCTTCTTTATGAGACAACAATTCACTTAGTGACAAATAATAAGATTTTTTTTCAACTCTATATATGTTAATTGTAAAAAGACAGAAATGGTATAGGTTTAATTGATGGTTAATATATTAGATTAAATTCATTTTGTTGTACAACTACAATCTTATTGCATTATTATTAAAATTCACACTGGATAATATTTTATTTATCTAAAAAGATGCAATTCTTTACATAGTGATGCTTTTAGCATCATTTCTTGTATCAAATTCTCAAACTTTACAGAATAAACATACTCTCAAATGTTCTTTTTATTGATGAAAACACGGTTTCTACAATTTGTCCCTTTCCGTGTCCTACACTGCTATCCTTCCATCTATACAAATAATTGGGATATAATGGATAGATTTTAAGAATACGATGGGTTCAGTCAAACATTGGTATCCTTTATTACTTTAATGCGTGGAACAATTCCATTGTCTGTCAAACACCTAAAAATATTGTTGCCCTCATGGGCATCATCAGCAAGTAGTTGAATACGGTTATTTTACCCGCTATCTGATTCTATGACCTTACTCTTTACATTAATATCTCATGTATTTTCAAGGTGCTGTTCAAGTATTTTCAAGGTGCTGTTCAAGATATTATTTCATTATTATGGTGGTCTACGAATAAATCAAACCATTGTTTCACATGCTTTAATTTGCACTTGTTCCTCTTTCTAGAGGGAAAATACTCAAAGTTTTTGATTCTATCCTTTATGTACTGCATTGTTCTCTATGGTGCTTTTCCAATAGTAGAATGAATATTATGTTTCAGTTTCAAGAATCTACATGTTTGATGAGGATTCTATGGGCCATCACCGTCTGTTGTAACTGGGTGTTCTCCATATTCATTTACTATGCTCGACAGAATACGTTCTGCAACAAACATATTTCTATATTCATACAATTTTTTATCGTCATAGCCCGGATCAGCTATCATGTACAATACAGATAGTTAAGAGAATACCAAAGAAGAAGTTGTTAAAGGAATGTACATCCTATTATCTGGAACATTCGCAGTAGTAGTTACATCTGCAGTTAGAGGTACTATGATCTCGTCTGTTGTACAGGTTAGATGGAGTTTATATCCAAATATCCATTTTATCCTTTTGTATGACTATAATCCCCACCACCATCTTGCATCGGTATCAATACTAGAACGCGGCACGACTCCTTTTTTCATGGATAATTTATGCCATACAGGACCTTTTGCTTTTATAAGAGTATTGTCTGTTGCAGTTATAGAAGGATCTGCCATATCTTCTGCAGCAAACAGATATCCCATTGTCGATATTCTTTCTTTAACGTCTGTAGTAGAAATAGTCTTCAATCGACTATCAAATATATGTCTACTGCTAGGTATTGTTATCAGACCGCATGCTAATGCTAGTTTATAATTATACTGCAATCCATGCTAAGAAAAGTATGCAATCCATTGTTGGAATCAAGTCTAAACCATATCCTTACAATAAAGCATCTTAAAATTATTGTTGTTGGATAATATACATATGGTCGGCCACGTTTCCTTTGTGGTGCCATAATAGGCCATTGTATACAACCTATCAGATACAGAATGTTAAAGAGTATGGAGTCCTTTAATCTATCAAGATCTAATCTTTGGAACAGTTGTTCTCAAAATAATATTCCAGAGGTTAGCTTTAAGCTTATAAAATCTATCGAGATAATTTGAATTATGACCATGTCTCAATTATATGTAAAAAAAGAAAGATAGTGCTTTTCGCAGCATTTCTAAACTATAAACATAAAAAGTAAAAGTAATCTATAACCAATAATTTGGGAGTATTCTATTTATATGAGTTATAAATGAAATGGAGCGTCTTCAATCTATAGGTTTTTGTTAAGTTAATAGTTATGTAAATATTGCAATGATCTTTAATGTAAAGAAAACGTGTTTGTTTAGATTTGTTCATCTTTAAAAATTAAGATATGTTAAAATACAACAATAATTTTTCCAAAGAAACAAGCAGTATTAATTTACATGAGAACATACAGCATTATTTACATAACTGTAACAGAGCCCTGATGAATCACTACTTGATTGAAAAATTGAAAAATCGCACCTAGTTTAAAAAAAGATGGCTCATCATTTTTTTGTGAAAGTAAAACTATATTGATTTTATCCTTGAATTTAATAAAATTTTACAGCCAAATTGAAGTCTTAGGATCAGTTATCAAACTGCAGAAGGGATTTAGAGAATGATCAAATTAATACAAATTTTGATTGATTTCAACATGATCTTTTTTTATATGTCTGTATATGTCATCCGAATAAAATTAAAGATGGAATGGTGGCAAATGATATTGGCGTATGTCTAGCTTTACTTTGAGACAAAATTTTCGGATTGCTATTATTTGTACATGCTCAAAGCGATTTTATAATGAGTAAATATTTACTGTTTAATGTATAGATGGTTCGATTATATCATTCTACTGTGGATGGAATTTCTGAAGCAGATATTGTCATAATTGGTATAGCTGATGAGTCAAAATCTCATGCTAAACGAAAAGGGACAAGTAAAGGGCCGGATATTATTCGTATTGCTTCCAATGACTCGGACTTTTTTGAAAGAAATGGAAAAATTATTCCTATTTGTCCTATGAATGGTTACATTAATAATAAAAAGATATTTGATGATGGGAATATTCAAAGACAAGATCTTTATCAGCTAATTTTTGATTTAGTTTCTATCAAAAAGATACCTATCATAATAGGGGGAGATCATTCAATTACTACTATTGCTTTACAAGCGATTAATGATTCCTTTGGTAAGGTAGGATTACTTTATTTTGATGCTCATCCTGATTTTGTTTCTTCAACAACAGATTACTATGGATCTGTACTGACTGATTCTTCTAACTGCATTGATTATGAAAAAAGTTTATTGATAGGTACAAGATCGGCTGAACCCGAAGAACTAAGAAATGCATATAATGTGGGATTGGAAGTTGTCACTCCTATTGATATAGCTGAACAAGGGATAGGAAATATTGCTGATAGGATTAAATGTAGGAATAATAATGGAAGACGTTATATTTCAATCGATCTCGATTGTCTTGATCCTGCCTTTGCACCTGGTGTTTCTGTACCTTCTCCTTGTGGTATTTCGAGTATAGATCTTATCTATCTATCTAAATTGGCAATTTCGTCTGGTATTGTTGGACTTGATGTTGTGGAGTTTACACCTGATTTTGACATTAATAATATTACTGCCTCTTTAGCTGCTAGAATTTTATTAGAATCTATTGCTTCAATTAATACACCTTGAGTAAACAGATTTTAAAAATAGTTGGAGCGCAGATATGTGAAAGTACCGACTGATTTTATTAATAATCATTATATACAAATATAACTATAGGAAAAATATATCATGTGTCTTTCAGGGTTAAAATAAGACGTATCGTTTCATTCTTAAATGAAATTTCAATGACTTTAACTGAAAAAAATATGGATTTTCCAGAAATGTTCGAAGATTATGAAAAGTATCATGCTAACATAAATACCGGGAAAGTTTTACGATTTGATTTAATCAAAGATTGGATATTACCTAATTCTTCAATTTTGGATGTAGGTGTTGGTGATGGTCTAATGTCTGAACTGTGTTTAAAAAATAAAGATGCAATTGTCTCGGGGATTGATATTTCAAATACTGCGTGTGAGAAAGCTCGTGAACGGGGGATATCCGTAACTGTAAAAGATATAAATTATGGTCTGGGTCTTAAATCCGATGAATATTATGATTATATATTACTAATCGAAGTCATTGAACATACTATTTATCCTCAAAAAATTTTACTAGAAGCAATTTCTCATTCTAAAAAGGGGGTGATTGTAACTATTCCTAACAGTGCATATATAAAATGGAGGCTTCAATTATTGAGAGGTTATTCTCCTAGACAATCATTTTCTCATTTACATTATTGGTCAATAAAAGATTTTGAACTTTTCTGTAAAAAACTCGATATCCAAATAATAGAATTCAAAACTGTTCTACCACCATGGCTATTAAAATTTAAGAATTTATTGGGTTGGCAACAGTGCTGGCTAATTGCGCCCGAACAAAAAAATAAAGATATTAAACTTTTGTCGGAATGAAAATTATTATATTTAATGTGTTCGTTCATCTTTTGAATTTCTTTATTATATAAATTAATTATTGCTAAGATAGGGCTCTTAACAGTTATGTAAACACCTAGATACTTTCTTCCTGTAAACTAATACTGCTTGTTTTGACTGCATGTTTTTTGTTATAGGTGTATGTCCAGCCAGATACGGCTTTACCGATATCTTGTTCTTTTAAGAATATGGAATTTTTTATAGCTTGTCTATGCATCCAATATGACCATCTGACTTCTATCAAATTGAGATTATGTGATCTAGTTGGAAGAAATACTAGATGTATTCTTGGGTGATACCTTACTAAAGTTTCTTTTACTATGTTGGATTTATGTATCGACGCATTATCAAATATCAAAAATATCTGTTTCATACGACAATCATATTTTTGGTCCACTCTTTTTATAAAATCAAGGAATTGTTTTCCTTCTGTCTTTTGTTTGTAGGAGGGTATGTCTGCATCTGGTTGTTGGTATGATCATAAACGCCAAACACATTTAGAATGCCTTTTGTCTTTTGTTGAGCCTTGGATACCTTTGACTGGATAATGGACGATCATGAGATACCGCCATATGTTTTTGCTGCTACCGGCCCCTCCTTCTCATCTCCTTCGTAGAGCAGGACTGAGTCA
>JAICXY010000076.1 GCA_025934495.1 Candidatus Nitrosocosmicus sp.
TACTGATGCTGTTGTTCTAAATCCATATTTTATAGTAGACATATCATCAGAATTTATTTTGTTTTGGTTTGTAACAAAAATCATACCAAATATCATGACCATTTAATTAATTGTCTCTCTTTCGATTCGACCATCTTTGATTTACATAAATCCATTTTTCTAAAGCCTTTACACGATTCGATAAAATGAATTTCCAACTACAAGGTGGTCCTTTAATACAAATATATCTGGTCTCATTTTAAAATTAATCTCCTTATAGATAATATTTGATTTGTATCCGATTTGAATAGCCTAGAAAAGTTTTCGATTTTCAATTCATTTGAGGAATCTTTATAGATATTATTTTCAAAACAATCGTATTCGATATAAGTAGTATTAGCATTATTATTCATATTAGGTGCCATCTATTTTTGCCTCTATCTAGATGGCATACTATTCCATAATACGACTATTTTGGATAACTTAAATTTTGATATCATATTTATCTGCTCTTATTTTTGTATTATTATTCCAATACTTTTATTTGGTGGAGACAATAACCCCATAGTTTGGACATTATGACGCATAATAATAAATAACATAAATAATAGTCTTTATACTTTCTCCCAATTTGACATAATATGATTAAATAGTTTTACTAAATTAATTATAATATTTCAAATTAAATAATCGATTGCTGCTCAACCTTTTGTATTATCTGAAATAAAGATACAGTTTATTATCATATTCCTCCAATAATACCTCCATAATTACCAACGATATAGAATTTAACACATTAAATTTGATACTACCTAAAAAAAGAATAATATGATAAATATATTATATCAAGGCAGTGCTGGAACTCCAGTTTTTACCGTAACAACATATTTACAATTACCAGCCTTAGTATCACCATTCTTGGCATTAAAATCAAGTATTACTCCATTACCACTTGTACCACAGTCAAAGTAATTACGTCCGCCTCCACCTATCATAATATCATGACCACTTCCTGCATAAAATTGATCATTTCCTTTACCGCCTACCATAAGCGTATTACCTGTTCCACCTATGAACATGTTATTTCCAAATCCACCGTAAAGCTGAGCAGTTGTGGAGCTACCTGCCATTACTACATTGTCCCCTGGTCCAGCATATACCTTGCAATTACCCGGTCCACATTGTATAACATCATTGCCAGCAATACCATAAATAGAAGCATCTTGTACAGCAGCAGCAACTATAAGATCATCTCCAGCAGTACCCACGACAGGTGGACAACCGGTACCACCACCTTGGCTTTGGGGAGGGCATGTAGCCACTATTAGATTCTTGGGAAGTTCCAGTCCTGCCGCAATTTGGGCTCGGGTGAGTGCCGTAATTGGGGCTTGATTTGGAGGGGTTAGAGGGCTTTTCGGAACTGGGATGGTTCTTCCTAAGAGGTTGACATCGGGGTTTAAAATTTGTGGGTTTATTGCATGAGAATAGCCATATTTGGAGTCAAAATGTTCTTTGGATTTATCATATGCATTTACAATCTGAGGCATTAATAAACATGATAATAAAATTACAATAAAAATTGTAAAAAATAAATAAATATCAGGCATTCTTGCTATCAAGTTGAAAGTGCTACCTCATTTGCATTTCCATTCAAAATACTATTCGTTAATAATATTAGATAATAATATGATATAAATGAATAGAGTATCATTTCAATTAATGTATTCAATGGATACATCCATATTTATATAACTCATTGCTTTTCCAATACTTATATTTGGTGGAAATAGATATATACAGTCTATCTACAATCTGGACATCCGAAATCAACTTTAGAATGGATTAAACCTATTAACAACAGCATTGTTACTCTGTTATAAAAAAAGTCATAAATATGATTAAATGTTTTTCCCATAGAATGAATGGCCTATCAAGTATGATTATTACTATTTAAGGCGCTTTGTTGTATAATTCAAAATATAGTTAAAGATATACTTATTCACAGCAAAAATAATTAAATTATTATGACTATTTGTGTCATATTGTAAACTAAAACAATAACAAAAAATAATTTACAAATTGCAACAAAGAAAATTGTATCTATGAAATTAATATCATTTTGTTCCACTAACACTTTAGAATTAAGCCTTATAATCATTCAAATTCGCTAATTTATCTAATACTCTACAATTCACTAAAAAAATAGATTTTACTTTAAATCGAGTTTGAATCCTTCAACTACCCAGCCATGATTTTAAATTGAATATTCACAAAGGAACTGCCAAGACAATAACTTTCATTCTATATATTATTAAAAGCTATCTGTATTCTTCTTTTACTTCATTTCCATACTGCTTGAGCAGTTTATGGATTTTAGGATCGATAACAAAATTGCAATATGGTGCATCATGATGGTTGTCATAGTAATTTTTGTGATAATCTTCCGCAACATAAAAATTTTTGAAAGGAGTAATTTCTGTCACGATAGAACCTTTGTAAATACCTTCCTGCTCGAGGTCTTTTTTTGTTTTTTCAGCAATCTCTTTTTGATTTTCGTCATGATAAAAGATTGCAGATCGATACTGTGTACCGACGTCATTACCTTGTCTATTGAGTGTAGTTGGATCATGAGTATGCCAGAAAATATCGAGAATTTTTTTAAAAGATATAATAGTGGGATCAAATTTGATTTGAATTGATTCTGCATGTCCTGTTATTCCCATGCAAACCTGATCATATGATGGATTTTTTACTGGTCCTCCTGCATATCCAGGTAAAACAGATTCGATACCATTGACCCTTTTGAAGATTGCTTCAGTACACCAAAAACATCCGTTTGCAAGCGTTGCAGTTTCAGTTTTGTTATTCATAAATTGTTTTTGGCAACTCCTTGTCCTTTGGTATAAAACGTATAGATAACGAATTAACACATTCCCGTGTGTTTTTATCTGTAAACTGTTCTCCCACAAATTCATGTCCTAAATGTCCCTTGCAGTTTGTACATTGTATTTCCATTCGCATTCCATCGGGATCAGGTACACGCTCTATTGAATTCGGTAAACTGTCATCGAAGCTTGGCCAACCACAACCTGCATCAAATTTGCTTTTTGAAGAAAAAAGAGGCGCATTACACCGTCTGCAAATAAATGTTCCATCCTTGTTAAAATTGTCATATTCTCCTAAAAAAGGTGGTTCAGTTGCTTTATTTACAATCACTCTTTCTTCATCTGAGGTTAATTTATTGTAATTCATAAAATATTCCTTCTCCCAATACCATGACAGATTATTATATCTTTAATGCTTTATATTATTTGATATTATTTAGTTTTAATAATTTAAAAACAAATTTATCAATTTTGTGTATTACAATAAAAGTAAAAATTCTCGCGAATAATTTTAATTTTAACAATAACATTAAAAAGAGACATTTTGAAAGATTATATTCAGTTTAGAAAATATTATAAAGATATCATTGAAAACAGAATCAGAATCAAAATACCATGTCGAACCTCACATTAAAGAAAGTAATTATATAAGAGATATAGTATTTGGCTTTGGAGACGGAGTTAATACTTCATTAGGGATAGTAGCTGGTATAGGCGGAGCATCAATTGGAGTAGATATTGTTATTCTTGCAGCATTAATAGGTATGTTTACTGGCGCCAAGGCAATGGCAGTACAAAACTATCTTGCAGTTAAATCACAAAAGGAAATCTTAGAATCAGAGATAAAAAGAGAAGAATATGAGATAGAACAATATCCTAATAGAGAAAGAGAAGAGATAGAAGAAATTTACAAATCTAAAGGTTTTTCAGGAGCAGAACTAGACATGGTCGTAAACAAAATTATATCAAATAAAGATGTATGGTTAAAAACAATGCTTACAGAAGAGCTTGGTTTAAATTTAGAAATAATCGGTTCGCCGGTTAAAGGAGCAATAGTCATGTTTGTATCTTTTTTAATTGGAGGAATTCTTCCAATAATTCCATATTTTATTGTCAAAACAGGGTTATTCACAAATTTTATAGCATTATTAATTGCGATTTCTATTAGCTTGTTATTTTCCTTTTTGATAGGTGCAATTAAAGGTAGATTAGCAAAGAAAAGTTGGTTAAAAGGAGGTTTAGAGATGTCTTTGTTAGGTACAGGTATAGCATTATTAGGATATGGAATAGGTTCGGAAATTGGCAATGTTGGGCTTGTCAATACCAAATAATTATATTTATTTACTTATAACAGAAAACTACAATCTAGCCAAATTATTCATAAATAACATTTTTTATTATAATTTACAATTTTTTTATTGTTTAATAATCCTAAAAATAAGGAATTATTTGTATTTTACCAGCAGCAGCAGTAGTAGTAGTAGTAGTAGTGGTAGCATACAATCCATAAAGTCAATAATGAAATAAATTAATAGGTAATGTACATTTAATTTTAATTTATATAATATGCAGATAAATTTAGAAGATGATAAAATTTCTTCTTTTCTTTCTTTTATGAATTATAATTCTTTTTTTCCCCCTCAAAAATTAGCTATAGATAATGGATTGTTAAATGGATCTAATATTTTAGTCACTACTCCAACAGCAAGTGGTAAAACACTTATATCGATATTAGCTGCTATTAAAACTTTAGAGAAGAATAAAAAAGTAGTATATATAACGCCATTGAGATCTCTTGCCTATGAAAAATTTATAGATTTTAATAATATCGATAAATCTAAAGTATTTTCTAAAAAAATAAAAATAAAAATTAGTACAGGAGATTTTAATACCTCAAATACCGATTTAGGAAGCTCTGATATTATTATTTTAACCAATGAAAAATTGGATTCGATTTTAAGGCAAGGCGCTTCATGGTTATCCAATGTTGGGCTTTTTATTTCAGATGAAATTCATTTGATTGGAGATTTAGATAGAGGACCTGTACTAGAAATGGTTCTTACAAAAATAAAAAAGTTTTATCCTGATTCTCAAATTCTGGGTTTAAGTGCTACCGTGACCAATTCTTTTGATATATCTGGCTGGCTAGATTGTATATTAATAGAAAGTTCTTGGAGACCAACAAGGTTATTGGAAGGAGTTTATTCAGACGGTATCATTTATTATAATGATAATTCTAAAATATCCGTTTCTGAATCAGGAAAAGATACTGCATCTATTGCACAGGATTTAATATTAGATTCCATAAAAGATAATGGTCAAAACCTTATCTTTGTTGAAACTAGAAAACGATCGATATCTTTAGCTAAAACATCTTCTGAAATAATTTATAAAAGGTTATCTTTAGAGGAAAAAAAAACTGCTCTAAAATATTCCAAATTACTCTTAGACAATAATGACGATACTGATTTAACCAAAACTTTGTCGAATTTGATATCATCAGGAGTTGGTTTTCACCATGCAGGCTTAAGCTTGCCTAGTAGAGAAATTGTCGAAAAAGCTTTTAAAAATGGAATAATAAAAGCACTGTTTGCTACACCTACTCTAGCTGCTGGTGTAAATCTGCCTGCTCGTCGGGTTATTATTACAAATATTTCGCGGTATGATTTTAGATATGGAGCCACTCTTCCAATCAGTGTTCTTGAATATAAGCAACTTTGTGGAAGAGCCGGCAGGCCCCAATATGATACTTATGGGGAATCAATAATAATATCTGATTCACGAACGTCATATGAAGATATATATGATCATTATATTCTAGGCACACCAGAACCACTTAACTCTAATCTTGAAAATAACACATCAATAAAAATTCATTTACTTGGTGTCATTTCTTCCTTCCATGGAATAAATATTGATGATATTTATGATTTATTTTCAAAAACATTTTATTCTTTTCAAAATAAAAACAGCTCCTCCATTTATAATAAAATAGATATATCTTTGGATTATTTTTTAGATGAAGGTTTAGTTAAATTTGAAAATAAAAAATATTTTGTTACATCTTTTGGTAAACTAGTATCTATTTTATATCTTAATCCTGAGACTGCAGTAGCCTTTAAAAAAATCATAAAATCAATTAAACCTAATTCCTTTAAAACAAATAACATTTTTGGTTTTCTCCACATTATTACTAGCAGTCCGGATTTTTATCCTAAATTCTCTTTTAGAAAACAGGATATCGAAGAATTTAGCATTTTATTTTATAATAATTATGATGAATTTTTTTTTGATGTAGAAGTAATGGATTGTTCTAGAAGTCTTTGGACATTGTATGAATGGATTAATGAATCTACCGAAAAGAGAATTCACGAAAAGATGGCGATAGAACCAGGTGATATTCATAGAATTGTTGAAGTATCTAATTGGTTAATCTCTTCTATTTTTGAAATAGCTAAATTGCTTGGTAGAGCAGATCTACTTCCTACTATCTTTTCACTGCAAAATCGAATAAAACATGGAATAAAGGCAGAACTTGTACCATTGGTTCAGATTAAAGATATTGGTAGAGCTAGAGCACGTTCCTTATATTCAGCTGGAATTTATATTCCAAATGATTTACTAGTAATATCTGAATCTAAATTATCATCGATTCCGAAAATAGGATCAAAATTAGCCAAAAAATTAAAAAAAATTTATTCTTGAATATTGACAAATATAAAAATAAATGAGAATTAATCATCGCAAATAATGCAATGTCAATCAATATTTTTTTTATGAAGGAACAGCTATTTCTCTTATACTAAAATCTTTAAAGTTTAAAACCACATTATCTGCACGAAAAGTTACAATTGGACCTGGATATAGTATGATATGATCTTTAGACCTTCCGCAATTTGCGCTATAAAAAATTTTATCGGAACTGTTTGCAGTCCAATTACCGTTGTCAGTCATTTGAAAAACCTTTACCCAATAATTTGAATTAGAACTATCTAAATATGATTCCATCTTTACAGCAGAATCATTATCTACATTATATACAATGACTTTCCAACCTATCCATCTGCCAATTAGTGGTTTAGTTATTTGCGGTATAGATTTTTCTTTTGTATATCCTCCGGTAAACCAAATTTCTTTTTTCCAAGCTACTGTACCATCTGGATAAATGCCACCATGTAGAGATAAACCAGAGCATGGTAAGTATTCATTATGTATACTTGTTCTTGATACCCAGTCAATATCTGTTATACCGTTTTTGCTAGTTGAATTAATACTATTTCCATGGGTTGAATTAAGGAAAGAATCGATTTTTACATACCCTGTTATTTCTACATTTTTCCAAGGAGGTAGATTTTTTGGAGTTTGAATATTAATTCTAATCTTATGGTTTTTGTCAAGCTTCCATGAACTATCATTTTGCTTAATTAAATGAGGATCAAAAGTAAAATCTACGTTAGGGTCATTTTGTGGATCTGCCATGTTCATAAACCATTCTCTACCACCTGGTTTTGTTGGATATATTTTTTTTATACCAAAAGGATCATTTACGGTTGAATTAATTCCAGATTGTTTTGCAAATACAGGAGTTAGATAAAAATCAAGAAGAAGAATAGAGAGAAGAAAGGAGGAAAGAAGAAGGAAAGATATACATAATATTTTGAAATTAAGCATAGTTATATCTATAATATAGTATTTTTAACTAGTAGATAAAAGTGCTTTCACTATTGCTAATAATAATAAAACAAGTTGAAAGTAAATAAGAATTATATTAAATTTATATTCGATCAACACCAACCAACAAAGCAATAATATTTGCAGTGGTCAAATAACAAAGAACTACCTCAATTTGATGGCTCCATTAACTTGATCTATAGATTTAAAATAACTATTCTTTTATGATCTAGAAACAGTAAAACACCTTCAAAAATTATCGGTTATGGATTACTTTTACTTTTTTTTAGGTTTATCATTTAGAAACGCTGCAAAAGCATTATTTTTCTTTTTTGCATATAATGAAGATAAGCCACCTGGTTTCTATTTCGAATTTGATTCAAAAGTACAAACCAAAGAAATTAAAGAAGAATATCGGTGGATATGTCTGTTATGAAGCTGTCATAACAGTGGAATCTGAATTACTCTAATTATGATGATGAATTGCCATCGTCGAACCAACAAAAGATAGAGAAATTCTCTCAATTAGCGTGTCAAAAGAACGAATAATATGTTTGTAGTAGTAGTAGACAATGACTTTTCAAAGGTTCTAAAATAGTTTGGAAAGTTTCCTGTTCCACAGACTGAGGTGGCTCGCTCATGGTATCTACAGCAAAAGCATGTAGATTATTGAAACTAGATCGTCATATTCATTCTTTTCATACAAGAATGAAAAAAGCAATGTTGAAAGAACAATTCAATAGAAAAAAGCATAGGATTGAAAAAAACTTTGATGGTCCTTTTCCTTGCAGGAGTAGGACAAATGCGAACTAAACCATGTTAAACAATAGTTTGATTTATTTATTGACTCCTCCTCAATGGAAGATGACGTCTTAAGTTAGAGCCCAAATAAGATATAAAGAACAATATTATTATAGGTAGTATAATGAATAGCTGGATTATAACATTTAATCATTTAATCATTTAATCATTTAATCATTTGATTTACTAATTCTTGAAAGATACGAGAGGAGAAGTATATATGGAGTAAACAAAAACAAATAAAATATTAATAATACTTAAGAATTTTTCATCATTATTCGTCAAAATGAAATATAGGCTTTTAATATTAAATAATTATTATTGTTACTATTACTATTCAATTTAATAGTATAATAGTAGTAGTAGTAGTTAGAATCATTATTGTTAACATTTCTTTATTTATTTGCGGTTACTTTTATTCACTATATAAAGTAATGGTATAAATAATTTTATACGTTTTAGCAAGGTTTAAAACGTTATTAAAACGAATTTAAAAAATTAAATAATATAATAAATATATAATAGGAAATAGTGCCAATTATAAGTATTTCACTAAATGAAAATATAATCCAAGAATTAGATAAATTACAAAAATTTTTGGGATTTTCAGGGAGATCAGAAATTGTAAGAGCAAGTGTAAGAAATTTACTTTTGGAGGAAAAAAGAATAGAAGAACTGGATGGGATACTTCATTCGGTTCTTTTAGTAATTCATGATGAAAAATCTGATCAAGAAATTAGTGAAATGCGTCATGATTACGATAAAATAATTAATACACATATTCATAATAAAATTGATAAAGATAGATGCTTAGAAATTTTTGTACTTTATGGCGAATCAAATGATATAAAAAATATGGCCAAGAAATTTCAAGGAAATAGAAAAATGGATCAAGTAAGACTAATAGTAACATAATTTAAGAGATTTATGATTTTCACAATATTTGATTCAAAGCCATAAGTGGGATTCGAACCCACGGCCTAAGGTTTACGAAACCCTCGCTCTACCAGGCTGAGCTATTATGGCACACTTTTACAAATTGTATTTATCAATATTTATCTTATGAAAAAGTTAAATAAGAATATATTTTTTTAAAAATATTGGCCATATGCAACATTCATAAATTTTTTTTTGATTGGAGTTGTAATCTTTGCAAAGAGGAATATAATGATTTTAAAGGGATAGGAAGAGAGGAGGAAGATTCGGAAAACCACGACAACCATGATAAAGCGGATAGGAAGATGAGGAGGAAAGAGCAAAAAATAAAAATAAAAAGTTACAAAGAATTCAATGAGGAAAGAGCAAAAAAACTATATGAAGAAATATTTTTACAATATCTAAAAAAGGGTAATATTAGTGAAGAGGAATCAATTAATCGCTCAAAAACAATAATAAGAAAACAGTGTGAGATGCGTGGAATAGAGCCATGGTCATGGGTATAAAAACTCTCATGATGCTAGTTAGTTTGCATATCAAATGAATGTTTTTGATTTTAATAATTAGTTTATGTGAATTATATAATACTATACCAATTAGTAAAAGTATGCTAAACAATTTACTCTAATAAGCATCATAAAACACAAAAGCTATCTACCACCTTTGCATTTATCAATCTGTTCTTAATGTCAAATACCAAAACCACATTGGTTAATTTGTTTAAAAAAAAGATTGTTCACCATCTATTATTATCCAATTCTCAAAACTAATCTTCATTTTGAATTTTTATATTTCTCAATTTAGCCTTTTCATAATTTGCTTTATATCTCAATAATAGACTAAAAATAGATTTAACAGATATGGTAAGGAGAAATATAGCAATAGAAGTAAGCACTATTGTTCCACCATGGGCTATATTCCATATAAAGAAAAGCATTATTCCTATTTCAACAGAGCACACTACAACTAAAATAAAAATAATTGCAGTTTTTCTAAAACCTTTTCCAAACAACATGGCAGTAACATTGGGAATTACAATTAATAGAGCTCTTGCATAATTAGACTCCTATCAAAATTTTATAGTTTATCAATGATATTTGTAATATTAGCATTTAACTTGTGGATTACGATCAAGATATGTTCCATTCGTAGAAATTTTTCTAATAGTGCCAATGCAAGATCTAATGAAGAAATTAGAAGCACACCAACCAATCTAATAGAGGTAATTACATATGCTTGCAAGTACAATAAAAAGATAATTCGTATTCTGTTGGCAAAGAATCTAATAATATTAAAACAAAAATTAAGTTATAAGATGACTATCAAATTTAAAAATACAAATTAAGTTAAACCTAAATAACAAAAAGAGGTTTTATATTTTATTGTCATCTTCACCACGAAATAATCAATCTAATATTTTACAAAGCAGTTTACATAAAAACATCATCATAAAATTAAAAGGAAAAAGAACTCTCAAAGGTAAGTTAAAAAGTTTTGATCAATTTATGAACTTAACTTTAGAGAATGCAACCGAGGTTCTAAAAGATAACCAAGTACAGGAAATGGGAGAAATATTTATCAAAGGAGAAAACATAGTAATAATTGCAACAAATTAACCGCATTTCATTTAAATACTTAATTTAAAATAAATAAATTATTTAAAACTGCTATGATCTTTAGCACATTTTATAATCGCTGAGTCAGCTAAATTGTTAGTAGAAGCAATAGCTCTATTAAAACATGCAAAGATTTCTTTACCATGTTTATTTTTATCTAATAAGTTTCCTAAATCATTATTTGAAACTAGAGAAGAACCGCCCTTAATTTTACCGTCTGTAGTAGTAGTAGGATGCAAAGATGATGTATTACCAAAAGATAAACCTTGATCTTGTTGAAATGATTTAGTAAACATAGAAGGATCATCTAATGATAGAGAAGAACCGCCCTTAACCAGGCCATGATTCATTGCAAGGAAATCAGAAGTTTTGTTATTTTGGGAGCCAAAATTAAAGGGATCGGTTTTACTAAAAGGATGAATATCGTTAGAAGTAAAATTCATCTTTTTTGAATTATTATTACTACAATCAGTATTAGAACCCATAAAAACACTTGTTATCATACTGTTTATACAATCAGTGGTTTGCATAATAGATGATTTATCAGAGATAAAATGTATCTGTCCATATGAGGTAATAATTTTAGTAGGATACAAAAGAATTAGAGCTGCAAATAAAAATATCATACCAAAAGAACTAATATTATTTAATATGGTCACATGAAAATAAAACAATCATACTTTATAATACGAACTTTATAATCCTAGTAGAAATAATATTGGAACTATTTTACCTATATAAATAATATGAATTTTTATGTTTGCAATGTAAATGTGTAATATAAAAAAATGATGGTTGATAAACTAATGGATTAGATTTGCTTTAAAAATGTGATCTATAAAATAAATTTGTTAAACATCTGAAAAATGTAAAACTTACAGTAGAATACAAAGCAGATTAAATCAAGCAGAATTGTAACTACAAAAATATAAACTGATTGATCTATGGCTATCACTATAACAATATCCAAATCAATACATTCTTTTAATAAATCCTTTTATAAAACAAATCATATTAAATGTATGAATTATAAATATAATATATTAACTGTTTTTTATGATAATATTTCACTGCAATGCAAAGAACACATTGATCATTTAAATGTGTTATATAAAAAAATGATGGTTGATCAATAATAATGAAAAAAATTGAGATAATAGTTCCGGATAGAGAATTACAGACTATTAGTGAAATTTTTAAGGATAATGATATAGGCGGAATGGTATACCATCGTGTTGAAGGAAAAGGTAAAACTAAAGCTGAACCTGTATCAATTGGACGAGGTACGATGCAATATACTCCAGAATTTATACCAAGAACGAAAATTGAATCTGTGGTAAAAGATGAAGTGGTTGAAGTTGTAGTCAATACCATATTACAAAAATTAAGCAGTAGGATAGGCGGCAAAATTTTTATAACCGATATCCAAGAGGCAATTGATATAAGAACAAAGTCAAAAGGTAATTCTGCGCTTTAATATATAATTTTATTTTTAAATTTTTAAATTTTAAATTCTCAATATAATTTAAGGTTAATTTATTCGTAATGTTTATAATCGTTATAATTTTTTTTTTATCATGAATAAACAAGTTTGGTGTTTTAATTGCAATTCTCTTCAATTAATTTGTCTGCATGATAATTGTAATGTTCATTGTATTCTTTGTTATAAAATTAATGAAATCATTTTACAAAGTAATTCCTAATCTTTTTTCTATTTTAATTATTTCTCCTATAGTTTGATTCATTGCAGATTCTGCAATATCACTAGCATGTTCTACAGTTCTACGAATATCTTCTAATATTAATTTAATATTAGCACTTGTATTTTGATCATTTGTAGTTTTATTTTCTAGTGAATCTAAGAATTTCATGATCTCTTTTTCGAAATTTAATACATTTTCTGATTTATCAGCTATCTTATCTGCTAGATTATAATCTCTTCTTAAAAATGCTTCCACAGAGGAAGTCAATACCTCCAATGCCAAATTACTTAATTTTTCTAGTTTTTCTATTACTTCTAAAGATATCTCTTCATGTATTTCTAGGGATTTTATTGCAATTCTAGTAGCATGATCGGCCACTCTTTCAATACTTTTTACGGTAACCCTATAGCTTAGACAATCTGATGGATATTTTAATCCTATCTCTTGTAGAATTCGTTCATTATTAGTGGCCATTACTAAATTCCTTAATATATATAGACTAAATCTGTCTACTTCGTCATCTGATCTAATTACTCCATTTGCTATTTCAAAATTTTTTTCTTTTAATGCAATTATTACATCTCTATGCATCGAAGATGCTATTAAAAACATTCTTCTTACTGCAGTATTAACTGATAATTCAGGTAATGTTAATAAGATTTGAATTGTGATTATATCTGATGAATCTGCAATAATTTCTGTTCCAATCAAACTTCTTCGTACTATTTCTCTAACTGCTTCTCTTTGGATGGGTTGAATCCTTCCGATTTTTGATTTTAAATTAATTAAATTATAACCAGATAAATAAATAGATACAATTTTCCTTTTTAATGTATTTGGACCTTCATCAATTAAAACTAAAGTAGTAACCTCGTTTGTTACATCATGTAACCTTTTTTCTTGTTCTGGAGTAATACATAATGAATTATTTGAATTTCTAGATATAGAAACGTGGTCTCCAGCTTTAAGCTTCATTTCTTCAATCCATTTTTTAGGTAATGATAAAATGTAAGTGGATCTTCCTGTAAATTGTATTTTTCTAATATCAGAATTTACATTATCCAATAAAAGTAATTTATGCTATTAGATATATATAGATGTATAAAAATGTATTAGATTGCATATTTAATTATATATTTTTATTTTTCCTACTGGATAAAATTTAATTTATATAAAAAAAGCGTTAAATCCTATTTTTACCTTGATATATATAATAAATAATAGAATATATTATACTAATATTCAAAAATATTATTGACAGAAAATTCTGTCAGAGATATAAATACGATTAAAGAATTAGAATCGTTAAAATACGAATATCAGATACGATGCAGTCACTATCAACTTGAATTTTCATCAAATGACAAAATAATTACTTGTTCAATTTGTGGAAAAAAATGGAAGTTTGGAGAGGAAAAAGGATTTTCCAAATTGATTCAAGTATATAAAGCAGAAATAGATTAATCCTTTTTTTTATCCATTAATTTTTTAAAAAGGTATATTTTTTGAAACTTGTTCAATAAATATATTAAAATACCTACTATCATAACTGCTAAAATCGCTTGAATAAATGAAGTTTGTAAAATTAGTATCGAGTTTTTTTGTAGTATTAGATATTTACCCAATGGAGCTATAAGAAAAATAATAGCAAGACAGGCTATCATAACTATTATCCACATAAATAAGATAAAGAATCTGAGATCCAAAAATTTCATTTTTTTTTATCACTTTTATTTTATATTTAATATGAAGTACTGTATTAATATTGTAATAAAAGATAAACAGGATGAAAAAATTCCTAGTCTATAGATCTTATTTACTATTTGTTTCTCAGAAAGCGGGCCATCTAATAAAATCAACCTTACTAATGTAATAGGTGCGCTTTTATCTTTAGAGGCTTCGAGACTATAATCGTCTTTAAGAATAATAGGCCTGGCTTTTATCTGTCTATGTTCAACAATTTTCCTAACACTGCTTAAAAATAAAAATGAATTCATTATTGCAGGCAATAATGCTATGATTGCAATAATTTCAGATCTGGATGCGATAGCAAAAGATCCATAAATTGCTCCCATTAATAATGTACCCGAATCACCAGGAAATATTTTACTAGGGTATTTATGAAATCGATAAAATCCCAATAAAGAAGCAAAAAATGGTAACTCGATTAAAAAAACTTCAAATTTGCCAAATAATAAGGTACTTGTTAATAAAGGGAACATTGTTATAATCAAAAATCCTGTTACTATCCCATTAAATACATCAATTGAATTTATAGTATTTCCTACTAATGGTATAGCAATTAATACTAATGGTATATATAATAATGGAATATATACACTTCCAAAAATAATATTTAAATGATTCTCGTTTACATGAAATATTATTAAAGGGATGGAAGCTAATATTAGAGCTGCAGGTTTAAACCACCCTGGCATTGTTTTAAAATCATCGATAACCCCAATTATAAAAGCTATAGAAGTTGTAATAATTATACCAATAATTTCATAAAAACCAGTAATAAAAAATAATATTAATTCTCCTGTAATAATGCTCAATAATAAAATTGGACCACCTGGTCTAGGGACCATTGGGTTATTGGGTTTATGTCTATCATTTACTAATTTTCCATTTTTTGTAAGGAATTTGATAAAAGCAGGCATTAATATTATAATTATCAAAAAAGAAATAACGGATGCAATAATTGTACCAATAATGAATTCTTCATGGTTTGATGGAAGCAATTTGATGTATTATAAATTATCTATATATAATATAACCTAATTTTATAATTTTAGGATAAATAAATATTGTTTTTTAATAAATGTATATATATAATCAATTCTCAATATTTAGATTGTTTACGTTTCTATAAGTTGGTAGATTTTATAAATAGTAATGATGTTAGATAAATTGTTTACCTGAAAGTTCAGATTAACATAAATTATAGAAAAATAATTGAGAGAAAAACAGTTAATAGAGTAAAAAAATAATAAACCATTTTAAATATAATCTCTAATTATGATCAAATGTTCTGATCGATAGATATGATCAAAATATATGATCGAAAGAACAGCTTTTTATAAATACTTGATCTACATTGTTCTATTTGATAATAATGAAATATAGAAGTAGAACAGAAATAACGGTATTAATA